>JAFZKV010000062.1 GCA_017551765.1 Bacteroidales bacterium
CCGTGGAGGTCGCCCGAGGCCTCGCCTGCTATGATGTAGTACCTCATTTGACGATGAGCAGATGGTTCTTGATGAGAAACACCATGAAAGCCAGGAAGGTGACAAAGAGCACGGTGATGAGTGTGCGGGTGACGGTCAACTGCTCTTTGTGCTTGGCGTAAGTGCGCAGGATGAGCAGCAGAGGCAGGAAGGCAAAGCCGAACCAGCGGGCGTGCTCCTCCCAAGCGATGCCCGTCAGGGCGAACAAGACTGCTACCAGCAGGCCACCTGCCAGCAGCGAGCCCAGGCCTGCCACAAGGCCTACCCATACAGTGTCTTGCTTGAAGAATTTCATCGGGCAATCAGTTGTTTTTCCTGCCCCAGGAAGTAGCTGGCCGGCTGGAGTATGTTGTCGAAGTTGTAGTATTGTATCAGCACCGTATCCTGGTTGTTGATGATGGCATAGAGGCGGTTGAGGTCGAAGACCTCATACATGGCGCTGTCGGGCATGGCGGCAAAATCTGCGGGGTTGTTGTACTTGATGTAGGTGCGCAGTTCGGTGGTGTGGCCGGCAGTGTCGGTGATGTGCAGTATGGTGCGCGGGGTGCCGGTAACGCAGCTGTCGGCGAAACTATTGGGCACGATGGCGGCAAACTCGTCGAAGTTGAGCCAGGTGAACGAGGAGAGCATCTGAGCCACACGGGCAGTATCGAAACCGGCGGCGCGGCGGTTGCCGGCCAGCTGCATGTAGAAGCCCTGGCCCTCGCGCTGGATGGCAAAGTCCTCTTCGGGCATGTCGGGAATGGTCAGCTCCACGCGTTCAATGGCGTGCACGTTGAGGTCCACAATGTTGTGGCTGCGCCATTTGAGCGGGTCGGTGACGAAGCGCGGCGTCAGGAAGCCACGGAAGCCGGGGATGTGGATGACATAGGGCACTTTGTCGCCCTCGCGGAACATATAGCTGGCCATCATGTCCTGTGTCTCGCGCCCCACAAAGTAGGTGACTGTCAGCTTTTCGTGCGGGAAGAGGCGCAGTTTGCCGTGGAACCAATTGATACGGTAGACCTGCTGGTAGACCTCCACCTTGATGGCATGGGCCGCCAGGTCCTTGATGATGGTGGGCACGGCATTGCGGTTCACCTGCTGGCGGATGCGCATGGTGTTGAGCGTTTCGAGCAGCAGATCGACCAGCGGCTGGTTGGCGGCATAGGTGCCGTTGACCACCCAAGCGGAGTCGGCCGTGCGCGAAAGCAGCACCTCGTTGTCCTGCTTGTCGGCGAGGAAGATGCGGGTCACAGAGGCGATGTCCTTCACATGGTAGTCTTGGTCAAAGGTGGCCTTGCGCGAGCCAAGCAGCGCAATGATCAGAGCCGCGACGGCCACCAGCACGGCGGCGGCGATGAGTATTAGGTTTTTCTTTTTCATTTGCGGTATTTCTTTCGGCGTATGAAGTAGATGGCGGTGCCGGCCAGCGCCAGCAGCACCAGCGGGCACACGATGTTGACGACCTGGTAGAGGGTGCGCTGCTCACGCACCTTCATCACGTCGAGCTTGCGCAACTTGATGCTGCGCGAGCGCGAGGCCATCATGCCGTCGTCGCCCACTAGATAGTTGACGGCGTTGAGGATGAGATCCTTGTTGCCGTATTGTGTCTGGGTGTAGTAGTCGTAGCCCAGCGGCAGCACGGCCCCCTCTTCAGCGATGAAACGGTTGCGTATAATGTCGCCGTCGGCAATGACAATCATCTTGTTCTCGTCGCTCAACTCGCGATAGCCCATTGCGGCCTGCGAGGTGAAGTTGGGCGAGAGACGGTTGCGCCAAGCCGAGCGAAATTCGCCCTCGAGCAGCACGGCGACGGGCACGTTGCGGTTGCCGTATAGGCGTTGGTCGGGTTGTGCCTGCGCGTCGGCCAGGTCCACCAATGCCGGTGCGTTCTTGATGCGTGTGTACTCCGACGTGGTGAGCAGCACTGTCTTGCGTATGTCGTTGTCAATCAGATCAAGGCTGCCTGTGAAGTCGGTCTTGATGAGGTCGAGGTTGCGCACGATGGGATGTTCGGCCAGCGGCACAATCTCGGGGAAGTAGTACCACGGACAGAAGCGCATCTGCGGTTTGTCGCCCACCACCCCCACCTGTATCGGTATGGGGCGGCAGCGCATGTCCATCAGCAGGTTGGCCCCCAGGCGCACGCCGTAGGTGAAGAGCATCTCGTCGATGCCCAGCGGGTAGCGCGTGGCCATCATCTGACCGCGGTCGGCCAGGCTGTCAAGGTCGGCGTCGAGGGCGTCGATGAGCCACAGCACCTTGCCGCCATACATGATGTATTGGTCCAGAATGAAGAGGTCCTGGTCCGAGAAGGGTTGCGTGGGCTTGGCAATGATGAGCAGGTCGAAGAGGTTGTAGAAGTGATAGGCCGAGTCGTTGCTGTTCTGCTTGTGGGCTGTGAGGGCCTGTATCTGGCCGTCGATGGTGACGTAGTCGAGGCTGTAGTACTCCTGCAGCGAGCGCTGTATGTCGTACAGCACGCCTCCGTTGAGTTCACCGTGGCCCTGCAGGAAACCTATGCTCATCTTCTCGCCGCGAGCCAGGCCGCGTATGGCGTTGCTGAGCACGTACTCGAGGTTTTGTATCGAGTTGTTCAGCAGGTCGGCGTCATTCACATAGCGCTGGTTCTGTATCAGCTGCACCGAGGTCTCGCGGCCGCGGTAGTAGACGTCGGCGGCGGGAATGATAATCTGTGTGGTGGTGCCGCCGGCCGAAGTTTTCTGTATCTGTGTGGGCTGTATGCCCTTGTTGGCCAGCTTCTGATAGAACACCTGCTGCTCCTCGCGGCTCTCAAAGCTGGTGGGGTCTACAAACTCGTACTCGATGTTGCTGTTGTAGGCGCGGAATTGGTTGAGCATCTCCTTGGTCTCGTTCTGCAGGCGCTTGAAGTCGGCCGGGAAGTCGCCCTCCAAGTACACGCGGAAGAGCACCGGCTCGTCAATCTTCTTGAGCATCTGCTTGGTGGCTTTGCTCAGGGTGTAGCGCCGCTCCGACGTGAGGTCGAAACGCAGGAAGAGGAAGTTGCTGATGATGCTGACGGCAACGATGACCACCACCGTGACGCCCATCTCAATCCAATGGCTGCGCTTCAGGCTGCGGCGCTTGGCCCAGCCGCCCCATTTGCGGCTCTGCAGTACCAAACGCGTGGCCATCAGGAACAGCGCCATCACGCAGAGGAAGTAGACCACGTCGCGTGTGTCCACCACTCCGCGGCTGATGCTGTCGTAGTGGTGCATCAGGCCCAGCCGTTTCACGAACAGGTCGGCTCCGCCCAGGATGCCCATGTTATAGATGGACTCAAAGCCCAGATAGGTGACGGCGCACAGCACGGCGGCCAGGATGAACGACACTATCTGGTTGTTGGTCAGCGACGAGCAGAAGAGGCCGATGGCTACAAACGCTCCTCCCAGCAGCAGCAGACCGATATACGAGCCCGCCACGCTGCCGGTGTCGATATTGCCCACGGGGTCGCCCAGGGCCACCACGCTGAAGTAGCACACCAGCGTGGGCAGCAGCGAGATGAGCACCAGCGTCCAAGCCGCCAGAAACTTGGCCCACACGATGGTCCAATCGCTCAGCGGCCGCGTCATCAGCATCTCGATGGTGCCGGAGCGGCGTTCCTCGGCCAGCGAGCGCATGGTGATGGCCGGAATGAGAAACAGGTAGAGGAAGGGGCCGATGAGGAACAGGCCGTCCATGCCTGCATAGCCGTAGTCAAGGATGTTGAAGTCGCTTTTGAGCACCCACAGCATCAAGCCCGTCAGCACCAGGAAGACGGCGATGGTGAGGTAGCCAATTAGTGATGAGAAGAAGTTGCTGAGTTCTTTTTTGTAGAGGGTTATCATAAGTTGTCAGTTGTTAGTTGTCAGTTGTCAGTTTTTGAGGTTGGATGGATTTAGTGAGGGAGTTGATCATTTTACCAATCTCATGGAGTTTATACAATACAGGATTTACTTCGTCTTCTTTTAAATAATCAATATCAATGCATAGGAGTAATTGTGTCTCAAGTTCAGCACGTGAACCTTGTGCGTATGAGAGGAATTTAGTGAATTCAGGACTGGATGATCGTTCATGCCCCTCCGCAATATTGGATGGTATTGAAACTGCGCATCTCCTCATTTGGTCTGATAATGCGAATAATTCCTCCCGTGGCAGTTTCTTAACAATGGAATAGATGTCTTTGGCTACCTCCATTGCTTTCTTCCAAACCTGTAGTTCACTATAGCTGTATGTTCGCATTACTGTAGTCTTTTGGTTGGCAGCTGACAACTGATAACTGACAACTGACAACTTGATGCGCTACTCTCTGAATCGCTGCGATTTGCTCTTTGGTGCGCGGCCTTGGTAGAGGCCTTCGCCCAACTCGGCCACCGTCTCGGCCAGCAGACGCGAGGCCTGTCCCAGGATGCGACGGTCGATGTTCTCCCAGATGTCGGACGACACATGGTTGTGCTGCAGCCCGTTGTGGGTGGTGATGACCAGCGAGGGGATGCCCAGCTTGTCGAAAGCGCGTGCGTCGCCGCGCGGATCGGTCTTCTCGCCGTTGGTCCAGATGTGCTGCCGGTCGGCGGCAGTGTCGCGGTTGTGGGCCACCTCCCACAGGGTGGGGTAGCGGTTGTCGCCCAGCACCACCAGGCTGTCGCCGCAGCCGATATTCTGGGCGTTGATGAAGGCCTCCACAAAGCCCAGGCGCGGATACTGCTTCAGGAACTCGCGCGAGCCGAGGTACTGCTGCTCGCTGCCGCTGAAGAGCACGAAGAGCACGCTGCGTTTCGGACGGTAGTCCTTGTTGCTCAGCACGCGGGCCGTCTCCAGCACGGCCGCCACGCCCGAGGCGTTGATGTCGGCGCTCGGGAAGAGGCAGGTCTCGCCCTGGATGCCGGTGCCGTCCAGCGAGGCACCCACCACGATGATCTCGCGGCGCAGGTCGTTGTCCGAGCCCTCCAGCAGGCCCACCACATTCATCGTCTGGGCGCGCTGACGGTAGCGGGCGTTGACGTCAACCTCGCCTTTCTTCAGCAGCGAGAACGAGCTGATGCGGTGGTCGTTGTCTATGCCCTTGATGGCGTCGTCGAGGCTCATGGCCTCGCCCTGGAATATCTCGCGGGCGCAGTCGTGCGTCAGTTGCAGGATGGGGAAGGTGCCCAGGTGGGGCAACTCGCCGCAGTACACCTTGCCCTGCGGTTCATAGGGCAGGCAGCTGGGGCTGATGTTGACGGCCAGCATGCCGATGGCACCGTGCCGTTCGGCGGTGCGCGCCTTGTCGCGTAGCGTCTGGTAGTGTTCGCCCACGCTGGCGGGCAGCCACGACGGCAGGCCCGTGAGCACCACGGCAATCTTGCCCTGCACGTCCACGCTCTTATACTCGTTGAAGAAACCGTTGTCCACACCGTAGCCGCAGAACACCAGCTGGGCGTCCACATAGCCGCGGCCCGTCATGCCGGCGCAGCAGAACTCGTTGCCCAGCGTGAAGACGCGCTTCTCCTTGCTGCCGGGGATGTAGACGTTGAACTTGCAGTTCTCCACCTCGTTGCACTCCACGTCGAAGGGTTGCTGCTTCAGCTCTTTCACGCCGTAGCGGCGCAGCACGCGCTCCACATACTTCACCGCCGCCTCGTGGCCGGCGCTACCGGCCAGACGGCCTTCGTAGGTCTCCGACGACAATTCGATGATGTGCTTCATGACCGAGTCGGTGCTCACTTCCGGCATCGGCACCTCATCGCGCTCCTGACCCTGGGCCTTCGGGCACGCCGCCACCAGCGGCAGCAACGCCACACATAGACGCATGGCAATCCTTACGAGTCTGTTTTTCTCCATTTTTATAATATATTATTATTCCTAACCAATTAATAACTTGCATGTTGCCTCGCGCGCGAGGCAACATACATTCTGCAAATATACGAAATGTTTTCCATACCGCCCCGAAAAAAATCATTTCCTTCCCTTGAATGACAATTTATGTCGTGCACGACCTATTCGTATCAACACCGCAGATGCACCGTGTTTTGTCCGACTGTGGTCGGAGATGAGTCGGAGTTGACTCGGACTTGAGTCGGACCAGAGTCGGAGGGGATGCGGCGGCAATTCGATGTTAAAATGGGGTATTGTGCTCTGATACAGTGGTTATTAGTGGTCTAATGTTGCGCTTGTGCCTGTTTTTGTCCGAGAAGGGGGCCAATTAAAGTTAAAAATTAAAAGTTAAAAGTTAAAAATCAGGACGACCAAAAGGTGATTTAGGTCGTGCACGATATATTTTTTGAGGGGTTAATTTGCATTATTTGGGAATTATGTGTATATTTGCACTTGTGATTGCGAAGGACAATGATGTTCAAGTAATTGATAATTAAAGTTAAATAAAATGAAGTGTAACGAATATGTAATGCTTATGAAGTAATGGCAAGGTAAGATGCCGGACATAATGTAAACAGGGAAGCGAACAGCTCAAGCTGGCCAATTTTGGAACTTAGACAACTTCAAACTTATCATCCAGCAACAAGCCGCGACACTCTCGCCTTTTGGCGTGTGCTTTAAAAACGTTGCGCGATTTGGATGATAAGGGTAGTCTAAGACCTCAAAATGGCCAGATTGAAACGTTGAGGAGGACACGCTTCTTTTATGTCCGCTTGAGTCGAATAATCAGGGAGATAAGGCCCTCTGCCTGCGGCACCGAAAAGCAGGCTCCCAATTGAGTAGGGTTGACTAAAAAACAGTTTTGAAAATGAAAAAAGTATTTTCTCTTTTGCTGCTGGTGGCAGCTCTTTTCTGCGGCAGTGTGTTGGCACAGAACAATATGAAGGATGTCGTCTATCTGAAGAATGGCGGCGTGGTGCGTGGTATCATTGTCGAGCAGGTGCCTGGTGTGAGCATTAAAATCCAGACTGCTGACGGCAATATCTTCGTCTACAAGATTGAGGAGGTGGAACGCATGACCAAGGAGGCCGTCGGCCCCCAACGCAACTATAACAACAACTACAGTGGCGGTTACGGCGAAGGTTACAAGAACCCCACGTCGGCTTGGCTTTGGTCGTTCTTTATCACCGGTGCCGGACAGATATATAATGGACAGGTGGGCAAGGGCGTTGGCATGTTGCTGGGCTCGTTGGTGCTCAACGGTGCAGGTTATGGTTTTGCTATAGACGGTTATGACGCTGCTTTTTTATGTTGGGCTGGTGTGTTGGGTCTCTGGATATGGAGCCAGGTTGACGCTCCCGCTACGGCGCGCCGCCTCAATGCGCAGAACGGGTATACGTTCAATCTCGGCGACCGCACACAGTTGGGTTTGATGCCCACAATTGACTATCGCGAGATGCCGCTGGCTACCACTACCGGCGCCGCCCTCACTCCGGGCTTCAAGGTGAGCCTGTCGTTCTAAAAGATAAGAACACAGAGCCCTGATAAGGGCGTTAGTGGTTAGACGTGGGCGTAAGC
>JAFZKV010000063.1 GCA_017551765.1 Bacteroidales bacterium
ATGTTCATCTCCTCGGCCAGCTTCCGGCAGCCGCCCTTGCCGAAGATGTAGTATTTCATGGCGGGCAGCTCGGCGGGGGTGAAGTAGGCCATGTTCTCCACAAAGCCCAGCACGGGGATGTTGACGGCCTCGTTGCGGAACAGCTCGACGCCGCGCACCACGTCGGCCAGCGCCACCTGCTGCGGGGTGCTGACGATGATGGCGCCGCTCACGGGGATGCTCTGTGCCAAGGTGAGCTGTATGTCGCCCGTTCCCGGGGGCATGTCGACCACCAGATAGTCAATCTCGTCCCACCAGGTCTCTCCCAGCAGCTGCTTCAGGGCTCCGCTGGCCATAGGTCCGCGCCAGGCGAGGGCCTTGTTGGGGTCTACAAAGAAGCCCACGCTCATCAGTTTGATGCCGTATTTCTCGATGGGCAGCATGTAGGTCTTGTCGCCCACATGGTGACCGTAAATCTCTTCGCCTTCAACGCCCAGCATGATGGGGATGGAGGGACCGTAGATGTCGGCGTCGACGAGGCCCACCCGGGCACCGGTCTTGGCCAGCGAGATGGCCAGATTCACCGCCACGGTGCTCTTGCCTACGCCACCTTTGCCCGAGGCCACCACAATGGTGTTGCCGATATGTGCGAACACCTCCTTGAACTCCTCCTTGGGGTTGGGCTGCGGTTTGCTGGTGAGGTTGATCTCCACTATGGCGTCGTGGTCCACCAGGTCGTGGATGGCGTCGATGCAGTCGTCGCTCATCTTTTTCTTCATGGGGCAGGCAGGGGTGGTGAGCACCAGGTCGAAACTCACCCTTTTGCCGTCAATCTTGATATTCTCAATCATCCCCAGCTCAATCAGGCTGCGGCCGAGGTCGGGGTCGTTCACATGGCTCAAGGCCATTTCTATCTGTGTGGTTGTAATCATTCTCCGAATATTTCTTTTAGTTTCTGTTCCAATTCCGCTCCCCGCAAATTGCGTGCCAAGATGGTGCCGTCGCGGCCGACGAGCACGGTGGCGGGTATCGAGCTGATGCCGTAGAGCTTGCCGCCCGCCGAGCTCCAGCCGCGCAGGTCGCTCACATGGTTGGGCCACACCAGGTGGTCGTCGTCGATGGCCTTCAGCCAGGCGTCGCGGTTGTTGTCGAGCGACACGCTGAATATCTCGAAGCCCTTGTCGTGGTATTTCTGGTAGGCCTGCACCACATTGGGGTTCTCCATGCGGCAGGGGCGGCACCACGAGGCCCAGAAGTCTATCAGCACCACCTTGCCGCGCAGGTCGCTCAGCTTGCGGTCCTTGCCGTCGCGGTCGGCCAGCACAATGTCGGGGGCCTCCATACCGGCGATGACGGCCGTGCTGACTTTCTGGTTCACGTGCTGCACAAACTCGTTGTTCGGGTAGTGTCCTATGAGGGCGTCGCGCACCTCCTTGTAGAGCGGAGCATACTGCTCGAAGGCACTCTCAAAGTAGGTGACCAGAAAAGCGCTCATCAGCACCGACGAGTTCTTGCGGATGAGGCTCTCCATGATGGTGGGTATGCCGCCCTGCAGGCGCTGGTCGGTGCGTGCGTCGTCCATCAGATTGTTGTACTGCCGGTAGAGCTCCATGTTGGGCGACCCTTTCACCTCGTTGATGCGCAGGTAGTTGTTGCTCTTGTCGTATCCCATCTTCATCGTGGCCTTCTCTTTGGGCAGCATGATGACGTGCACCATAGGCGTCTGCGGCAGCGTCAGGGTGAGGGCCAGGAACACGGGCTCCTCGGCCTCCACCTCCACCTTCACGTTCCCCTTGTCGTTGGGCATCAGGGTGTCGTAGGGCACCAGACGGCTGCCTTGCGGCATGTTGACCACTATCTTCACACCCTCGTCGAGGCCCGTCGTGGTGATGGTCAGCGAGCTTTTCTGTGCCCATGCGAAATCACACAATGAAAAAGCAAAGAGGAGAAATAGGCTGACGTATTTCGCTCTGTGTGTTGTAGTCTTCATATATTTATTGTTTATTTTTCATTTTTCACTTTTTTCAAGTCTTCGTCCTCCTGCATGACGATGCGGTAGAACATCTCGTCGCCGTAGAGGCTTTGGCCAATATAGGCCTTCATGGTGTTGGCCATCAGGCGCCGCTGCGCTCGCAGGCTGTGGCTGTCGCGGGCTATGCCGGCCTTCTCGCCGCGCCGCACCACCTCTTCTATCATCCTGTCGTCCACCCTGTATTGGCGGCGGAAAGCCTCGCCGTCGGCATATTGCGCCAACAGCGCGGCGGCGTGGCGCTTCACTTCGTCGAAGGCCACGCGGTTCAGCAGGCCCGCCGAGGCCAGGCGGTTGTAGTAGATAAAGGTGGAGTCCTTGCGGTAGGGCAGTATGACGTCGGGGGTGATGCCGCCGCCGCCATAGACGGTGCGGCCACCCACGGTGTAGTAGGGGGTGCTGTCGGTCACGCTGGCCACCGCCGTGTCGGCATAGGTCTCGTCAATCAGCTGCTGCACATAGCTGCGGTAGTATTCGCCGGTGCCGTTGTTGTAGGAGCGTTGTATGCAGCGGCCCGAGGGGGTGTAGTAGCGTGCTGTGGTGAGCAGCACCGCCGAGCCGTCGCGCAGGTTGAACTCCGTCTGCACCAGCCCTTTGCCGAAGCTGCGTCGGCCCACCACCCTGGCGCGGTCGTTGTCCTGCAGGGCACCGCTGACCACCTCGCTGGCCGACGCCGACCCCTCGTCGATCATCACCGTCACCCGGCCGGTGGTGAAGAGGCCGCCGCTGCGGGCCTTCACATCGTGGCGCCGCGAGTGGGCTCCCTGGGTGTAGACAATCAGGCTGCCGGCCGGCAGCAGTTCGCCGGCCACGCCCACGGCGGCTTGCAACGAGCCGCCTCCGTTGCCGCGCAGGTCGAGCACCAGGTGCTTCAGCCCCTGGCTCTTCAATTGGCGCAGGGCGGTGCGGAACTCGTGGTGGGTCGTGCTGGCAAACGAGGTGAGGAGGATATATCCGGTAGTGTCGTCGAGCATCGTGGCGCAGGGCATTGTGGCGCGGCTGACCACCCCGCGGCGGATGCTGAAGGTGCTCTTGATGTCTCCTTCGTGCAGCACCTCCACCGCCACCGTCGACCCGCGCGGCCCGCGCAGACGCGCCACCACGCTGTCGGCCGGCATGCCTACGCCGCTCACCGGCTCGCCATCCACGCTGACAATCATGTCGCCCGGCACAATGCCGACGTTCGCCGACGGCCCGTCGGCCATCACCTGCCCCACATAGGTCGTGTCGCCCTCGCGGTGCAGCACCAGCCCCACACCCTCAAAGTTGCCGCGCATCAGCTCGTCGGCCTGCTCGGTCTCACGATAGGAGAGGTAGGTGCTGTGAGGGTCCAACTCGCTGAGCAGCAGCGCTACGGCACGTTCGCTCACCGAGTCGACGTCCACCGGCTCCACATATTCCTTCTCCACCAACTGCAGCACCTCGTCCATCTTGCCCTGCAGGGCACCCGTGGTGGAGCGCGAGCGACTGTTGGTGGCGAACATCAGGCCAATAAGCACCCCCATCACCATGGCTACAAGCACCAGGATGAAGTTGCCGGTTTGGGTGGATTTGTTTTCGCTACTCATACTCTACACCCATAACGCCGACAATCTTTTATTATTATTGTATAAAGAAAAAAATCTTCCGTGAGGCCTTCTTGTCTCCAATTATGTCGTGCACGACATAATTGGGCGTTCGGTGGTCGGTTGGAGGTGGTCGGTTGGCCCTCCAAGCACGCTCCGGAACGTCCCTCTGTCGGACAAAAACAGGCAACAGCAGTATCACAGCCATCTAATAATCATATTATCAGCGCACAAGCGCCATCCAATTGCCCAAATAACACGCCACCCCCTCCGACTCTGGTCCGACTCAAGTCCGACTCAACTCCGAGTGATGTCCGACCGCAGTCGGACAAAACACGGTGCATCTACGGTGTGCCACCGAATTAGGTCGTGCGCGACCTAATTGCCTCCCACAAGGCTCCGCTGCAATAAAAATGGAAGCGCAGCGTTACCCTTGTTGACGTTGAATAATTAAAACCAGACGACAATGAAGAAGGCATTTTTACTCAGCGCGATAGTGTGTGCCCTTGGAATGATGACCGCCTGCAAGAGCGGGACGGCAAACGAAAACACCGCCGATAGTTCAGCAGACAGCACGCACATGCAGGGGCAGCCCTATACAGACACTTCGATGTTCAAAAAGACGGAAGATATTTACGTTGACGGAAACCAAACCGAATATGTGTTTATCTTCCGTTCCGAAGGATGTTTCTACAGGATGCTGCATGATGTGGAAAACGATTCCGTGGAGCTGGAAAACTTCTATATTGCCGAGGACGACCTGGGGTATTACTGTTATGAGTGTTCCCAAAAACTTGAATCAATGGGCGTCAAGTATCATGAGACATCCGCTGACAAGACGGTGTATTGCCAAGGCGGACTTGCATATCGCCCACAGGACTGCTGTGACTGCGGTGTTTTGATTGTCAAGCCTGGCTGCCAATTTGAG
Organism: Bacteroidales bacterium; assembly: GCA_017551765.1. Taxonomy (GTDB): domain Bacteria; phylum Bacteroidota; class Bacteroidia; order Bacteroidales; family P3; genus Colimorpha. The sequence goes on from JAFZKV010000063.1 coordinate 4,502, forward strand.
TTTGTCGACCTTATGGAGTTCTTGTTTGGACAAGAAGATTCCGAACAATAACACCCCTCCATAAACCTATACAACGATGAACAATATGAAGAAGGCATTTTTACTCAGCGCGATAGTGTGCGCCCTCGGGATGATGACCGCCTGCA
>JAFZKV010000064.1 GCA_017551765.1 Bacteroidales bacterium
ACACCGGCGATGTCGCCAGCCTTGGGCTGTGCGCCGCTCATGCCACCGAGACCGGCGGTGATGAACAGTTTGCCGGCGGTGCCGCCACCGAGCTTACGGGCGGCGTTGAGCACGGTGATGGTAGTGCCGTGCACGATGCCCTGCGGACCGATATACATATAGGAGCCGGCGGTCATCTGACCGTATTGGGTGACACCGAGGGCGTTGTAGCGCTCCCAGTCGTCGGGCTTGCTGTAGTTAGGAATCATCATGCCGTTGGTGACCACCACGCGCGGGGCATCCTTGTGGCTGGGATAGAGTCCCATGGGGTGACCGCTGTACATCACGAGGGTCTGCTCGTCGGTCATCTCGCTCAAGTATTTCATCACAAGGCGGTACTGCGCCCAATTCTGGAACACAGCGCCGTTGCCACCGTAGGTGATGAGTTCGTGGGGATGCTGAGCCACAGCGGGGTCGAGGTTGTTCTGGATCATCAGCATGATAGCGGCAGCCTGACGGCATTTGGCCGGGTACTCCTCAATGGGGCGGGCGTACATCTTGTAGGTGGGACGCAGACGGTACATATAGATACGGCCGTACTTCTGCAGCTCCTCGGCAAACTCCTTGGCCAGCATCTTGTGGTGCTTGGCGGGGAAGTAGCGCAGGGCGTTGCGGATGGCCAGCTTCTTCTCGGCAGGCGTCAAGATATCCTTACGCTTGGGAGCGTGGTTCACTGTGGGGTCATAGGGCTGAGGTTCGGGCAGCGGGTCGGGGATACCGAGCCGCAATTCATTCTGGAATTCTTCGAGGGTGTATTCTTTCATGGTTTATGCTGTTTTATTTTGTTATCTTACTACAACTTTTTCTGTTTTAACACCGACAGAGGTGGTGACACGCACGGTGTAGAGTCCAGCGGGCAAGGGGCTGATGTTGAGCACCTCGGCGTGTCCATCGCAGTGGCGCTCGTAGACCTGTGCGCCGCGCACGTCATAGACCTGCACCAGGATAATGCCGCCAGCCTCCACATTGAACATGCCTGTGCTGGGGTTGGGGTAGACGCGGAAGCCCTCGTCTGGCGAAAGCTCCTCCACGCCTTGCTGCGGTGTCTCGCGCACCTCGATGGTCACGTTGGCCGTGTCGACATGGCCACGCCCGTCGGCTGCCGCCACGCGGTAGTTGCGGCTCTCGGTGATGATGGCCGAACTATACTGCTGGCGCGGGAAGTCGATGCCGTCCTCGGGTATCCAACGGAAGGTGGTGGGCTCACCCAACACCACCTCGACGCCCACCTGTCGGCAGGTGTCGTAGGCTACGATGGTGGTGTCGCGCAGGCGCAACACATCATCCTCGACGAGGACATAGCGTATGGTGTCGTAGGTCTTCAGTTCGGGACGTGCAGGGCAGAGCGAAGTGGTCAAATAGAGCTCAATGGTCTTGGGGCTGCGGAGGTTGGCAGTGGGCAGACCACTGAAGATAAGCGAATTGTAGCCGTCATCAATATAGAAGAAGGGGCGCTGCTGGCTGACGGTCTGATTGCTGTCGGTGACGATGCTATAGTCCTCGCCCACCACGGCGGTGCCACCGAAGCCGACCACCACACGGCCGAAGTTGTAGTAGGTGTTGGCCAGGGTGAGGGGGAATTCAACGGGCTGACTGCGCTCGATGGTGTCAGGAACGCGCTGCGACAGGTTGACGTCGGCCGAAGGGCTGTTAAACGAACTCTCCTCAAGGAACACGCCACTATCTAAATTCTTATCCGACACATTGCAAATGGAAATGTGCATGTGGTACTGCTCACAAGGCAACAGTGTAGCATTGGCCGAAAGTTTTTGTGTAAAAGCATCGTACTGTACGCCTGTGGGGAAATCGTTATGGACATAGAATTCGCTGTAGTGGTAGTGTCCTGCCGACGGGTTCTCTGCCTCGGTCTTGCCATTGACCGTATTGATGGCCACAGCGATGCCGTTGGGGTGGGCCGCGCTAATGGTGTGGGGAATGATGGCGATGTTCTTCGTCATGCTCTGGTGGGTGGGCGACGTCGGGTCAGGGCCGGTGACAAAGAAAGCGAACACATCATTGAACGAAGACCATACATACTCATCGTATTCTTCGGAGCCAAAACAATAATTCAATGTCACAAATGGAGATATACTAACAAAGTCAAAGTCGATTGTAGCACATGAGGTAAGAGGGTTGGACACCAACGCCGCCATCTGTGTCATAGGGTCCGTATAATGGCTCGTGACCGCGGCCGTCGCACTCCCATTATTGTTGGGACCAGGTGCCAAACTGACATTGCCGGTGGTCAGCACCACCCCTTGGTCCATCTGCAGGTGAGGAAAACCATTGCTGTTGAAGGTGCCAATCTGAGGAAAGGTGATATTGCCCTGCACGTTGTTGAACTTCACATTGGTGATATACACACCGTTGCCTTTCAGGTGCTGTTCCACAAAGGTGGTAATGTTCTGCCCTTGCGCCGAGTTGACAGTAATATTCTGCGCCGACAGCACCAGCGGTGACAAAAGCACCAATAGGAGCAATATTCGTTTCATTGCCATCATTGTTTTATACTTAATAATCAACCATCTGCACAAAAATCCACACCACTTGCAAATGCAAAGATACGAATATTTTATAAAATACAACAAAAAAACTCCAACACTCGGGGCAAAGTTCCACTAATGGCGGAGATGACTCCGACCTTTCCATGCACGTTCTACGGCCGTTCTTTGGTCGTTCTTTGGAAAAAAGCAAAGAACGACCAAAGAACGGCAGGAGAACATCTGAAGAACGGCAGGAGTGATCAGAATTGCAGCTGGACGCCAACCTCAAGGCGGGGCAGGCTGATGTGGCCTTCGGCGGGCTGCTGGCCGATGCCGTCGAGGCGGTAGCGGGCATAGAGGCCCACGAAATCATAGGAGAGGCGGGTGGTGACGCCGTACATCCAGCCGTAGTCGGCCAGGGCGGCGAGGCGGTTGTACTGCAGGCTGCGCGAGTCGGCCACGCCGTCGTCGAAGCGGCGGTAGGTGAGCTCATAGTTGTTGCCGGTCACACGGGTCAGGTAGGCTCCGAGGTCCCAATGGAAACCATTGTGGAACATGCCGCCCGGCACAAAGCGCACACGCTGGAAGAGCTCGACGCTCCACTCACCGGTATTCAGCTGGCGGACGTCGATGCGGTCGGCGTTGCTGATGAGGTCGCCCACCTCGATGCTCTGCTCCAGCGGGTTGACGCGGAAGCCGTTGTAGCGGTAAGCAATGTGGCCATACTCCAGGGCGAGGCCGAGGCTGTAGGCCTTGCAGAAGCGATACTGCCAACGGACACCGAAGCGCCAGGCAGGCGACCATACGGCGGAGGGCAGTTCGGCATCGGCCGTGGCGGCCACAAGGCCCAGCATGGCGTAGCCTCCCCAGGCGGTGTGGCTCTCATTGGGAATGTCGAGTGCGGGGGTGCGGCTGAGCACATCGGTGATACGGGGACGTTTGCCCTGCTCGGTGCTGCTCACAGAGACCCATTTGTCCCTGTCTTCCACCGCGGTGGGCTGCTCGAAACGGTAGTCGGCGGTGTAGCCGTTGCAGAAGACCACCAAATGGCGGCCGCCCTTGATGTCAAGGCTCACCGTAGTGTCCACATAACTGAGGGTACGCTTGCCGTAACTGATGATGCTACCGTCGTCGGCGATGTCCTTGTAAAAGACATTCACATTGGTGTCGGAGCATGTGAAAACGACACTCACCGCCGTGGACGACAGGCGCTCGAAGCGGAAGGTGGGAGTGGATTGCTTGATTGCTTGATTGCTTGATTGTGTGAAGTAAGAGGCCTGCGGCACACCGTAGCCGAAGGCATAGTCGCAGTAGGGGTAGAGGTCGGCGCTGCGCTGGATGAGGTCGAAGAGTTCCATATTGGTCTTGCCCTTGCTGGCCTGCCAGGCGCAGGCGGCGAAACCGGCCACCAGCGGGCAGGAGAAAGAGGTGCCGTAGACCTTCTCATAGGCCTTGTTGCTCTTGGGCGAGGCGGCCCAGGCGTGGCCGAAAGCACAGACGTTGGGCTTCTGGCGGCCGTCGGCAGTGGGGCCGTAGGAGGCGAAGTTGATGTGCTCGTAATCGGTGAGGCTGTTGATGATGCCACCCACACAGAGCACGCTGTCGGCGTCGCTGGGGGTGATGATGTACTGCCAGCTGTTGTCGTCACCCTCGTTACCGGCGCTGTTGACCACCAGGATACCCTTGCGGGCAGCCATATTGGCAGCCTTGGCCACGTAGGACTTGCCGTCCATGTCCCTGGTGTAGTAGCGGTCCTTGCCGTACCCGAGGCTCGACGAGATGATATTGGCTCCGTTCTTGTCGGCCCACTCCATAGCCTGCATCCACCACACCTCCTCTTGGAAGGGCTCGGGCTCCACCTCGGTGCGCGCCAGCAGGAACTCGGCACCGGTGGCCAAACCGATGTCCTTGCCGTTCATGCGGCCGGCAATGCAGCTGAGCGTCATGGTGCCGTGGCTGTTCCAACCGTAGACGTTCTCCTTGTTGTTGCAGAAGTTCCAGGTCTTGATGATGCGGCCTGACTCGCGCAGGTGACGGAAAGCCTCGTGGGTATTGACCTTCGGGAAGCCTCCGTCGAACACGGCGATGCGCACACCGCTGCCGTCGATGCCGGCCTGGCGGAAGAGCTGGCCCTGCATGCGGAGCAGCTGGTCGCTGAGGGTGGTGTCGGCAATCTCGGAAAACTCAGAGTTCTCGGTGTAATCGGACCTTCTGGCCAACTGCATATTGCCCCTGATGGGCTGCACGCGCAGCACATAGGGCAAGGCGGCGATGGCGGCGGCCTGGTCGGGCGTGGCCGTCACACCTACGGCGTTCATCCAGCGGCTGGTGCCCACCTCCTCGGTGGCCAGGGCGTTGACGCCGTCGACATAGGCCTGCGCCAAGGGGTAGTTGCTGACGTCGTAAAGGTCGGCGCCACACTCGCGGTAGCGCTCGATGGCCTTGGTGTCAAAATAAGTGTAGGGGTCGAAGGTGGTGCCCGCCTTGTCGGCGAGGAAGACCCAATAGACATCCTGTGCCGACACTGCGGTGAGGGCCAGCACGAAAGCAAGAAATGCAAAGGTACGTTTCATGTTTATTTCAGTATTGTGTGTAATATTTCGTGACTATGGAACTGCCGGAAGCCACTGAGGTGCAGCTGGTAGTAGGCGATGAGTGCGTCAATCAACGCTCGGCGGTCGGTCAAGGAGGCCCCTCGTCGCTCATCGGTCGCCAGCAGATACTCATGAAGCATGGAAGAGAGTGAGGGAGAGAGGGTGGTCTCGGTGGGCGAGGAAACAAAACGGCCCTCCTGCAGGTCGAACAGCGGCTCGCGCACACTATAGTTGTCCAACGGTTCAATGCCCAGATAATGGGCCACCCGCAAAAGGAAACAGACAGGGAGTTCCGAACTCCGAACTCCGAACTCCGAACTCTCCACATAGTCCCACAACTCAGGCATGGGTTCCTCCTCGCGCAACGACTTGTAGAGCACCTCGGTCATGAAGAAGCGCAGGGCGTTGCCGACGGGGTCCGACGCGCTGTCGGGGTGGCGCGGCGCAAGCTCCTTGACGTGGTTCAGTTCACTCTTGTGGCTGTCGTAGACCACCATATCCAGGCTGCTGAGCGGAGCAAAGAGGTTCTGCTTCATGCCGCCACCGTGACGGCGCACCCCTTTGACGATATAGGAGCGCACTCCCAGCTGCCGCGTGAAGACCTTGGCGATGACCGAGGACTCGCCGTAGGGGGTCGTGTGAAGCACCAGGCCTGGGGTGGAGAGCATCATCTTACAATCAGTATTTTGGCTACGCTACGGTTGCCACCTTCGGCGTCGGAGGCAAAGACATAATAGACACCCGACGCCACACGCTCGCCGTTCTGCGTGCGGCCGTTCCAGATGGCCTGGCCACCGAGGGCCTGGGTGCTGTAGACGGTGTGGCCGGCGGCGTCGGTGATGTGCACCAAAGCGTCGCGCGTGAAGCCCTTGATGGCGATGGGGCCGTCATAGTTGGGGCGCACCGGATTGGGGAAAGCATAGACCTCCTCCTGAGGCTTGGCCTCGGCATAGGTGGCCGTGGAACGGTAGACCTGCAGGCCCTGGTCGGTGCCTATATACACCTCGCCTGTGCGAGGCTGGATGCCAAGGGTGATAATCTTGTTGGAGAAAAGCGGACTGTTCTCAGCGGTGAAGTGCTCAAGCTGCTCCAACCCGTTGGCCGAGATAAGGTAGAGGCCACCCGACGAGGTGCCCACCCACTTGCGGTTGGCACCGTCGACAGCTATGGCGGTAATGCCCTCGTAGGCCATCAGGTACTCGTAGAACTCACCGTTGGTGATGGTGATGTTGCTACAGGTGACGGGCGACACCTCCCCCGCCCCACCGTTGCGGAAGGCGCTGTAGCCGTCATAGATGACCTTGATGCCCTTGTTGGTGCCAATCCAGATATTGCCCAAGCGGTCCTGCACCAGGGCGTTGACGGCATCGGTATTAAGTTTGCTGCCGTTATTGGGGTTGACCCGCGCCATGCGGCTGTTGCCATCGTGCACATAAATCACATTGCTGCGGCCACAGAACCAAAGGCAGTTGTTGATGCTATCGTAGATGAGCTTGTCCACCTGCGGCTGGTCGGCCATCTCGGCGGTGGAGTAGTGGCTCCACACGCCGTCCTGTGTGCGGCGGGCCAAGGCATGGGAGCAATGCGAGTTGAGCACCCACAGGTTGCCGCTGGCGTCAAAGGTCACGGCACCGGTAACCAACGAGCTGTAATTGCCCGAGGTATAGTTCATCAAAGCCCCGTCGGTGTTGTCGGTGTTGTAGAGTGTCTGCGCGACATTGTCCTTGATGGAGACTACGCCCGAGCCCCACAGGGCCGCCACTATCTCGGTGGTGTCGTTGGGGTTGACGGCCGCATCGACAAGGTCGGAGGTGCCGTCGAGCACCCCATTGTCACGCACCAGGCCCGTCCATTGACGTCCCGTGGCAGTCAGCAGATTGGGAGATATATAGGACCTGGCGTAGGTGCTGGTGTGGCCGCCCGGACAGAGCATCATGCGGCGGTTGAAGGGCACCAGACGATACACGTTGTCGCCCGAGAAGGGGCCATCGGGCTGCAGGTAGGTATTGCCCGAAGGGTGTATGCAGAAAAGGCTGGCCCACTCGTGCCCCACCCAGAGGGTGACGCTGTCGGTATAGACGGCATCATAGCACGACAGGGCGCCCCAGGTATACTCGGTGAGGCTATCCACCAGCTGCAGCTGTCGGTCGTAGCGCACCACGCTTTCCTCATGCGTGAGCGTCACATAGCCGCCACCCACATGCACCGAACGCACCGTGCCGCCGTTCCAGGCTGTCACCGAGGCGCCGTTGAGGTCGTAGAGCGTCGTCTGCTCAGGGTCGTAGGTGTAGCCGCCCGCCAGCAGGTGGCCGGCGAAGTATTCAAGCAGCGTGACACTTACCCCCGCCAAGCGGCCGTCAGCCTCCCAACGGTCGCTGATGGTGAGGTGCTGTTCATCGGCCGGGATGCGCTTCAGCCCCTCGCCGGTGGCGGCATAGATGCTGTCGGACGAGAAGACCAGGTCGCTGACCACCGTGTAGGTGCCGCCGCTGCCGATGTAGCAGGTCTCCTTGATTTCATGGCGCGCCAGGTCCACCACCACAATGCCGAAGCCTGTGGCCAAGTAGGCCTTGCCGTCGCGAAAGCGCACACGGTAGATGCTCTTGTCGCCGCTAATCTCGCTGCGCTTGATGTCGGAGAGGTTGTACACCTTGCCGTCCTGCAGCAAGTCCACATTGGCATTGCTGTAGGCCACCACCAGCGTGCGGCTGGCGCTGTCGTAGGCCATCGTGGCCACGCCCACGTCGCTGAAGCCGGTGGTCTTGTTGAGGCGGATGACGGTGTCTTCCTTGATGTCGTAGCGGATCACGCCCCCACGGGCGGCGCCATAGACATAGCGGCCGGCCGGCTGCACATGCCGCACCATCGAATAGTCGAGGCAGTCGCGCCAATGACCAATGGCCGTCTGCGCCTGTGTGGAAGTGAAAAGCGAAAAGTGAAAAGCGAAAATAACCAATAGGCATATACCCACCCACCGGCTACCGGCCACCGTCCACCGAAACCCGTTCCTCATTGGTCCTCTTTCTTAATGAATATCAATTGGTAGAGCACCGCCAGCAACGTGGTGACCAGCGTACTGCACACCGTGGCCAGCAGCACTCCGCCGAGGCCGCGAAAACTGAATATCTCCAACAGGTAGAACATCAGGTAGAACGCCCCCAGCATGAGCATCAGGTAGCTGATAAAGTACTGCGGCGTGACGCTGTGGATGCTGGGCACAGCAATCACCACATTCTCGCCGCGCGTCAGTATGCGGTCGGCAAAGAGCACGCGCATCATGGCCACCACCGTGCAGGCCAGGGCGTGGAAGCCCAAGGCACCCGCCATGATGTCCATCAGCAACCCTGTGCCGAAGGCAATCAGCAGCATCGGGATGCGCCCCGTCGAGGTGGGCAGCATCAGGATAAACAGCACATACAGCATCGGCATCACGTAGCCGCCGAGGTAGACATTGTTGAGAATCAGCAGCTGCATCAACGTCAGCAGCAGGAAGCGTCCTATGTTTCGCCACACCAAGTTGTTCATTTCATGCCCTCCATCAGTTCTTGCTGCTCCTTGCGGAACTTGTTGTTAATCACATACACATGGTCAAGCTTGTTGAAGTCGGTGGCCAGCCGTATGCGCACCTTGTAGAAGCCGCTGCCCTTGAGGGTCTCGGCGCTCTCCACATAGCCCACGGGGATGCCCTCGGGAAAGTCGTTGGCCAGGCCCGAGGTGACAATGGTGTCGCCACCGTCGAATTGGTGCGTGGTGGGCACGTCGAGCACCTGGGCATAGCGGTAGTCCTTGCCGTCCCACACCAGCGAGCCGCTGATGCCCGTGCGCTTCACCTTCACACTGTTGCGGCTGTCGCTGTGCAGCACCGGCATCACCTTGGCAAAGTTCTTGGTGGTGGAAACCACCACGCCCACAATGCCGTCGGGTGAGATGACCGCCATGTCGGGCTCGATGCCGTGCTGGCGGCCCTTGCCGATGATGATGTAGTTGTTCTGCTGGCTCCACGAGTTCTTGATGACACGCGCCTCGGTGTAGTCATAGCGCTGGCGGTAGACGGTGTCGTTGACCGTGAAGACGCTGTCCGTGTAGTCGATATACGACTCCGCCAGGCGGGCCCTCAACTCGGCGTTCTCGGCCGCCAGACGGTCGTTCTCGCCCTTGAGGCCGAAGTAGCCCCCAATGCTGTTCACCCCCTCGTACCAGCCGCCGGCCATGCTGCCCGTCCAGGCCGTGATGCGCGAGCGCTGGTAGTAGGTCGTGCGGGCCATCAGCACCACCGACAGCACCACCAGCAACACAAAGACCACCACGTAGTCGTACTTCTTCAGTATGTCTATCAGCCTATTCACTCAGGAAATGTTCTATGGTTGTTCTAGTTTCCTGCACGGCACGCTGCAGGTCGTCGTTCACAATGGTCACATCAAACTGCGGCGCCTGCTTCAGCTCCTCGGCACTGCGGGCCAGCCGCTTGACGATGGCCTCCTCGCTGTCGGTGCCGCGACTGCGCAAGCGCTGCTCCAACACCTCCATGCTGGGCGGCAGCACGAAGATGCTCAGCGCGTCGGCGCCGAAGTACCGCTTGATGTTGCGGCCACCGTTGACGTCCACATCGAACACAATCACCCCTCCTTTGTTCCAGATGCGCTCCACCTCGCTCTTCAGCGTGCCGTAGCAGGTGCCCTGGTATACTTCCTCCCACTCCAGGAACTCGTCGCGCTCCACGCGCCGCATAAACTCCTCACGGCTGAGGAAATAATAGTCGCGACCGTCCACCTCCTCGCCGCGCGGCGCGCGCGAGGTGGCCGAGACGCTGAACTCGAAGCAGTCGAAATACTGCATCAACTCCTTGATGATGGTGGTCTTGCCGCAACCCGAAGGTGCCGAGAAAAGGATTGCCTTGCCCATAATCTTTTCAGTTTTAAGCTTTAAGTTTTGAGTTTCAAGTGGGCTACCGCCACTTAAAACTTACAGCTCACAGCTTACAGCTTTTTAGAACTTCTTGTCGAATATCTTGTAGAAGGTCTTCACGGCCGGCGACGCCTCGTCCCACTTGTACTGCGCGGCCACCTCGGCCACATGCGCCAGCGCCTCGTCGCGCAGCGTCGTGGCGTTGAGGTGCATGATGAAGTCGTTGTAGGCCTTCATGTTGCCCTTGAACAGCTCGCTCATGAAGCTGAACTTGTCGTTGATGTTGATCACCGTGCGCAGGTCGTCCACCTTCTTCTCCAGCGCCGACTGCGCGGGCTTGGCGGCGGCCAGGCTCTCGCCCAGCGTGCGCGAGGCGGGCTGCTGCAGGTAATCCAGCAGCGACGGCTGCTCCACCTTGACCTCGGGGGCCGGCTGCGTCGGTTCTTCCTTCACCTCCGGTGCCTCGGGGATTACCGGCGCCTGCGGTACCTCGGGCTCGGGGTCCGGCTCAATCACCACCTCGTCAAACAGCAGCGCGTTGCCGTTGTCCTCCAGCTCTTCCATCGGGGGCTGGGGCTCAGGTTCAGGCATCGGCTCAGGCTCGGGAGCGGGCGCTGGTTCCGGTTCAGGCACACTTACCGGCTCGGGTGCCACCTCCGGCTCGGGGGCGGGAGCCATCGCGGCCAGGGTCGACATCATGGCCATCATCTTCTCCTCGGCCTGCGGCTCGGCCTCCTCCTCCACCTTCGTGGGGGCAGGGGCCGGCTCGGGCAGCGCGTCGCCGCCCAACCGCAGCGCCACATCATACAGCCCGCGCAGGTCCTCCAGCAGCAGGTCAGCCTCGATGCGGCTCACATGGCCCTGCTGTGCCACAATACGGTTGGCCACGGCACAAAGCCGCTGCATGCCCTCGGTCAGTTCTTTGACAGTGTCTTTCATCTTGCTATGCTTGCTTTATTATTTTGACATACAATAGGATAAACGCACCCCACGGGGCGTTTTTCCGAGTGTAAAATTACATTTTATTTTACATATAACCTCCCCGACCGCCAAAAAGTTATTAAACCGCCCCCGTTGATAACTCCACCGGAGCCTCCAAAAAATAGGTCGTGCACGATATAAATGGTGGTCGGTAGTCAGTTATCAGTTGTCAGTTTCCGGTTGTTTTTTCACTTTTCACTTTTCCCTTTTCACTTTCCACCTTCGCTCTAACGCCGCCCTAACGCCCACTGTTGTCCCATTGTTGTCCACTTGTTGTCCGTTTGTTGTCCGTTTTATAATCGAACAACAAACGGACAACAAGCGGACAACAAACGGACATCAGTCGGAGTCATATCGGAGCCATCTGGGCCTTATACGGTACTTATAACCAACCCATTGCGCGCCAAACCCATCTTTCCCGTTCAGCTATCAGCGCCGATGCGTATGGCACCAGCCAAGGTTGGCATTGTTGCCCTGGTCGTCGCCCCCAATCACCAGCCACCGACCACCGGTTACCAGCCACCCAAAAATACATCGTGCACGACATAAATCCATTTTACTCCTCCCCTTAGTTAGGGGAGGGAAGAGGAATGCCTGTGGCATTCCGGGCAGAGCTTTGTGTAGAGCGCCGCCGCAAAGCGGTGGTGGAGGAGTGTGTTTTCCTCCCCGCCTGCGGCGGTAATCCAACAATCCAAAAAGATTTATAGATTACGCCGACAGGCGGGAGGTAAAAAATAGTGCGCCGGTTAGGATATTTTTTGTATCTTTGCAGGTAGATATTCGCTGTACGATTATTCACATTATATTAATAAATAACAGATTAACATGAAAAAAGCCTTTTTGTCACTCTGCTTTTTGGCTGCGATGCTCTTCGCCGGCAGCATCATGGCGCAGAATTACACCTACAAGACCTATGACAACGACCCGCTGGGCGTACGCGAGTACACCCTCGGCAACGGCCTGAAGGTCTTCATGAGCGTCTATAAGGACGCCCCGCGCATCCAGACCTACATCGCCGTGCGCGCCGGCTCGAAGAACGACCCCAGCGAGACCACCGGCCTGGCCCACTACCTGGAGCACATGATGTTCAAGGGTAGCCACAAACTCGGCACCACCGATTGGGAGCGCGAGAAAGTGGAGCTTGACAAGATTGAAGCCCTCTACGAGGTGTATCGCCGCACCACCGACGAGGCCAAACGCGCCGCCATCTACCACCAGATTGACTCCATCAGCTATGTGGCCTCGACCATCGCCATCGCCAACGAGTACGACAAAAGCATGACCGCCATCGGCAGCGAGGGCACAAACGCCTTCACCAGCAACGACTACACGATGTACGTGGAGAACATCCCCGCCAACATGCTGGAGACCTGGGCCAAGGTGGAGGCCGACCGTATGCCCAACCTGGTGCTGCGCCTGTTCCACACCGAGTTGGAGGCCGTCTATGAGGAGAAGAACATCAGCCTGGCACAGGACAACCGTCGCGTGAACGAGGAGCTTTTCCGCGGCCTCTTCCCCCACCACCCCTACGGCACCCAGACCACCCTCGGCACCATCGAGCACCTGAAGAACCCCTCGATGACCAATATCTACCGCTTCCACCACACCTACTATGTGCCCAACAACATGTGCATTGCGATGGCCGGCGACTTCAACCCCGACGAGGCCATCAAGATTATTGACAAATACTTCGGCAGTTGGGTGCCCGGCACCGTGCCCGAGTTCCACAAGGTGAAAGAGGCCCCCATCACCAGCCCCATTGTCCGCTTGGTGAACGGTCAGGACCCCGAGAGCCTGACCCTCGCCTTCCGCATCGAGGAGGGCAACGGCAGCCATGATGCCCTGCTGGCCGAAGCGATGGAGATGGTGCTCAACAACGGCTCCTGCGGCCTCATCGACCTCAACCTCAACCAGAAGCAGCTCTGCCTCGGCGCCTACGCCGGCACCTACACGCTGAACGACTACGCCGCCTTCATGCTCGGAGGCCGTCCCACCCAGGGACAGAGCCTCGGCCAGCTGCGCGACATGCTGCTCGAGCAGGTGGAGCTGGTGAAAGAAGGCAAGTTTGACGAGAGCCTGCTGGAAGCCAGCATCAACCAAATCAAGCTTAAAATCATGAAGCAGGCCGAGAGCAACAACAGCCGCGCCAGCCAGATGGCCTACGCCTTCGTGCAGCACCAGACCTGGGATCAGGTGTGCAACGAAATCAACGAGCTGTCCAAGATTACGAAGCAGGACATTGTCGACTTTGCCAACCGCATCTGCAAGGACAACAACTACGTCATCGTCTACAAGCACCAGGATGTGCCCGACCCCGTGGCCAAGGTCATCAAACCCGCCATCACCCCCATCAGCGTCAGCCGCGATGTGGAAAGTTCCTTCCTGGCACAAGTGAAGGCCGACGCCGCCAAAGCCAAGCCCATACAGCCTGTCTTCGTGAACTTCAAGAAAGACCTGCAGAAAGGCAAGACCGCCAACGGCAGCGAGGTGCTCTATGTGCAGAACAAGGAGAACGCCACCTTCAACCTGCAGTACCGCTTCGAGTTCGGCAGCTACGCCGACAAGAGCTATGATATGGCAGCCAACCTGATAGAGTATCTGAATACCGAAAAGCACACAGCCGAGCAACTGCAGGAAGAGTTCTACAAGCTGGCTTGCAGCTACAATGTGCGTGTGGGCGGCGAAAGCATCGCTGTGGGCGTCAGCGGCTTGGCCGAGAACATGGAGAAAGCCATGAGCCTGCTTGAAGAGGTGATGGCCACCTGCCAACCTGACGACGAGGCCCTCAACACCTTGGTGGAGCGCCTCATCAAGAGCCGCACCGACAGCAAGACCAACCAGCGTGCCGCCTTCCGTGCCCTGAACTCATACGGCATCTACGGCGAAGAATATGTTAAAGCCATCAACGAGAGCGACGCCCAGCTGCGCGCCTACACCGCCAAACAGCTCACCGATGCCCTGCACGGTCTCTTCAACTACAAGCACCGCGTGCTCTACTATGGCCCGCTGACCCTCAAGGAGGCCACCGCAGCCGTCAACAAAATCCACACCGTGAAGCCCACCAAGGAGGTGCCTGCCAACAAGATTTACCATCCTGTGGCTACCAATGAGAACGAGGTACTCTTTGTCGACTACAACGCCAAGAACACCTACCTCACCGAGTACTTCCGCGGTGCCGAATACAACACCGCGATGGTACCCAGCGTCAACCTCTTCAACGAATACTTCGGAGGCTCGATGAACGCCATCGTATTCCAGGAGATGCGCGAAAAGCGCAGCCTCGCCTACAGCGCCAGCAGCAACTACACCAATAGCGGCCGCAAAAACGGCTATTTCTACAACAGCGCCAATATCATCACCCAGAACGACAAGCTCTTCGATGCCCTCGACGCCTACGAGGAGCTCTTCAACGATATGCCGCAGGCCGAAGCCAACTTCCAGCTGGCCAAAGAGGCCCGCATTGCCGGTGTCCGCACCTCGCGCACCACCAAGTTCGGCATCATCAACAGCTACCTCAGCTGCGAGCGCATGGGTTGGAAAGAGCCCCTCACCAAGCAGAACTACCAAGCCTACCAGAAGATGACAATGAAAGACCTCGTCAACTTCCAGCAGCAATACATCAAAGGTCAAAAGAAGACCTACCTCATCCTCGGCAAGGAGAGCGAGATAGACTTCAACAAGTTGGCCAAGTTCGGCAAGGTGAAGAAACTGACGCTGGATGAAATCTTCGGCTACTAATGTATAACGACTTAAAGATTGCGGTAGCAATACCGTGCTATAAAGTGGAGCAGCACCTGAAACAAGTGGTTTCAGGGCTGCCCCCTTTTGTTGACAGCGTCCTGCTGGTTGACGATTGTTCGCCCGACGGGACAGGCGCGCTCGTCAATCGGTTGGCTACCGCCGACCCACGCATCACTGCCATCCACCACGAGCGCAACCAAGGGGTGGGCGGCGCCATGAAGACAGCCTTCCGCAAGGCCATAGAGTTAAAGACCGATATAGTGGTGAAACTCGACGGCGACGGACAGATGGATGCCGCCTATATCGCTCCGTTGGTGGAGGCGTTGGGCGATGCCGAGTTCGCCAAAGGCAACCGTCTTTTCGACCGGCGCATGCTGCGCCGCATGCCTGCGGTACGTCGCATAGGCAATATGGGGGTGGG
>JAFZKV010000065.1 GCA_017551765.1 Bacteroidales bacterium
ATGATGACCTTCCACAAGTGCACCGACATCCACATTACCGACAACGGCGGCACCGTGGCGGGCCTCTTCCGTCCGATGAAGATGCGCGAGATTATCAGCAAAAAGGTGAATTGGGATGTGCAATGGAACCTGGTCATCAAGAAGACCATCCCGCTTTTCTGGTTCCCGATGCACACCATCACTTTCATCCTGCCCGCCAACCTGCAGGTGCTCTTCGCCGCCTTGCTGGGTGTCGCCCTGGGACTCATTTTGGCTCTCGCCGGAGGAAGCAAGAAATGAAGAAAGCCTTAGTCCTTTTCGGAATACTCGGAGTATTCGGAGTACTCCAAGCCCAGGAGAAGCCGTTCTCTTTCGACTTTCACGGCTTCGTGAATCCCCACTACTATGCCGACAGCCGCGCCGTGATGGGTGGCCGCGAGGACATGATGCTTTTCTACCCCAAGCCTATCGAGCGCGACAGCCTCGGCCACGACATCAACGACGGCTGGCAGGCCAACATGCTGGCCATCACCGCCCGCCTGGGCTTGCGTGTCAGCGGCCCCGACATGCTGGGCGCCAAGACCAGCGCCTATCTTGAGGGCGACTTCACCGGCAGCACCAATGACAATATCAATACCCTGCGCCTGCGGCATGCCTATATTGACATGAATTGGGAGCACCACCGCCTGCTGATGGGTCAATATTGGTATGCAATGGTGGTGCACGAGATTATGCCCATGACCAATCCGCTGAATATGGGCGCCCCCTTCCATTGCTACGCCCGTCAGCCACAGGTGCGGTACGAGTATCACCTGAAGGGCTTTGAGGCGGTTGCTGTCGCACAATGGCAGCTTGACAATAAGAGTCAAGGAATCCTTGACGGTGTTCCCACCTCGGCGGCAGGCAACACTGCTTTCGCCCGCCACTCCCTGGTGCCCGAACTGACGGCACAACTGCGTTATCACACCAGCAAACTCTTCATCGGTGCCGCCATCAATGCCAAAACCATCCAGCCTGAAGTGACCACCCGTATTATTTCTTCCCCTGAATTCACCACCTGTGCCGCCAAAACTGACCTCTACACCTCTTTCTCGTACTCGTTCTTCGGCAAGGCCATCCTCGGCCCCGTCACCGTCAAGGCGCAGACACTGCTGAACAACAGTCTCTACGAAGGCTGCTCCCTCGGCGGTTACCTGATGCTGGCTGACAGCACCCTTGAGGATTGGCACTTCAACACCGTATGGCTCGACATCGAGAAGACCACCGGCCATTGGCGTCCTGGCCTTTTCCTCGGCTACGCCAAAAATATGGATTACGGGCATCACGCCGATGCCTTGCACACCTTCGGTCGCGGCCACAACATCGACTACCTTTGGCGTGTACAACCTCGCTTGACATACACCACCCTTACGGGTCTCAGCTTTACCGGTGAAGCAGAATATACTTACGCTGGCTACGATGAACCCGTGGGTAACCTGCGCCTCAGCCTCAGTGTGACCTATGCCTTTTGACATCAATAGACACCTATCATGAAAACGTACAAAGTACTATTTGCCATATTGCTGGCCACTATGTTCTGCCTGCCGTCAGCGGCGCAGATTACCGACTCGGTAGACGTGCTGGACTATGACATCTCGGTAGACCTCAGTCAAGGCAAGCCCTTCCCTGGCGACGCCACTTTGACGATGCAACTGACGCGTCCCTGCAACAGCATCAGTCTCAGCCTGCGCGGCACGCTGGACTCGCTGTGGGTCAACGGCGCCGCCGTCAGCAATCCCTCGTTGGCAGACATTCCGACGGCCGGCATCGCGGCAGGTACCACCGTCACTGTGCGCGCATGCTACCACGGTTCGGGCTATGTTGAACCTCAGCCTTACTCCTTTGGCGGCTTCCACTTCGACAACAATATCAGTTACAACCTCGGTGTAGGCTTCAACAACAATCCACATGTGATGGGCAATGTGCTGATGCCCTGCCGCGACAACTTCCACGACAAAGCCACTTATACCCTGCGGGTGCACACTCGCACCGGCTGGACTTCCGAATGTAGCGGTACGCTACAGAGCCGCACCGTAGCAGCCGACAGCACCGAAAACTCGGTGTGGCGCATTGCCCAGCCGGTATGTACCTACCTGGTGGGCGTCAGCCAGGCGGAATGGCGCCGCAACTACAGCGATGTCCACTCGCTCTACGGCACCTACCCGCTCACCATAGGCTACACGGTGCAGGACAGCACTAATGTGTCAAGAGCTTTTGCGGAACTCGACTCGGTGGTGCCCATGTTTGAGCGCTGCTTCGGACCTTACCGTTGGGGCCGAATAGGATATATTGCCACCCCCAGGGGGTCGATGGAACACGTGACCAATATCGCCCTCGACAAGTCGTTCATAGCCTCCACTATTGAACGTGCACAGACCACGATCGCCCACGAATTAGCGCACGCCTGGTTCGGAAACTTACTAACCTGTAGCACTGAGGTCGACATGTGGTTCAACGAAGGTGGCGCCTCGTTCTGCAGCGAGGTGGCCATGGAATCCGTCTCGGGCCGCACCGCCTCCAACAAGTACTACCAGACCAACCTCGAGTCAGTCATTCGCTCCACCCACAAAACCGACAACGGCTACCGCGCCTTGAGTCCCATGCCGCACAACTTCACCTACGGCTCAACCTCATACGACAAAGGCTGGATGGTGTGGCACTCGCTGCGCGGCTATCTCGGCGACTCGCTCTTCTATGCCGCAGTCAGCCGCTTGATGGAACGCAAAGCCTTCGGTAGCGTCGATGCCTACGATGTACGCGACTCGCTGAGCCTCTATACCGGCGTGGATCTGACCGATTTCTTCAACTTCCACATCTTCAGCCCTGGCTTCGTGGACTACCATGTCGATGCCTACTTCAGCGACGAGTCGCCCCGCCAGGCCCATGTTGTCATCCGTCAGCAAGGCGTGGGCACCGATAACATGGTACTCTCCAACCGTGTGCCTGTCACCTTCTTCTCACACAGCGGAGAACAATACAAACGGTGGATAGCCTTCCACGGACACGACACCTCGCTGACTGTGGAGCTACCCTTCGCCAACCCCGCCTACTGTGTGCTGGACTATGACATGGAGTTCTCCGATGCCGCCACCTTGGCTGAATTTGCGCTTGGGGTCAACAGCCCCAACTTGGCCATCATGACCCACTTCCGCCTGGCCTACGAAGGCGAGGAGCTGCACGGCGACCCTGTGGTGGTGGAGCACCATTGGGGCACACCGTCGGAGGCCGCCGCCCTCGAGGGTGTAGTACGCACCGCCAACCGCTATTGGATAGTACGCGCCCCACACAGCCGCATGGAGGGCGTGCGCGGCTTCTTCCGCCACATACGCAGTGGCTACACCGCAGGCACCTATAGTTACCTCGACGACGGCTTCTACAATCAGGCTGCCTCGCTTGACTCGATGGTGGTACTCTACCGCCGAAACGGAAACAGCCCCTGGACCGCCCTGCCTCACACGCACAGCGGCAACCACAACGACGGATATATGGTGGTATATGACCTACCCTCCGGCGAATACACCCTTGCCATTGCCGACACCAATGTGCTTGGCATCACCGAGGCAAGCCCCATTCAGCAACCCCTTCTCTTTCCCAATCCCGTCCACTCGAACCAGCCCTTTACCGTCGCTGTTCCCACCGAAGAGAGCTTCACAATGAGCCTCTTCGATGCCTCGGGACACCGTGTATGGCAGAAACACGGTCTCCGTAACGGCATGAAAATCAACCCTCGGCTACCGGCTGGAACTTATTTGGTAACAATTAAAAATAAATTCGTATCTTTGCAGTCGAAATTGGTTGTATTATGAACAGGACAAAATTGATTATCGCTGTCGTGCTGACAGCCCTCACCCTCAACGCCGCCGCACAGTATTCCCAGCTCGGCAGCAAGAATGAGTTCATGCTCAAGATGGAATTGGGCTATGCCCCCTTCATGGGCAACATGGGCCAGGCAGGCGACCACGGCTACTACCTGAGCAAATTCCACAACGCAACAGGCGCCAACATCATGCTGGGTGCCAACATCAGCCAGGATTGGTTCATCGGTGCCGGTGCCGGCTTCAACTACTACCACAACATGGTGCAAGGAATGGCAGAGCCGCTGATGGGCGCCAACGTCTTTGTGGATGTCGATTTCCGTCCCATCTGGAAAGGTGTTATGGGACTTGACTACCAGCCCACCACCATCAAGTGGGCTCCTCTGGTGGGCCTGCGGGCCGGCGGCAGTGCCCTGTTGGGCAAGGCCGAGCCCGAGAGCTACGGCACCACCCTCACCCCGATGGCCGAGTTCTACGGTGGCATCAATTGGTACTATATGCACGGCCTGCACAACATGGAGCACAATTGGCACTCCTTCTACGCCACCATCGGCGTGGCCTACATGCAGCAGACCGTCTACCTTCCCGTCCGTGTCGGCTGGCGCTGGTAATTTCTCCCGTAAGAAAAACTATGCAATCCACCCGTCAAAATAAAATCTGCCGCCTCATCCAACAGGACATGGGCGACATCTTCCTGCGCGAGATGAAAGGCGTGCTGGGCCCCTCGCTCATCACCGTCACCAACGTCACCATCACCCCCGACCTCTCCATCGCCCGCATCTATGTCTCCGTGATGGTCATCGGTCAAGGCACCCCTGATGCCATCCTCGCCCTCATACGCGAAAACACCTCCGACCTGCGCCGCCGCCTCGGCTTGCGCGAGGGCAAGCAGCTGCGCATCATTCCCCAGCTGGAGTTCTTCCTCGACGACACCCTCGACTACATCGACAATATTAACCGCCTCCTCAAGCAGTGAAGCTCGAAGGCCTCATAGCGGTGCGCTACCTTTTCGCGCACAAGCAGAAGTCGGTGGTGACAGTGATATCGTGGATATCGCTCATCGGACTGCTCGTCAGCACCGCCGCCCTTATCATCGTCCTTTCGGTCTACAACGGCATCGGCGAGCTCACCAAAGGCCTCTTCGGCACCTTCGACCCCGAGCTGGTCATCGAACCCAAGGAAGGCAAGACCTTTCACACCTCCGACATCCCCTACGACGCTATCGTCAGCCATAGCCAGGCAGCAAGCCAGATAGTCACCGAAACAGCCTGGCTCACCTACGGCGACAACCAGGCCATCGTGCGCCTGCGCGGCGTGGACAGCAACTACAGCCTCATCTCCGGCCTCGACACCCTGCTCCACGAAGGCACCTATCTGCTCACCGAAGAGGACGACCTGGCTGGCAGGCTCGACTACCTCATTGTCGGGGGCGAAATATATTACGAACTCAGCATGGGCCTGCACGCCACCCGACCGGCTGCCGTCCACATTCCCCGACGCGGCACCACCAGCATGGGCTACACCCTCGACCAAGCCTTCAACATAGGCTATGCCTACCCCGTCGGCAACTTCTTCATCCAGCAGGACATTGACCGGCAATATGTGGTGGCCGACATCGACTTCGTGCGTCGCCTGATGAACTACGCACCCGACGAGTGCACCGCCATCGCCCTCAAACTCAAACCTGGCGTCAACGTCAGCAAAGTAAAAAAGTCTCTCACTCAGTCACTCTGCCACTCTGCCACTCTGCCACTTATCATCAAGGACCGCTACGACCAGCAGCCCCTCTACTTCAAAATCTTCCGCACCGAGCGCCTCGGCATCTACCTCATCCTCTCGCTCATCGTGCTCATCTCCACCCTCAGCCTCGTGGCCTCGCTGTCGCTACTGATCATCAACAAGCGGCAGGATGTCTTCACCTTGCGCAGCATGGGTCTCACGCGCCGCCGCATGCGCCGTGCCTTCCGCGCCGAGGGCGTGCTCATCTGCGCCGTCGCCGTGGCGGCGGGCCTGCTGCTGGGCTTCATCGTCTGCTTCCTGCAGCAGCAATTCGGCATCATCCGCATGGGCGACGGCAACTTCGTCGTCAGCGCCTTCCCCGTGGCCATGCGCGCCATCGACTTCCTGCTCACCTTCCTCCTCGTCATGGCCATCAGCACCGCCGCCGTAACATTAACCGTCCAACGCGCAAAAATATGAAAAAAAGAGCCACAAAAACCAAAAGTGCTGTCCTGCACTCCCTTGCACTCCTTGCACTCCTTGCACTCCCCATATTGCTCTCCTCCTGCAGCAGCAACGACCACATGTATCGCCACAAACGCAGCGACTGCGACTGCCCGCGCTTCGACTGATGACCACCCAAGAGCGATACCGGCGCATCCTGCAAAATCACCTGCCATTGCAGGCGGTGGATATGGTCTATAACTACCTCAACCTGCACAAAGTACACTTCCACATCACCCG
>JAFZKV010000066.1 GCA_017551765.1 Bacteroidales bacterium
CGTTCTTGTCCAGCTCCATCAGCACGGCGCAGATTTCGCCGGCCTCCACCACGTTCTTGGTGCGCTCCTTGCCGAGCCCCTCGAAGGTGTAGAGCTCCTTTATCTTGGTCTTTACCAGTGATGAGTGATGAGTGATGAGTGATCCTCCTTCATCACTCTTTGGCCTTTTGGCCAAAGTGATGCTCTGTCCGGCCTGCAAGGTGCCGCGGTGCAGGCGCCCCACGGCTATGCGGCCGAGGTAGCTCGAGTAGTCGAGGCTCGAAATCATCATCTGGGTGTTGCCCTCGTCGGTCTTGGGTGCGGGAATGTGCTCGATGATGAGGTCCATCAGGTAGCTGATGTCCTCGGTGGGGGTATTGTAGTCCTCGCCCATCCAGCCTTGCTTGGCGCTGCCGTAGGCGGTGGGGAACTCCAGCTGGTCGTTGTTGGCGCCGAGGTTGAACATCAGGTCGAACACCGCCTCCTGCGTCGCCTCGGGGTCGCAGTTGGGCTTGTCCACCTTGTTGACCACCACGATGGGCTTCAGGCCCAGCTCGATGGCCTTCTGCAGCACGAAGCGTGTCTGCGGCATGGGCCCCTCGAAGGCGTCGACCACCAGCAGCACGCCGTCGGCCATGTTGAGCACGCGCTCCACCTCGCCGCCGAAGTCGCTGTGGCCCGGAGTGTCAATGATGTTGATTTTGTACCCCTTGTAGCGGACACTCACATTCTTGCTGAGGATGGTGATGCCGCGTTCACGCTCGAGGTCATTGTTGTCGAGGATGAGTTCGCCGGTCTCCTGGTTGTCGCGAAACAGTTTGGCCTGATGGAGCATGCGGTCGACCAAGGTGGTCTTGCCGTGGTCGACGTGGGCTATAATAGCAACATTACGAATGTTTTGCATAATACTTATATAATAAAACGGAGATGCAAAAATACAAAATAATTTGGATATACACACCAATACCTCTTTTTAATACCACACTAACGCCCTGTTTACTACCACTGTTATCCGTTTGTTGTCCGTTTGTTGTCCGTTTGTTGTTCGATTAGAAAACGGACAACAAACGTATAACAAACCCTCATCAATCGAATAACAATGGGAGTTATATGGGACTTGTATCGGACTTATATGGAACTTATCCAATATTTTTTTCGTAGCGGTGTAGTTTTTGGCACCGTTCTTGCGTTATTATTGTCGTGAGAAAGAAGGATCCGTTCGACTCGCTGCTCCATCGCTACCGCGGACTGCTGTTTGAACTCTGTCGCCGATACACCCGCCGCGGAACGACCACGGAGGACCTGCTGCAAGAAGCCTCATTGGCTTTGTGGCGGGCGAGGGAGCGCTTGCTGCCGCTGCGACCGGTGGAGCAGGCGGCGATGGTGTGGAAGGTGGCCCGCAACGCGGTGATCGACAGCCTGCGGCGCACCCCCGACCACGAGCCGCTGCAGGAGTGGGAAGAGCCTCCGCAGGACGACCGCACGCTGGTGCAGCACCTGCACGAACGCATAGCCCTGCTGCCGGAACCCGACCGCTCGGTGGTGAGGATGCAACTCGAAGGCTACAGCTACGAAGAGATAGCCGAAGCGCTGGGGATGACGGTGACGAACGTGAGCGTGAAATTGGTAAGAATAAAAGACAAAATAAGAAAGGAATGGACATGATGACAGAACAGGAATTTGACGCCCTGTGGCAACGCGCCGAAGCGACGCCGCACACCACACGCCTGCTGGAGGAGTACCCCGCCTGGCGCCGTCAGCGCCGCCGCACCCTGGGGGGGGCCGCCTCGCTGGTGGCGGTGACCGCCGTGGTCTTGCCGCTGCTGACCCGTCCGCAGCCCACCGTGAACGACGACAGCTACACGGTGGCCTACTGCAACCGGCCCGACATGGCCAACCAATATTGGGTCGACATGGCCGACGCCCTGCTGATGGAGGTTTAAAATAGTTTAAGGTTTATAGTTTAAGGTTTAAAATGAAGCGAATACTTTATGTTTTTTTGGTGATGTTGCAGCTGGCGTTGCTGGCAGGGTGCCACCACCGGTCGGAGACTCCGGCCGAGGGGGTGCTCTACCAGCGCTACGCCGCGCGACAGGACCTGAAGGTGGCCCAGCTGGGCGGCTTCAAGCTCTGCGACTCGGTGCGCGTGGACGTGGTGATGCTGCAGGCCGAGGACGAGCAGGCCTGGCAGAGCTTGACCGAGGAGTTCGACATCCGCGGCAGCGAGGGTACGGTGAGCTGGCTCGGCGACCCCGACGACCCGTCGCAACGCACACAATGGACCGGCACATCGGTGATGCGCGTCATCGCCTCGCACGACAAGCGCACCATCGGCTTCTACCGCCTCGACAACGAGGCACAGTACGACGCCCTGGTCGACTACCAAATTGAAAAAATGAAAATATGAATAAAAAAAAACAATGATATGAAAACAACATTTAGACTCACTGCTTTTTTTGCCGCCGTACTGTTGCTGGTATCATGCACCGAGAAGAGCATCGAACCTGTAATAATAAAACAAGAACGCGATATTTTCTATGCCGTTGCCGAGAACGCCACACTATCCGTTTTGAGTGGCAATGGCACCACCACCCACCTCACCACCGACGACCAATGGGAGAGCCTGTTAGACCACTTCTGCGACTACGCACAAGGCGGCGAACAAGTGATGTTCTGCAACACCCATACCGGCAGCCAATCTCTGGCCAAAGGGACAATTACTGACACTCCCACGTCCATCACCACATCGGACCGCGAAGAACTCAAGGCCTGGATGAAGGCGATGGAGACAGCCGGCAAGACCGTCATAGTGACCTACAACGAAGGTAATGGCACATGGAACGGCCGGGCGTATGCAAATCTGGGGGCGCAAGCTTCGGAATCCGAAGCACAGGACTACAGCGGCACCCTTACTTTCATTCCCACACCCGTGATGGACAATCCCCCACTGGGAGGCATGGTGATGGCACTACAAGTGTCGGGAAGCAACACCTATATTATCACCATGCATGGAATGATGATGTGGTTCGACACCGACACGTCAAACGACACCAGGGAACTGCTTCAAGGGACGCAAACCTCACTTACCGGAGTGGCATTGACCCACACCGATCTGAATGGTGACACATTCTACTCAGTAGAGTTGTTGGTTACAGAACAAGGTATCATCGGTTTCTAAATACTTATTGTGGTTTTTTAGCGGTCAGATACGTTCTTAATTTTTAAATCAAAGATAAAAACAAAATGAAGAAAATTGCATTGTTAATTGTAGGGGTATTCATGGCTGTCATCGCCACAGCGCAGACCGGCAGGTCAATCCCCTATTGGGAAAGTTTTGAGAATGAACTTGGTGGATGGACTGTCATCGATGGTGATGGCGATGGGTACAATTGGCGAGTGGTCGATTTTTCGTCCATACCACCGATGTTTGCCTCTCTCGGATACTACGCCCACGAGGGTACGCATGTGCTTTATTCCGAGTCGACCAACGACAGCATCCCACTTTCGGTTTCCAACTGGGTGGTAAGTCCCATTCTTGAGATGCCTGACAATATACCCGATTCGCTTAAACTATCATGGTGGGTAAAAAGTCTTCAACCCGCCATGGGGGGCGACCAATATGAGGTACGCATCGCTGAGGTCTACGATACAATGGTCGACACTACCTTGTTCGATGTGGTGTTGTATGACGAAACGGTGAATTACAACGCCTATCAGCAACGTTCAGTGAGCCTTGCAGGATATGAAGGGATGTTGATCCGTCTGGCGTTCCATCACTTTTCCTCACAGGGGTCATCGTTACAATTGGACGACATCTCAGTTGGGAATGACAGCCTTCCAATGGTTTCTATTCAAGGACCGACATTTGTGGATGTGAACGATACAGTCTTGTTTACTGCCACTCTTCTCAGTGGCTCCACCACAGGATTAACGTTCAGTTGGATAAGCGACAGTGCTGATTTTATTGAGAGTTACAACGGCGATACAACGCGTATGGCATGGAGCAATGGAGGACTCTTCACTATTGGGGTTGCCGTCACCAATATGTTTGGTAGCGACACCTCATGGTTGGAGGTGACTGTAAACGACTGTAGTATTATTGACACACTGCCATTTTATGAAGACTTTCATGATTCAAGCGCCACACGCATCTGCTGGAAGATGCTCGATGCTGACGGTAACGGTACGGCATGGACTTATGCAAACGGCTGGGCCGAATCCAATTCGGTCACTTTCTTTGGACTGGTACCAGAGGCTGACAATTGGATCATCTCGCCGCCGCTGATGCTGGGTGATGAATACCGTCAACTGTCGTGGCAAGTACGCCCTGGCAACGAGTTGCTACCTGCCGAGCATTACACAGTCTACATCAGTACCAGCGCTGACGTGTTCGACACAAGCAGCTACATAGCCCTCTTCAGCGAGACCCTTACCGCTACTACCGAGTGGCAGACACGTTATCTCTCGCTCGCCGAATACTATGGCGAGACTGTCCGTATTGCCTTCCGTCACCACCAGACCAATGACCAGGAGTCGTTGCAGCTTACTGCAGTGACGGTTGAGGCTGCTGGCGCACCCTTCGTCACCCTTCACGCACCCAATAGTGCCATCGTCGGCGATAGCGTCCGCTTCTTACTCGACACTTTCAGCGTTTCACCCATCTGGGACATCACTTGGCGCATTGAGACCGACACTTTCGGGACAACCCAGACAATCACGCAAACGATTACACAGCCGTTCACCTATGCCTGGCCCGATGGAACCGATGCCGGTTATTATTGGGTCTATGTAGATGTGACCAACGACGAGGGCACCACATCTGATTCTGCTCAAATATACCTGCATGTATGCGAGGTTATCGACAGCCTACCGTATTACCATACCTTCGGACACGATGAGGACTGCTGGCGCATTGGAACAGGGTGGTATTTGGGTGATAGCATTATGGTCGACGGTGTTGAGACGGCAGCGGCCATCAGCTTCTCGCACGATGAATTCGGACATAACCTTCATGCCGACAACCGTATTGCCACCCCATACATCCATATTCCAGATGACAGTTACGAGTTGCGCTATATCGTCACCGAAGCCACCTCTCTATATGGCGATTACTCTTTCGATTGTTACAGTCTTATCATCCGCCATTCCGGCATTACCGACACCCTCATACAGGGTGCAGTGGCCACGGGCGACCTTCAGAGACACCGTCTCTACCTCGGCAACTATGCGTACGAGGATATCCAGATTGAGTTCTATCACCATGATTCGCCATCGGGCTATGCAATACAATTAGCCGAGGTGCAGGTGGTCGCTGTCGGCGAGCCCGAAGTCTCCATCAGCGCCCCTTCGCGTGCCCGCAGCGGCGAATGGGTAACACTTGCCGCCCATGTGGTGAGCAGCGAGAACCTTTCGTACCAATGGACACTGGTTGGTGCCATCCCTGCTATGGACACGACGTCCACAGTCGTGGCCCAATGGAATATGTCGGGCACATATCAAATTATCCTCACCGTCACCTCGCCGCTTTACGGAAACTATGCCGACACCTCACACATCACCATTATTGATTGCAGCGGCATCGACGAGCTTCCCTATACGGAACATTTCGATATGGACATGAGTTGCTGGCGCTCCCACGACCTCGATGGCGACGGCTATGGCTGGGAGATGGTTGCCAGCGGCGACCTTGTGGATATGATGTTTGCTCCTGCCTTATCGTGGAACCATCAAGGGAACGCTCTGGTGTCGTGGTCCACACGTCCCGTGGGCAACCTAATGAACTTCATACTTTCCGGCAGCGGCGACAGCCTCTCGGCCAACAACCTGCTCCTGTCGCCGTCGGTGACGCTGCCCGACACAGGCGACTGGCGCTTCACCTTCCATGTCGCCAGCGCCGCCACATGTCTCGAAAGTCTCTTTGAGAATGTGAGTGACTATCTCGACTCTTTTGAAGTGCTTATCACCACCAATACCACCGATTTTACCATAGATAATACCACGTTATATGATGACTTCTCCGTTTTGATGCCCATGCAAGTGGCCGATAGTGGCGGCTACGGCACCTATTCCATCAGCCTCGAAGATTATCTGGGTCAAAACGTCAGGCTGGCCCTGCGTCACCGTAGCAGTGGCAAGGTGGGATTGCTGTTCGACGAGGTGTCTGTTTATCAGTATGAACCTCGAGTATATACAGTGACCGTAGTCAGTGACAATTCGACCATGGGTACCGTCAGTGGAGGAGGCCAAGGCGTGGAGGGTAGCAGTGTCACCATCAGCGCGGCAGGCAATCCTGGTTACCATTTCTCACATTGGAACGACAACATTGGCGACAGTGTCCGCGTGGTTGTCATACATGGAGACATCACCTTTACTGCTTACTTTGAAGCCAATGTGGGTATTGGTGATGTCCAAGGGGACGGTATCCGTGTCTGGTACAACGATGGCTGTATTGTAATAGAAGGCAATACAGATAATCTGCCTATTAGAATCTACGACATTGCCGGACGTATTGTTTTCTGCTCTCCGCACTCTGCTCCCTACTCTCCGCGCTCCCCTGGTATTTACCTTGTCAAAGTGGGTATGCTTCCTGCAAAAAAGGTTATTGCAATAAAATAGAAAAAAAGCCAAAACAAAAGCACGGCCCACCGTCAAGGTGGGCTTTTTTTTTATACCTTTTGTAATTTTTGCCCTCTTTTTTGCGTTATTATAGTGAGACACGACAAAAACACAAATGACAACGATATGAAAAACACAATCAGATTGTTTGCCCTGCTGGCCGCCATAGTGTGCTTCGCCGCCTGCCAGCCACACGAGAACGACATCGAACTCGGCAACGTGCGTAACATTGTCTACATGGTGGACCTGACCAAGAACAGCGTCACCCTACAGAACGATGCGGAATGGGACGCCTTGCTGGAGCGCCTGCTGGATTATGCCGCCGACGGCAGCACCGTCAGTTTCTACAACGCCGACCGCGTCGCCAAAGGTGCAAGCAAAGACGTTGTGGAGTACAGCACCACCAGCCGCGACGAGATGAAACGCTGGATGAGCCAGATGGAGAACGCAGGTATGACCGTCACCGTGACCTACGACCCCGCCACCGGCACCTGGCACGGCACCGCCTACACCACTATGCCCCAGCCGTCGGGCAACATGCTGACATACGAAAGCAGCCAACACTCCATCCATCGCTATATTATCTTCACCCTCGACACCGTACAGCACCGCGTCTACTGCACCTTCAACTATGGAACGGGGCCCCTTGACCGCGTATACCCACAGGGAATATTCGAATACAGCCCTGCCATAGAGGTCAATACCATAGATGCCTTCTGGCTCGTCGAACCCGAGATGAACGACACCGTAGGACTCTACCTGTGGCGCCCGCAGGCCGACGGCACCCTGCGCATCTACGAAGCCAACGGTCTGCAGTATGATGACTTCACCGCCACCACCGGATGGAGCACCTACCTCTGCACCGATATGGGACTGAACCTCGTGATGCACCTCACGCCGAGTTTTGCTGCCGTCTATCCTGCGGAATATTACGGACAGTCGTCGACATGCCTTTATGTAAACTGCACCACGCCATTCCAAACGGGCCGCTTCACCCTGAACCGCCACGATGAGTGTCAGCCTGCCATGTACCCC
Organism: Bacteroidales bacterium; assembly: GCA_017551765.1. Lineage (GTDB taxonomy): Bacteria > Bacteroidota > Bacteroidia > Bacteroidales > P3 > Colimorpha. The sequence goes on from JAFZKV010000066.1 coordinate 7,630, forward strand.
CCCTATTGGGGGCTGACGCTGAACTACTCGTTCTATGGTGGCGGCATTGTGGAGAACCTCCGCATCTGGGGTGAACCGTGCGCGGAAAACACCGTCACCATCGGCAGCGACCCCAATAATCCCGGATGTGCCAACGAATATGTCTTCCACCGCGTGAACTAAAATAATTGATTATTGATTATTTCCGGCGACTGCCACCAAGGCTGACAATTTGTCAGCGTGTGGCAGTCGCTGGCATTTTGGCACGGATGTTGATTGCTTGAATGCGTGATAAAAAGTGAACTGTGAGTTGTAAGCTGTGAGTTTTAAGTAGCTACGCAGTGCAGCTCACGCCCACTTAAAGCTTAAAACTAAAAACTAAAAACTTAGATATTATGAGCAACATCAAACCTTTAGCAGACCGAGTCCTCGTGCGTCCCGCCGAGGCTGAACAGAAGACCGCCAGCGGCATCATCATTCCCGACACCGCCAAGGAGAAACCGCAACGCGGCGAGGTGCTTGCCGTCGGCAACGGCACCAAAGACCATGAGATGACCGTCAAACCCGGCGACAACGTCCTCTATGGCAAGTACAGCGGCACCGAGATTGAAATCGACGGCGAGAAGTACATGATCATGAAAGAAAGCGACATCTACGCGATCATCTAAATTAAGCTGTGAGCTGTGAGCTGTGAGTTTTAAGTAGCTACGCAGTCCGGCTCCCGCCCCACTTAAAACTTAAAGTTTAAAACTTAAAACTAAAGAAATAAAATTAAGCTGTGAGCTGTGAGCTGTGAGTTTTAAGTAGCTACGCAGTCCGGCTCCCGCCCCACTTAAAACTTAAAGTTTAAAACTTAAAACTAAAGAAATTATGGCAAAACAGATAGTTTTCAATAATGACGCTCGCGAGCAGCTTCGCAAAGGCGTCGACGAGTTGGCAAACGCAGTGAAGGTGACCCTCGGTCCCAAAGGCCGCAATGTGGTTATCGACAAGAAATTCGGTGCCCCGCAGGTGACCAAGGACGGCGTGACCGTCGCCAAGGAAATCGAGCTTGAGGACGGC
>JAFZKV010000009.1 GCA_017551765.1 Bacteroidales bacterium
ATCAGCAACTCAAGTCCGTAGGCGCCGATACCATCGCCGACATGCACCATGTCAACCGTATCAACCGCGCCTTGTTTTTGCTGCGCCTCGATGCGCTAATCCACCTGCATCCATTACATGTGGGTAGTATCCATAAAGGACGCCTCTCGCGATGCTTGTTTATCCACCACCTGAGGACAATACCCCGCAAACCACAATCCGAGCGCTACGCCGACGTCTTACGTCGCCTCGGACTCAAGCCTCCGACCACCGTCCACCGACCACCGACCACCGACCACCGACCACCAAGAACCATCGGCATTGCGCCTTTTGCCCAACATAAAGGTAAGATATGGCCCTTCGAATACACCAGCCGTTTGGCGATAATGCTGGCCGAAAGAGGCCACAAAGTATCCCTTTTTGGCAGTAAAGAAGAAGCACAACAACTTGAAGAATTGGCATCCAAGCACCCCAACATCACCTCGCTTGCTGGCCAACAAACCTTTGCCGATGAGTTGGAGATAATCAAAAACCTCTCCTTGATGGTATCTATGGACAGTGCCAATATGCACTTTGCCAGCGCTGTAGGCACACCTGTCATAAGCCTTTGGGGAGCCACACACCCTGACTTCGGCTTCTATGGCTGGGGGCAGAACCGCGCCAACGCCCTCTGCGCCAACCTTAAATGCCAGCCTTGCTCTGCTTACGGCAACAAGCCCTGCCGATATGGCGACTACCGATGCCTGACGGCTATCACACCGGAAGCGGTGATGGAAAAAATAGAAAAGGCCCTGCATTGATACAGGGCCTTTTTTAGTAGCGGGAATCAGACTTGAACTGATGACCTCCGGGTTATGAATCCAGCGCTCTAACCAGCTGAGCTATCCCGCCATTTCGTGAGTTCTCTCTCATCAAAAACGGGTGCAAAAGTACTAACATTTTTCGACATGGCAAAATATTTTTGAAAATAAATCACAAAGCGCTGGTAACCAACACTACTTTCCACGAACCAAACCTGACAGCACACCACCCACAGAGTCGCATCGAGCCCCTGTTACGGACGATAAAGTGTTTGTCTTTCCTGTCAGACGCAAATAACCCAACAGGGCGAAAACCAAAGCCTCTTTGTAGTTCACAACGAGTTCGTCAGGCACCACAACCTTTGTCTGCGAAGCAAAAGTTTCTATACACTCTATCAAATACTTGTTAAAAGCACCACCGCCGGTGACCAACACCGAACCAATCTTCTGTCGCTGAAGCACCCTCGCCACCTGTCCCGCTACATGACGAGTCACCGTAGCCAACAGATTTTCCACACCATCATTTGACTCTTCTACCATTGGCCAAAAGTCCCTAAGAAACCATTCTTTACCTAATGATTTTGGTGCATTAATATTGTAATAATCAATATTATTCAACCTCCCATTCAAGTCTTCATTAAACACACCTGCACGCGCAATCTCTCCGTCCTTGTCATACGGAAACCCCAGACGAGAAGACAATCGGTTGAGTGCCATATTACAGGGACAGATATCATAGGCAACACGCTTGCCATCAGCTCGGTATGATATATTGGCAATACCCCCGAGATTAAGGCAGGCATCATATTCACCAAAAAACAGTTCGTCGCCGATAGGGACAAGCGGCGCCCCTTGCCCATCCAAAGCCACATCCAGCGTACGGAAGTTGCTCACCACCGGTAACCCCGTTTCAGCCGCAATAGCATCCCCGTCTCCAATCTGCGTCGTCAATCCAATTTGCGGTTGGTGAAAGATGGTGTGCCCGTGAGAAGCAACCACATCAACAGGCAACTTTACTTCATCTAAGAAACACTTGATTATCTTTCCATAATAATGACCTAATTCAACATTTGCTTTAGCATACTCCAACGCAGTATAATTCTCCAACGTAGACAATCGGCTGCACCACTCGTCGGAATACGGCACCGTCTTGGCAGCCAAAATAGAGTACCGTTCGTCTGTAATGTCACACAGGGCAAGGTCGACCCCGTCAAGTGAGGTGCCGGACATAAGACCTAAAATCATCATAAGCTATTGAGTATTGGAATAATAATCGAGTCGCAGACATAAGCGTTGTACAACTCCACACCACGCTGGTTCAGATGGTCTTCGTTAAAGAAATGCAACGAGTCGTCAAGCGCCGCCATATAATTAAAGTAAAACTCACCATAACCCATCATATCATTCTGAAAACAATCAAGATTAGTATACGAAGAAAGCAACACTTTAGTATCTGGCACTTCCAACAAAATGTAGGGCATACCCTTCCCTTTGAGCAAACCGACGCAACGTTCCAAAGCACGTCGCTGAAGGTCACGCGTCACTATCTCCTTCGACGGATGCGTCACAGGCGAATAATAGGCCGTATCCCGCTCCACATATCCACCTGCCACATAGTGATCTTCACCCACGTCCACCGGCTCGTTAAAGTGGCGGAATTCCGACGATAAACTATTATGTACCAACGCATAGGCCGTCGTAGCCACCACCCGCATATTACGCGTGCGCAAAGCCATCGGCACCATCTTCCACGACGGCGGAACATTGCACACCTGATAGATAGCCGGTTCCACCCCGTCGTGCGGCATTACATCGGGGTGCACCTCCAGCACCACCAAACGGGGTTTAATGGTATCCAAGTAATTGCGTATCAGGACCTCCGTCTGTAGCGGCGTCTGCATCGACGAGCCCATATTAAAGATGCGCACCCCGTGCTCGGCAAAGATGCGCGGGTCGAAGGTGCGGTAGGCATGCGACGATCCAAAGAACAGCACATCAACACCTTGCATCTCCATACATTCATGCACCTTCGTATAAAGATGATCCTCATGCCCAAGATGATAGGTAACATTGCGCAACACCTTCGTGCCCCCCAACAGGCATATCATCAGCAGCGTAAAAAGCACTGCCAGCGGCACAAAGAGGATTATATTTCGCACAAAACGTTTCAAAACTGAAAATATATAAACGGCATTTCGGAAGTCTGCATATAGCACACAATAATGAATATCAACAGCATATACCCCACCCAACGCAGCACACGGTTGCGGGGTTGACGGGCAAACTCATGGGCGCCGTCGCGATTAAACCACTCCACGACAAGCATCAACAGCAATGCCGCTGGCAGGAAGAAGTAGTCGTTGGTCAGCAGCGAAAGATACTCGCCCTGTTGGAAAACACCACCCAAATAGCTGAAAGCAAAACCAATAGAGGGCGAACGGAAGATCACCCACCCTACTGTGGCAAGCAGGAACGTAAGCAGCATCTGCCCCACCTCGCGCAGGTTGGGCAACCGGCGTCCCTCGGCCACCGTGTCGCGATAGCGGCGGTTCCGGTGCAGCAGTATCAACGGCAGGAACAGCAGCGCATGGAAAAGCCCCCAGGCCAGAAACGTCCAATTGGCTCCGTGCCAAAAACCACTCAGCAGGAAGATAACCAGCGTATTGAAAACCACCCTCCAAGAGCCCACACGGCTGCCTCCGAGGGGAATATAGACATAGTCGCGGAACCACGTCGTCAGCGAGATATGCCAACGGCGCCAGAATTCGGCCATATCGCGGCTGAAATAGGGCACATTGAAGTTGCGCCGCAACCTGATACCGAACAACTTGGCCGTACCGATGGCGATGTCGCTGTAGCCCGAGAAATCGCCATAAATCTGGAACGAGAAGAGCACCGCAGCCACCACCAGCGTGGTGCCGCCATAGGCCGACGGGGCGGCAAAGACCTTGTCGACATACACCGCGCAACTGTCGGCCACCACCAGCTTCTTGAAGAAGCCCCACAGCATCTGCCTTAGGCCGTCGACGGCAAGCGCATAGTCAAACGACCGTCCCCGCTCGAACTGAGGCAAAAGGCTGGAAGCACGCTCAATAGGACCCGCCACCAACTGAGGGAAGAAACTCACATAGGCAAAGAACGCCACCCCATCGCGGGTAGCATTGACCGTCCCCTTATATACATCAATCGTATAGCTCAGCGCCTGGAAGGTATAGAACGAAATGCCCACCGGTAATACCACATGCAGCAGCAACCCGTCGGCCTGCCCGCCGAGAAACACATCGGCAAACGACTGTGCAAAAAAGTCATAGTACTTGAAGACGCCCAGCACCAACAGGTTCACCGCCACATTGGCCCACATCCAGGCCTTCCCGCGCGCACCCTGCTCGCGTGCACGCCCGATGGCAAGACCGCTGAAATAGGAGCAGAGCGACGTGAAAGCGATCAGCAGCAGGAACCGAGCGTCCCACCAGCCGTAGAAGAGATATGAAGCCGCCACAACAAAGAGGTTCTGCCAACGCAACGAGCGCCGCAAGAGCCAGTAAACCAGAAAGACAACCGGCAGAAAAAGTGCGAATTGTAGCGAATTGAACAGCATACTTCTGGCTGCAAAGATACGTTTTTTTTGCCAAATGGAAAAGTTTTCGTACCTTTGCAGCACTAAAATAGTAGAACCAATAAAAACCCACAGTCATGAAACGCCTTGCAATCATTGTAGTTATGGCTCTGATGAGCCTCACGGCATCGGCCAATTCCGTCCGCTACTTCACCCTGCCGCAGGCACAGCGCACTGTGCGCTACCTCAACGCGCAAAACGAGCTGATGCTCTACTGCGGCTACGACTACGAAATCGAAACCTACGTCCTCATCAACGAAATCTGGATGGAGCGCGTCAACTCGGCCTACTACGAAATATGGGTCTACGGCTACGATGCCTACACGGGCGACGAAATCATCATGCCGCTCGACCTGCAGTGCGTGTGGCTCTACAGCGCCGGCCGCATGTACAACGCCGCACAGTACCTGCGCTTCCACGCCACCGTGCACACCCCGGGCCTCGTCTGGTACATACCGCCCTACAACCCCTTCACCCGCCGTCCGCACTATGCCGGCTACGTGCGCACCTACCACTACAATGTCCACACCCCCGGCTGGAGGCCCCCAACCCCTCCGCACCACGGCTACGGTCCTCACACACAGCCCCCGCTGCCGCCCTACTACATGCGCACCCCGCAGACACCTCCGCCTGCTCCCACCACCAACTGGACCCCTGGCGTTGAGCACCCGCAGGTAAGCTCCCCGACCCCCTCCACCGGCAACCACAACAACTCGTCGGTGCCCACCTCCAGGCCTTCGGGCGTGAGACCCATCGGCGACCAGAGCAACGGCACCGCCACCTCGCCCCGCAGCACCGGCACCCGTGAGTCGGGCAACACCATCACCACGCGCACCAGCACTACCCGCAGCACCAACAACACCCCCACCCGCACCAATACCGGCACCACCAACTCGGAACCCCGTCCCACCGGCACCTCTACCACCACCGAAACACGCCCCACAGGCACGCGTCCCACAGGCACCACCACGGGCACCACAACCACCCGCCCCACCGGCACTAACACCGGCACCACTACCACAGGCACGCGTTCCACAGGCACCCGCACTACAGGCACCACCACCCGTACTACAGGTACCTCCACAGGCACGCGCACTACCGGCAGCACCAACAGCAACGACAAGCCGAAAACCCAGCGCACCAGCGGCAACACCGGCAACACCACTCCCCGTCCCACCGGCAACCGATAAGCACCCATGAAAGCAAGCGAACTCGTGCTTGCCCCCGACGGCAGCCTCTATCACATACGACTCACCCGCAGCACCTTGGCCAACAAGGTGCTGCTCGTTGGTGACCCCGGGCGAGTCAACATGTTCAAAGACATCTTCGAGCGCATCGAATTCGAGTCCGAAAACCGCGAAATTCACGCCCTCACAGGCCGTTACCACGGCGAGCGCTTCACCGCCCTCAGCACCGGCATGGGATGCGACAACATCGACATCGTCATGACCGAACTCGATGCCGCCCTGAGTTTAAGTGATGAACGAGGAGTGATGAGTGATGAGTTTCCAAGTGCGGCAGCCAACTCATCACTCATCACTCATCACTCATCACTTCAAATCGTCCGCATTGGCACCAGCGGCTCGCTGCAGGCCGACATCGACTGCGGCAGCCACGTGGCCTCCGCCTACGCCATTGGCCTCGACGGGCTGATGAACTACTACCGCGAGTGGGACACCCCGCTGCCCGAAATGGAACAGGCCTTCGACCGCCACATGCAACTTGATGGCCGCCTGGCGCACCCCTACTGCGTGCAGGGGAGCGAACTATTGCTGAGCAAGATAGCCACCGGCATGCACCGCGGCATCACCGTCACCGCCCCCGGTTTCTACGGCCCCCAGGGACGCACCATCCGCCTGCACCCTGCCGTCGACGACCTCAACGAACGGCTCGCCACCTTCACCTACGACCACCTGCCGGTGACCAACCTCGAAATGGAGACCTCGGCCATCTACGGCTTCAGCCACCTGCTGGGGCACCAAGCGCTGACCGTCTGCCTCATCATCGCCAACCGTCCGCGAGGCACTTTCCTCAACGACTACCACCCCCAGATGCGCCAACTCGTCGGCACCGTAGTCGAGCGCCTGGCCGAGTAGAGTGGCCAGCCCATCCTCACCCCCGAAGTTGTTTAAAAGGGCGGATAACATGTAAAGAACCCCGAAAGTTTATTTGTCCAACTCTCGGGGTTCATTACATATAACAGGATGTTTTTACTTTTTATAGTTCATCTTGTACCAATCTAACATATCCTTGACTACCAGTTATTCCATTATTTCCACCCACATCATAATATCCATCAGAAGTCAAGTATCTCCCTTGAACTAATGTAATTCCATTGTAAGTATAGATTGTTTTAAGGTACCCAGCGTCAGGTCTCTTTGTCACAGAGGCTTTATTAACAATATTTCTCAACTCAGCAGATGAGGGAAGCCTCCACTTATTACTTCCTGTATATGAAGAATGTATGGTACCATTACTATAAGAAGTAGCCGCACCAACATTTGTGGTTGCCCATATCAAACCATTGCCATCCTTAATTCCTTGTCCAGAATTAATCAGACTAATTTGAGCGTTTTTTGCATTACGAATCCGACTTTCTTCAGCCTCTTGTTGTCTACGCCTAGCGTCTGCCGCTTGATTTTTCTCTGCAATGGATAATCCTGTGGATACGGGTCGTAATATTCCATTACGATGACTTGTTGCCAGGTAAATTCCATCACCCAACCCAACCTTGTCTGCATATTGCTCCATAACCGTAAGTTCGGCAGATGTAGGAATTCTCCAATCGTTTCTTCCGCAAGCACCTCGAGCATTTAGGTGATTTACAATTTCATTTGCATCTGAAAGACTACGAAAGTCTCCTAAATCTTCAGTATAAACCCAAATCGTGCCCAACAAACATACAGGTGAAGGAAGTTTACGTGCAAGACGTTTCGGCTGTGGTCTATCCACGTAAACAGTTCGGTATTTCTCTATGTATTTTACCTTTTCTATAACCGGTTGATTGTTAATTATTATATTGTTATTATTGTTATTTACATTATTGTTTATTTGAGCATGTATTACGCCAAACAAACATACCATAATTATTAAGATGCATAGTTTTTTCATAGTTTATTTCTTTTTTCTTCAAATTTGTCAATATGTCCAAGTATATTCATAATAATCATTTCCAATGATAAGGTAATTATTATATGAAACCACATCAGAATATTTCCTCACTCTATCCAATGGAATACCATTAGAATCAAGTCGGATTGCCGAACGTAATAATGAATTGTCTCTTCTTAACATTGTATGTACAGGATTATATGCATCTGATTCACCTGTATGATTTACCCACGACAACCCACACTCCTTTCTTAGATCACCTGAATTAAAACGATACCTACCGCTGTTTATATAATAGACCTTGTTTGATACTGCACATGCAGAAAAATCAACCGTTAATCCACCATCTTTTTCCGTATTAAACCAAACAGTGAAATAAGTATCACTGACGGTTATTCGTGTTTCCCCCCTTTTGCCGTAGCCAAGATCATTAGGATAGTCTGTAGACAATCGTGAACCTGTATTCTTATTATAGCGGGTAATACAATATAAAGCAGTATTCGAATATGTATAAACACTTCTCTCATTCTCACTCTCACTATCAACATTTGTAAGCAACCCGTTTCCATCATATGTTGCAATATATGTTTTGCGTGGATATTCAGAAGATTTCATCCAACTGCCCATATATTCTTGTGCAGGATATATTTTAAGGACCAATGTATTGTTAGGTCTTCCATAAATAGGAATATATTTCTTGTAATCTTTGGTCCCTACATACTTAAAGATATTGTTTTCCTTAACTGATTGTGCGTTTACCATATTTAATGAAAGAAAACATATACATAGTAGATACATTATTTTTTTCATCAATTTTCTTTGCCGGTTATATACCATCGGCACATCGGTTTAGACTTTAATAACATGCTATTGCAGTTCCGATGAAATATACACATAAAAAGAGCGTGGAACTTTTAAGTCTTCATCGGTTGTTCTGAGGTCCTAGACTACCTACACCACCCAATTACAACGTACAAGCCCACGCTTAACAGCGGGAGCGCTGTTGCCTGTCCTGGTGGTGTCAAGAAATTGTCTAGGTTTCAGAACAACCAGATAAGCTACTTCGCTTTTCCTATTCTATGATGTGCATATTAATCTATGCGCTATGCTTCATTGGCAATATTATTCGTTTATAATTCTGTTTCAAAACTGACTGCAAAGATACGAACTTTTTCCGACGCGGCAAAATTTTTATTTATCCCGCTGTGCGTAATCCATAAATCCAGATGAAAAATTTATAAGATTTACAGGATTACCGCCAACGGCGGGGAGCAAAAAAAGCGGTGATAAAAATTAGGTCGTGCGCGATATAAATGGGTAGTCGGTGGTCGGTAGTCGGTGGTCGGTTTGGCATCCAAACCACCCCCAGAAAGCTCCTTTGTCGGACAAAAACAGGGAAAGGCGGCAATTACTAATGCTAACAATCATGTTATAAGCTAATTAAATGCCGTTTTGCCATCAGCATCACTACGGACCCCCTCCGACTATGGTCCGACTCAAGTCCGAGTCAACTCCGACTCATGTCCGACCACAGTCGGAGAAAAGACGGTGTCGGCACGGTGCTGATACGAATAGGTCGTGCACGATATAAATAGGTAGTCGGTGGCTGGTGGCTGGTGGTCGGTGGTCGGTGGTCGGTGGTCGGTGGCCGGTGGTTGGTGGCCGGTGGTCGGTGGTCGGTGGTCGGTGGCCGGTAGCCGGTGGACAATAGCCAATAGTTGGAACCGACTACCGGTTACCAACTACCGGCTACCGACTACCGACTACCGGCTACCGACTACCAAAAACTATCTCATCGAGGGGCGGCGCTGCTTGATGGTTTCGTAGGCCTGGTTGATTTCCTTCATCTGTTCGGCGGCGTTGCGCTGCATCTCTTCACTCATGCCGGCCACACGGTCGGGGTGGTACTTCATGGCCATGCGGCGGTAGGCCTTCTTCACTTCGTCGTCGGTGGCAGAGGAGTCGATACCCAACACGCGATAGGGATCTTTTTGATTGCTTGAATGTGTAAATGACTGATTGCTTGAGTAGCCCACATGGCGCTCGTGGATAGAGGTGTAGTCGGAGGCGGAGATGCCGAGGTACTGCGCGATGAGGCGCAGCATGTTGATTTCTGTCTGGTGGAATTCTCCGTCGGCGCCGCCGATGCCGAAGAGGAAGTCGACCATGTGGTAACGGGTGCTGTAGTCGGTGTTGACTTTGATCTGTGCGCAGACCTGGTCGATGGGTATGTCGCGCTGCACCATCTGCTGCAGCACTTTGAGCATCTGCCGGCCACGCTCCTCGCCATAGTTGGCCAGGAGGAATTTCTTGACGTAGTCGAGCTCACTCCTCTTGACTTGGCCGTCGACTTTCATCACGGCGGCGATGAGGACCATGAGGGCGACGTTGACGTCCTGCTGGGTGCCGGTGTTGCGATAGGGGCCGCGGTGGTAGAAGGCCTGTTCCTCGCCGTCGCCTATCTGCTTGTCGGGCGAGATGGCTTTGCCGAGGAAGTAGCCGAGAAGGCCGCCGATGGGGCCGCCGATGGCCCAGCCGAGGCCCGCGAAGAGCCATTTCATGAAGGTGCTCATGGGAGAGGTTTATGGTTTAAGGTTTAAAGTTTAAGGGGTCGTGATGAGTGAATAGATGACGGATTGAATGTCGGTGCGGACGTTCATGCGGGCCAGCTTGTTCTCGGCCGCCGAGGGGTAGGTGCGGTTGGAGAGGAAGACATAGACGAGGTCGTAGTCGGGGTCGACCCAGAGCATGGTGCCGGTGAAGCCGGTGTGGCCATAACTATTCTGCGAGGCCTCGGGGCAGGTCTGCCCGCTCTTGGAGGGGTTGAAGAGCTGCTTGTCGAAGCCGAGGGCGCGGCGGTTGCCCTGCTTGTCGAAGTGGCGACGGGTGAAGGTCTCGATGGTCTTCTCCTTGAGGTAGCGCCGTCCCTGATAGACACCTCCGTCGAGGAGCATCTGCATGAGCTGTGCCACCTCGCCGGCGGTGGAGAAGAGGCCTGCATGGCCGCTGACGCCACCCATCGCGGCGGCGTTGGGATCGTGGACGGTGCCCCATATTTCGCCTCGGAGGGTGTCAATTTCGGTAGGCGCAATCCACATGGCCCCCACCCCATTCTCCATAGGCTTGAAGGTGGTGTGGCTCAGGCCCATGGGGCGGTAGAAGTTGTTGCTGACATATTGGTCGAGCGGCTGGCCACTGACGCGCTCGACCATATCGGCCAGAAGCATGAAGCCGAAGTCGCTATAGCAGTAGTTGTTGTTGCCGCTGAGCTGGCTCTGTGCGATGAGCAGGAGGATGCTGTCGCGGTCGGCGGTCTGCTGCCAGAGGTTGTCATAGGCTTTGAGGCCGGCGCAGTGGCTGAGGGCCTGCTTGACGGTGTTGTCCTCCTTGTCGGTGCCCTTGAGGTAAGGCAGGTAACGGCTGAGCTTGTCGTTGAGCTCCACCTTGTCCTCCTCGTAGAGTTTCATAACGGCGAGGGTGGTGGCGCAGACCTTGGTGAGCGAGGCGAGGTCGTAGACGGTGGAGGGCTGGACGGCGTCGGACTCGGCGCGGGTGGTCAGGTGGCCATAGGTGCGGTCAATGACCTTCTTGCCCCTGTACATCACCACCACCTGGCAGCCAGGCATGGCGCCGGCGGCGATGGCACGGTTGGCGATGGAGTCGATGCGACGGTCGATGTTGAAGTTGAGGTCGGTAACGATGTCGGCGCACACTTGCTTGTGCTCTTCGCCGGGCACCTGAATGTCGTCCTCAAGGTAGGGCAGCACGTGGTGGAATTTGGCGCGGAGCACACGGCGGCAGTGGTAGTCGACCAGGGCGCGCACGCTGTCGCTCTGCATGGCGGCCACCTTGATGCGCTCAATGGATTGCGGCACATCGGGCGGCAGCAGGATGATGTCGTTGCCGGCCAAGAGGGCGGCCAACTCGGCGTCGCCGTTGTGGTAGGTGTTGGTGATGCCCTTCATGTCGATGCCGTCGGTGATGACAAGGCCGTCGAAGCCCAGCTGTCCTTTCAGCAGGTCGCCGATGATGACGGGGCTGAGCGACGAGGGGCGTGTGGGGTCAAGGGCGTTGACCTGAAGGTGCGCCACCATGACGCCCTGCACGCCGGCCTCGATGAGGCGGCGGAAGGGGTAGGTGTCGATGCTGTCGATGTATTCGCGGGTGTGGTTGATGACGGGCAGCTCGAGGTGCGAGTCTTTGTCGGTGTCGCCGTGACCGGGGAAGTGCTTGGCGGTGGCTATAACTCCTTGGCTCTGCTGTCCGAGGGCATACATGATGCCCAACTGCGCTACCCGTTCGCGGTCGACACCGAAGGAGCGGGTGCCGATGACGGGGTTCTTGGGGTTGGAGTTGATATCGACTACGGGCGCGAAGTTGATGTGGATGCCCATCTCGCGGCATTGGCGGCCAATCTCCTCTCCCATGCGGTAGACGATGCTGTCGGCGTCGGGGGTGAGCTGTCCGAACTTGGCGTTGCGCGGAAAGCTGTACATATCCTTGAGGCGCATGCCGAGTCCCCATTCGCCGTCGATGCATATCAGCAGCGGCACTTTGGCATCATGCTGGAAGCGGCGGGTCATCGGCACCTGACGTTCGGCGGTGCCGGCGAAGAAGCAGAAGCCGCCAACCCCGTAGCCGTTCATGCGCTCGGAGAACTCCTTGTACTGCTTGTCGTCCATATTGAGCGGCACACGTACCACCATCAGCTGGGCGATGCGCTGGTCAAGGGTGAGGCTCTTGAGGGTGTTCTCAATCCAAATGGTTTCGGGGTCGAGGAAGGTAAGGCCACGGGCGTCGAAGTTCTGTGCAGAGGTGGCGACGGTGGCGGCCAGAAGCAGCGAGAGAAGTATTGTTTTTTTCATTGTCTCAATTGTTTATCGATATAGGCGACCTGCCGCTCGCGCGGGTTGCCCTCATAGTTCAGCATTACATAATCGGCGCGGCGCATCATCTCCTCGGCGGGCATCTGGTTGGCGATGCGGGCCAGGAGGGCCTCCTCTCCCACCCCTTCGCGGCTGCGCAGACGGCGGAGACGCTCCGGCATGTCGAGGTAGACGCAAATCACACTGTCCATCAGACGGTCGAAGCCGTAGTCGTAGAGGATTGCGCTCTCGAAGAGCACATAGGGCTCTTGGTCGTGGAGGTGGCAGAAATGGTTGAAGTCCTCCATCACTCGAGGGTGCACCAACGCGTTGAGCCCTTGCAGCAGCGTTTTGTCGGCGAACACGCGGTCGGCAATGGCGCGCTTGTCGGCGTTGCCGTCGGGCAGGAAGACATCGTCGCCCAAAAGGCGGCGCAAGTCGTCCAAGAAATCCAGGTCATAATAGTAACCGGCAGCCACGATGTCGCTCACGAAACAGGGCACACCGAGCTTTTTAAACTCGGCTGCCACGGTGCTTTTGCCGCACCCCATGCCTCCCGTAATGCCTACGCGCTTCATTTGATGACGACGCACTGCACTTCTTGGGGTTCGACGTTGCGCAGACGCACATAGGAGGGAAACTGCGACAGATGGGGCGCCACGCGGCCCTCATGAGCCAGCACTTCGCGGTAGTTGATAGAGACGGTGAACTCGGGTTCGTGAGCGAGGTCGCGTTGAGCTACCCACACACGCACTTTGGCCTGCTGGGGATAGAGGCGCAAGTCGACGGTGCTGTCGGCGTTCTCCACCGTGATGGGGACATTGTAGACCTTCTCCACGTAGGGCTCTACCGGCAGGTAGACCTCCACCTCCTTGCAGGAAGGATGCACGTCGACATATTGTTCCCACACGGGCTCCAGCGGTATGCGGAAAGTGCCGGTGGACTTGATGTTGTACAATTCGGTCGGCACAGCATGCAGTTCGGGAATTGAGGCCAGCACCTCCTCGGGGCCGTAAAGCACTACGGTGGAGGGGGTGACCACAGGTTCGCCATAGAGGCCGTATTGCTCCACAAAGGAGAAGTTGACGCGGTCGATGCGGGGATGATAGTCGCGGTGGCTACGCTCGGCGAGGAGGATGCGCAAGGTGTCTTTCTCGCTGCTCACCTGCTTGGCACCCAAGATGCTCGCACGCAGTTGCTCGTCGATGCTGTGCACCGCCACCGCCTCCTGTCCGTCGGAGAGTTGCACCTTCACATTGGGTACATGGTGATGAAGGCTGTGCAGCATGGCGTTGAAACCCGACATGCGCACCTGCAGGTCCAGCGCGGTATCGGCTTGCAGCACTGCATAACGCACGGTGTCGTAGCCCGTCATCTCGACGCGCACCCGCATGGGATACTCGTCGTTTTCAGACATCGACACACCCAGCCATACGAGGGCCGTCAGGCCAAGTATGACCAGAAAATGCTTCATTTCTTCTCTTCTGTCTTAGGCTCGGGGGCGGGTTGAATCATACCCTTCTCGACGGTGACAATCACGCCGTTGGAGACTTCCACCTCGACGGTGTGGGTGTCCACGCTGTGCACCTTGCCATAGATGCCGCCCGAGAAGGTGACTCGGTCGCCTTTCTTCAGTTCGTTGCGGAATTTCTGTTCCTCTTTCTCTTTCTTGCGCTGCGGGCGCATCATCAGGATCCACATCACCACCAGGATAACAATCATCCATATCCACATGCTGTTTCCACCCTGTTGGGCTTGCAATAAAATCATGTCAGTCATATTCCAATTCTTATTTTTTAATTTTTAATTCTTAATTCTACCTTCCCACCTGTGCCAGGATGCGGAGTTTGACGGTCGCCGGCTGTGCATTGGTAATCACGGTCACCTCCTGGAATTGGTGGCCCACTTTGCCGGCACTCTTGAAGGTGACAGTGACATAGCCCTCGCCTCCTGGGGCGATGCGGTCCTTGGGGTAGTCGGCAACCGTGCAGCCACAAGTGGCCGAGGTGGAAGAGATGACGAGGTCGGCGGTGCCGGTGTTGCGGAAGTGGAAGCTGTAGCTGATGGATTCGCCTGCCGAAAGACGTCCGAAATCGTGACTCTCGCTGTCGAAGGTAATCACCGGCAACTTAGCGCTTTGGTCATACCCCTGTGCACTCCGGGGATTGTTTATCAGGTCGATGTCGGTGTCGTCGGCCTTCTGTTTGCAACCGACCACCAGCAACACGGCGACACATACTAAAAGTATTTTTCTCATATCGGTCAATTGTTTATTATTCACCCTCTCCAAGAAGTCCGCGACCCGTCTTCTTCACGCGGCCTTGCGACCGGAGCTGCAACAACAGCTTGTCGAGGATGCCGTTGATGAAGAGGCGGCTGCGTTCGGAACTGAACTCTTTGGAGAGCTCGATATATTCGTCGATGGTCACTTTCTCAGGGATGGTGGGACAGTTGGTCAGTTCGGCGACGGCCATGTTGATGAGCAAGATATCGATGAGGGCCACGCGCTCGAACTCCCAGCCTTGCAGGCGGGCTCGTATCATCTCGTCGGTCTCCTCACGGTGTGCAAGGCTCGCACGCAGCAGCTGACGGGCGAACTCCATGTCGGCCTCGTCCTTCTCTTCGCGACGGTCGTACATCAGCGGCCACTGCATCGCCTCGTCGAATTGTTCCTCCCCCAATGCTTTCAGCATCATGAAGTTGTACTGTGCAATCTGCTCAAAGTCGTCCTCCCACAAGAGGCTGCGTTCGGCCATCACCGTCACCAACGCCTCGCGGTTCATCAGGTAGCGGAAGAGGTTGACGGCGAACTCCTTGTCGCGATTGAAATCATTTTCGGGGAACGACAGGTAGTCGCCATAGGTCTTGCTCTGCCTGAAGTCGATGAAGGCCTCGCGTATCAAGTCCTCGTGCGTCTGCCAGCAACCGCCCCACTGCTCCGTGTACTTCTTCAGCTCGTAGTTGTCAGCCATCCGCCGCAGGAAAATATTGTTGAGGAACTTGCGGTTGGGCTTCTTCTCGGCGTCGGTGGGGCGGAACTTCTTCTTGCCCTCTTCAATGACGCGCTCGCCCATTTCGAGCATGCTGGGCATCAAAGCCACCTGCAGGACCCCCAACTCGTTGAGGCGTCCGACGTGATACTCAAACGACTGCATCACCGAGGCGGCGTCGTTCCCCTCTATCTGTGCGGAATATAGCGCCTGGAGCACTTTGCTCCTCAGAAAATGTCTACTTAGCATACGATATTGATAATCTTCTTGGGTACAAATATCACCTTCTTGGGCTCTTTGTCGTCGAGCCACTTCTGCCCTTCTGCGGTGTCCTTCACGGCGTTCCACGCCTGCTCCTGACCACAGTCGGCCGGCAGGTCGATGGTGAAGCGCATCTTGCCGTTGAAGCTGACGGGATATTTCACCGTGTCCTCCACCAGCATGGCGGGGTCGCATTGCGGCCAGGTGGCGTCGCAGACGCTGCCGTCATGTCCCAGCCGGTGCCACAGTTCCTCAGCGATGTGTGGCGCAAAGGGAACGAGAAGCACCACCAGCGGCTCCAGCACCTCGCGGCTGCCACATTTCAGTTCGGTCAGTTGATTGGTGGCAATCATGAAGGTGGACACCGCCGTGTTGAGCGAGAAGCGCTCGATGTCATCGGTCACCTTCTTGATGGTCTGGTGAAGCACCTTCAGTTCCTCTTTATTCGGAGTATTCTGAATACTCTGATTACTCAGAGCATTGTCGTATAGTTTCCAGAACTTCTTCAAGAAGCGGTGCACACCCTCAATGCCGTTGGTGTCCCACGGTTTGGCCTGCTCCACAGGGCCGAGGAACATCTCGTACAGGCGCAGCGTGTCGGCTCCATAGCGCGCCACCAGGTCGTCGGGGTTCTGCACGTTGAACATGCTCTTGCTCATCTTCTCCACCTCCCAGCCGCAGATGTACTTTCCGTCCTCCAACTCAAACCTGGCCTCCTTGAACTCGGGGCGCCACTCGCGGAAGCGCTCCACATCCAGCACGTCATTGTCGACAATATTGATGTCCACGTGGATGGCGGTGACGTCGTTCATGTCCTTGATGAGGCCTTTCGAGATAAACAGGTTGTTGTCGGCCTTCGAGCGATAGACGAAGTTCGAGCGGCCCTGGATCATACCCTGGTTGATGAGCTTCTGGAAGGGTTCTTCCTTCACGGCCATGCCGAGGTCGAAGAGGAACTTGTTCCAGAAACGGGCATAGATGAGATGGCCTGTGCCATGCTCGGCGCCACCCACATAGAAGTCCACATTCTGCCAATACCCCACCGCCTCTTTCGAGAAATAGGCCCCGTCGTTCGTCGGGTCCATATAGCGCAGGTAGTATCCGCTGCTGCCCGCAAAGCCGGGCATCGTGCTCAGCTCCAGCGGGAAGACGGTCTTGTTGTCGATTGCCGAGCAATCGACAACACTGTTGCTCTCCGTGTCCCAGGCCCAGCGCTTGGCGTGGCCCAGCGGCGGCTCGCCGGTGGCCGTGGGTTTGAACTCGCTCACCTCCGGCAGCTCCAGCGGCAGGCACTCTTCTGGGGTGGGATACGGTACGAGGTAAGAGGCTTCCTCCGTTTCACTTTTCACTTTTAACTTTTCACTTTTGAAATATATCGGGAACGGCTCGCCCCAATAGCGCTGGCGGCTGAAGATGGCGTCGCGCAGACGGTAGTTCACCGTCCGGTGGCCGATGCCCATCTCCTCGATCCTGTCAATCACCGCCTTCATAGCCTCCTTCACCTTCATGCCGCTGACGAAGCCGCTGTTCACCGCGTAGCCCGTCTTGGCGTCCATGCTCTCCGTCCACGTCGCGGGGTCGCTCACAGCGTCCTTCTCCAACGAAACCACCTGGCGTATCGGCAGCCCGAAGTGGCGTGCAAAGGCGAAGTCGCGGCTGTCGTGGGCCGGCACCGCCATGATGGCGCCCGTACCGTAGCCCGCCAGCACATACTCGCTCACCCAGATGGGTATCCGCTCCTCCGTCAGGGGGTTGACGGCATAGGCACCGGTGAACACGCCGCTCACCCGCTTCACCTCGGCCTGACGCTCACGCTCCGAACGGTTCTTCGCCCAGGTAACGTATGCCTCCACCTCGGCCTTCTGCTCCGGAGTGGTAATCCGGTCGATAAGCTCGTGCTCGGGACACAGCACCATGAACGTCACACCGAAAATCGTGTCGGGCCGCGTGGTGAAAATCTCGAAGCTCGGCACCGGCTGCGGGTCGAACTGCTGCATATAAGCCTGCGCTCCGGGCAGCACGTTCTCGTTGCTCTTCACGTCGAGCGGGAACCACACCGCGGCACCCTCCGAGCGGCCAATCCAATTCCTTTGTATCTCCTTCAGGCTGTCGGTCCAATCCACCTGCTCCAGGCCGTCCACCAGCCGCTGCGCGTAGGCCGTGATGCGCAGGCTCCACTGACGCATCAGCTTGCGCTCCACGGGGTAGCCGCCGCGCACCGAGAGGCCGTTCACCACCTCGTCGTTGGCCAGCACCGTGCCCAGTTCGGCGCACCAATTCACCGCCGTGTCGGCCAGGTAGGCCAGGCGGTAGTTCATCAGCACCTGCTGGCGCTTGGTTTCGTCCCAGGTGTTCCACTCCTCGGCCGTAAAGTCCAGCTGCTCGGTGCAGGCTGCCTCCAGCCCTTCAGTGCCCTGCCGTGCGAAACGCTCAGCAAGCGCGCTGATGGGCAGGGCCTTGTTGGCGTTGTTGTCGTAGTAATGCGCAAAAAGCTGCAGGAACGTCCATTGCGTCCACTTGTAGTACCGTGGGTCGCAGGTGCGCACCTCGCGGCTCCAATCGAAACTGAAGCCTATCTTGTCCAGCTGCTCGCGGTAGCGGGCAATGTTCCGCTCCGTCGTCACCGCCGGATGCTGGCCCGTCTGGATGGCATACTGCTCCGCCGGCAGACCGTAGGCGTCGTAGCCCATCGGGTGCAGCACATTGAAGCCCCTCAGACGCTTGTAGCGCGCGTAGATATCGCTGGCTATATAGCCCAGCGGATGACCCACATGCAGCCCCGCCCCAGAAGGATAGGGAAACATGTCCAAAACATAATAATGCGGCTTGGCGCCACCCGTCTCCACACGGTACACCCCATGCTCGCGCCAATAGTTTTGCCACCGAGGTTCAATCTCTCCAAAATTGTAATCCATAATCATTCAATCCTTTACCACAACCGACACCCGTCGGCTGCAAACAACAAAAATACAAAAAAATCTGAAATAAATATAAAAAATCTACAAACCGCACACTGAGTCCGCCACTTCGACTGCCTTTTTATGGCTGTTTAACTACTGTTTAACTACAATTTCTAATAAAACAACAGTTAAACAGCCGAAGAATGATAGTACACAAGTCGGCGTTGGTGCCGTCCAATCTCCGGTTGTTCATCGGTCGTTCTTTGGTCGTTCTTTGCTTTTTTCCAAAGAACGACCAAAGAACGACCAAAGAACGACCAAAAAACGATAAAAGAACAGACGTTATCACATACGTTCCAACAGAAAACTGACCGGCCGGAAACCGTCGTTACAGCTAATCATGGCGCTGTTGGGATTCTGCATCCAGCCGTCGTAGAAGTTGCCCCTACCGGCAGCCAATTCCTGCACAAACCATCGCATGCTCTCCCAAGCGCTGTCGCACAACTCTTCAGGCTTCTCTCCACCCTGCGCCACCCACGTCTGCCCTTCCTTCACACTGCAGGCATGCTCTATGGGGTTCTCATAGAGTGCCTGCAGGTCGCGGTAGTCAGCCTTGCGGATGGCTGTAATCTTCACATCGTACATCGTTCAACCGTTTATTTCAATCTCATGCACCTGCCCGTCGTCGACCAGGTTAATGCTGGCCGACGCTCCTGTGCCAGAGACCTTGATAATATAGATGCTTCCACCGTGGCGGTAGCGGAGGCTGAACCCCTGCCACTCCGATGGAATGTGGGGATTGACCGTAAGCCTGTCGCCCTCCTTATGGAAGCCGAGAATACTCTCGATACCGGTCTTGTAGGCCCACGAAGCGGAGCCGGTGTACCAGGTCCAGCCGCCACGTCCTGCATGCTGCGGGTTGCTGTAGATGTCGGCCGCAATGCAATAGGGCTCCACCTTGTACTTGAGCACATCAGCCAAGCTCTGTGTGCGGTGCACGGGATTGATAAGCGAGTAGAGATAGTAAGCCTCGTCTATTCGTCCCTCTTTCAGCTTTGCCATGATGTACCACATGGCGCCGTGGGTATATTGGCCGCCGTTTTCACGCACTCCCTCGGGGTAATTCATTATGTAGCCCGGCGAAGGATTGGAATTGCGGAACGGAGGTGTGAGCAGCTGGATTATCTCGTGCTCGCGATTCACCAGTCGCCGGTCGGTCTCACGCATCACACTCGCCTTCTGTTCCGCAGTGGCCACATCGGTCAGTATACTCCACGCCTGGCAGATGAGGTCAATCTGGCACTCCACGCTGTTGCGGCTGCCCATCGGAGTGCCGTTGTCGTACCAGGCGCGGAGGAACCAGGCACCGTCCCAGGCCGAGCGCTGAATGGCATCGACAAGCTTCCGGCGGAAAGTCTCGAGTTCCTCGCACCAGGTCAGGTCGGCACCGGGCATCAGGCGCGTCATTTCCTCCATCTTGGGCAACAAATCGGCCAAGAAGAACGCCACCCATACACTCTCGCCCTTCCCCCCGACGCCAACGGCGGACATGCCGTCGTTCCAATCACCGCAACCCATCAAAGGCAGGCCGTGGGCACCCGTGCGGCTCATTGCACGGTTCATCGAGCGGCGCAGATGCTCGTAGAGAGTGGCCGAGTGGCCATCAGAATTAGCCACTCTGTCGCTCTGCAACCCATTCACCCCATTCACATAGTTCACACAACGCTCGGCCTCATCGGGACGCAGCTGGTCGGCCTGACAGAAAGGCACCTGCTCGGTCAAAATCGTGGTGTCGCCCGTCACCTTCACATATTGGTAAGCAACGAAGACAAGCCACAGATAGTCGTCGCTGAACGTGGTGCGAGCTCCCGTCTTCAGGCTCTCGTGCCACCAGTGCAGCACATCGCCCTCGGCAAACTGATGGGCAGCGTGGTCGAGAATTTGACGGCGTGCATAAGCGGGGTCGCTGTAAAGCACCGACATCACATCCTGCAGCTGGTCGCGGAAACCCGTGGCCCCACCCACCTGGTAAAAGCCCGCACGGGCAAAAAGACGCGAAGAGTAGACCTGATAGAGATACCACCTGTTCAACATGTGGTTGAACGAACGGTCGGGCGTCTCCACCTGTATGGTCGAAAGTTTCTCGTCCCAAAAAGCCACCACACGGTCGAACTCCTGGTTGATAGTGGCTGAGTGGAAGAGTGGCAAAGTAGCTGAGTGGTCAAGTTGCTGAGTGGACTCTTTCACTTTGTCACTCTGCCACTCTGCCACTCCTATCACGAACGCCATCTCCTTCTCACCCTTGGCAGGCAGGTCGATAGTGAGACCCAGGCGTTTGCGGTTGGGGTAATTGAGGCTGATGTCCGTCAACGGCTCGGTGGCAGACAGCAGCACCCACATGTCGTTGTAGACAGGATGATACACATTGCGCACACGCAGCGTATTGGCCTCCTCGTCCCACTCGGAGTACAAGTAGCGCGCCGTACGCTCCTCACTGTCGCCAAGTACCAGTTGATACACCATGTCGAGCTGCACCTCCTGTATACTATCCAGCCGGTTCTCCAACCGTATCTGGTAGTACTTCTCCATTCTCTCCACCGCCACAAACACACGCACATTGACCTTCAGGTTGTCGTATTCGGCATCGAAAGCCGACCACCCCTGACCGTGTCTCGCAGTGGCGGGCACAAAGCGCTGGCGGCCGATGAGCAGCATCTCGCTGGCATCGTCGCGCACCATATCGTTGCTCCAGCTGGTGAGCTTGAACTGCTGCGCATTGTGGGCGAAAGTGAAGCCCGACATCGTGCTGCTCACCACACAGCCAAAATGCGGATTGGCAATCACATTGACCCAAGGCATCGGCGTATTGGTATTGGTCACCACATAGTCGCGCCCTTCATTGTCGAAACCGCCATATTGATTATAGAATTCCAGACTGCTCCACACACGGAACTCCCTCTTCGGCTTCAACACAGGGTATTCAATCTTGTCTTGATAAGCCTGGTTCACCGCCTCGAGCCGCTCGAGCTGCTGCTGGATGTTGAGGCCCTCGTGGGTGTTGAAGTCCAGCCGGGCTACAGTGCGGAGCAGCACGCGCTCGTCGTCGCTCACATCGTTTCCGTTGAGCACAAACACCTTGCCCGCCTCCTGGTGGGTGGGCCACAGGTGCTCGGTATCGGCCATATTGCGTATGAAGTGCGTTAGGCTGTCACGGTCGGTACCCTCTGCGTCATTTATAATTACCAAGTCAAGCACCAAGCCGTGCACCTTGTAGTACTCGAAGGCGCGGAGCATTTCCTTGGCAAAGCCGCTCTTGGCCATGCTGTCCACCTCCATGAGCACAATGGCGTAGTCGCCGCTGATGCCGAACCGCCAGAGTCCACTCTGTGACAAGCGGTTTTGGGCCAGCAACGCCTGACGGTGGTTGCCCAGGGTGGCGGTCTGACCTATGTACTTGGCTATGCTGTTATAGAGGCGCATCTGCACCCCTTTGAGGGTCGACATGCTGGTACGCATATTATTGAACACCGAGGCAGTGCGGAACGCGTGGTCAACATCAACAGCGGTCTGGTACTGCTCGGTGAGTGCAAGCAACTGCTCGCGCGACTTGGCGAAGCCCACAATGGCGTAGGCCTCCACCTGCTTGCCGGCAGGCACATGCACGCGGCGCCGCATGCTCATTACAGGGTCAAGAGTGGTACCCACTGTTCCGCTGAGCGTACGGCGGCTCTCCAGAATATCAGCGTGGGCCAGGCTGCCACCTCGGCCCAGGAACTTCAATCGCGAAGTCTCGTACTCCACCAAGCCCTCTTCCTCGGTCCATAGCTTATGCAGAGCCAAGTGGCGCACCCCGCCAGCCACAGGCCGGCTAAAGAGCAG
>JAFZKV010000067.1 GCA_017551765.1 Bacteroidales bacterium
TAGATGCGGCAGCCGAGGGTCTCGTTCTGGCGCACGTCGCAGCGCGAGAAGTAGACGGTGTTGCCGTCGGGCGAGAAGGCTATCTCACCTTCGTTGACGCCGGTATTGATTTTGCCGCTCTTGTCGAAGGGCTCAGGTGTGGAGACCCAACGGCCGTTGCGGTCCTGGAAGACATAGTAGAGGTCGGAGAAAGCCTGGTTGGTCCAGGGGTCGGCGCCCACGCTCTCGCCTTCGGGGAAACGCGAGGTGGTGAAGACCAGGCGCGTGGTATCCTCGCCTTGGAAGCGCGGAGCCCAATCGTTGAAGTCGGTACTCCAATCGCTCATCTTCCTGATGTCGTGACGCGTGCGGTTGATGGAAAGCTGGTTGGCATAGATAAGTGACTGCTTGCGCTTGATGGCGTAACTGTCGGTGGGCTCCATCTGGAGGTATTTCTCGTAGTATTCGTCGGCCTCGTCGAACTTCTCCTCAAAGCGGCACATCTCAGCCAGGTTGAAGTACAGCTTGCGCTCAGTGGTGGCATAGCCGTCGGCGGCCAGGCGTTTGTAGATGCGCTCGGCGTGGGGGTAGTCGTACATCATGCGGTAGCACTCGGCCATCTGGAAGTAGACGCGGTTCTTCTCGGCTTTGTTGTTCTTGATTTTCTCGTAGGCTTTGGTGTATTGGTCCAACGCCTCGACGAAGCGGTTCTGGTCAAAGAGGTTGTCGGCTTTCTGAGCGACACTCTTTTGTGCATAGGTCGCGGAGGCCGTCATAACGGTGATAAGAAGCAGCAAAAGGCCTTTTTTCAGCGTTTTCATATATATATTTTCAATTTTATTTACTTTGTACTAATATCATAATCAACTCATTGAGCGGACAAAACTTCCAAATCAATGTGTTAATTCAAAATGCTAAAGTACAACTTTTTTCCTAATTGGCAAAAAAAATCTTGCACCGAAGCAGTTACAGCCGTATCTTCTTCTCCGCTTCCTGGCGGGTGAGGGTGAAGGTAGAGCCTTTGGGGAGGGTGGGCAAGTCGAACATCAGGTCGGTCATCATACCCTCCATGATGGAGCGCAGGCCGCGGGCACCAAGGTGGTACTCCACTGCTCGGTCCACCACCAGGTCGAGCACCGAGGGTTCGATGTCGAGCGTCACTCCGTCCATCTTGAACAGCTCGACATACTGCTTGACGAGGGCGTTCTTGGGCTCGGTGAGGATACGCCGCAGGGCCTCGCGGTCGAGGGGCTCCAAGTAGGTGAGCACCGGGAAGCGGCCCACCAGCTCGGGGATGAGGCCAAACTTCTTGAGGTCCATCGGCTGCACATACTGCAGCATATTGTCGCGGTCGAGCTCCTGGCGCTTCTCGTCGCCCTTGAACCCTATGACATTGCTGTTCAGGCGCGCCCCGATGGCCCGTTCGATGCCGTCGAAGGCACCGCCGCAGATAAACAGGATGTTGCGTGTATTGATTTTGATGAGCTTCTGCTCGGGGTGCTTGCGGCCACCCTCGGGCGGCACATTCACCTCGGCGCCCTCAAGCAGCTTGAGCAAAGCCTGCTGCACTCCCTCGCCACTCACGTCGCGTGTGATGCTGGTGTTTTCGCTCTTGCGGGCAATCTTGTCTATCTCGTCGATGAACACGATGCCACGCTCGCAGGCCGCCACGTCGTAGTTGGCGGCTTGCAGCAAGCGCACGAGCACATTTTCCACATCGTCGCCCACATAGCCGGCTTCGGTCAGCGTGGTGGCATCGGCGATGCAGAAAGGCACCTTCAGCAGCCGTGCGATGGTGCGGGCCAGCAGCGTCTTGCCGGTGCCGGTCTCACCCACCATAACAATGTTGCTCTTCTCAATCTCCACCTCGTTCTTGTCACCATGTTCAATGTTGTATTTCAGACGCTTGTAGTGGTTGTATACCGCCACCGACAGCACCTTTTTGGCGGCCTCCTGACCGATGACGTAGAGGTCAAGGAATTGTTTGATTTCGGTGGGTTTGGGAATGTCGGAGTCCTGTAACTTGAATTGGCTGTTCTGCGAGTGGTTGCTTTGTTCCTTGAAAATATGCTCGGCTTGATGCGCACAGTCGGCGCAGATATAGCCGTCCACGCCGCTCAGCAGCATGGTCTGCGAGGCGGGGCGGCCGCAAAAGGAGCAGTGTTCTTCGTTGGTGGGTTTCTTGGGCATCAGTATAATTGGTTTTTGGTGGCGTCAAGCCTGATGAATACAAACAAAAGAATAGTGAAAGCCAGCAGCGACGAGCCGCCGTAGCTGAAGAAAGGCAACGGGATGCCGATGACGGGCACCAGACCCAGCACCATGCCCACGTTGACAAACAGATGCATGAAAAGGATGCTGGCCACCGAGTAACCGTAGAAGCGCGAGAAGGTGCTCCGCTGTCGCTCGGCCATGTTGATGAGTCGCACCAGCAGCCACACATAGAGGGCGACCAGCAGCGATGACCCCAGCCAGCCCCACTCCTCGCCTACGGTGCAGAAGATAAAGTCGGTGTGCTGTTCGGGGACGAAATCGGCCTTGGTGATGGTGCCCTTGAGGTAACCCTTGCCAAAGAAGCCGCCGCTGCCGATGGCTATCTTGGATTGGTGCACGTTATAGCCCGAGCCCTGCAAGTCGTCGTTCTTGCCCAGCAGCACCTCGATGCGCTCGCGCTGATGGTCGTCGAGCTGTTTGTAAAGAATGTCGACCGAGAAGATAAAAGCCGAACAAAGCAGCAGTAGGCCGATGGTGCGCCACCAATTCTTGGCCGTGCGCTTGTTGAGCCACACGAAGAGGTAGAACAGCGCTATCAGCACCAAGGCTCCTATCAGTATATACTTGTTGACCAGCAGCGCCAGCACAAACAGCACCACCGCCACCAGCCCCACCACGAGAATGGCGCCCGAAAGACCCTCGCGGAAGAGCGGCAGCACGAACGCCGCGAACACCAACGCCGAACCTGCGTCATGCTGCAATAGCACCAATCCAGCAGGAATACCCATAATCGCCAAGGCCACAAGCTTGGTTCGCATCTGTTTCCATTCCACGTCGATGGCACTCATGTACTTGGACAGCGCAAGTGCGGTGGCAAATTTGGCGAACTCGGAGGGCTGGAAACGGAAGCCTCCGATTTCAATCCACGATTTACCTCCATTGACAGTAACTGCCAGAAACAACGTGGCCACCAACAAGAGGAGGACCACCGCATATATGGGATAGGCTCCGTTTGAGAAGAAACGCGGCTCGGCGAATAGGACAAGTATGGCCGCAACGGTGGCGATGGCCAGCCATAGCAACTGCTTCCCGCCAAAGGACTTGAGGGAAAACAGCGACGACAGGTCGCCCGAATAGGTGGCCGAATAGATATTGAGCACACCGAAGACTGTAAGTATTGCCCAAATGGCCACTGTCCACCAATCTATTTTCAGCCTCTCTTGGTACATCACTTCTTCTTTTTCACCCTGCGTGTCAGCGGCAACTTCTGGCAGGGGTTGATTTCCTTATACATTTTCTCCACATCTTTGCGCTTTACCTCGCCATTGAGGTAGCGCTCTATCAGCAGGCCTGCTATGGGTGCCGCCCAGGTGCCGCCGCCGCCCTGCGCGTTCTCCACATACACCGCCAAGGCTATCTTGGGGTCGTCCTTGGGGGCGAAGGCGATAAACACCGAGTGGTCGTTGCCGTAGTTCTCGGCCGTGCCCGTCTTGCCACACACGTCGAGGCCATCGACGCGCGCCCTGCGACCCGTGCCGCCGGCCACATGCACCACGTCGTACATGCCCGCGGCGGCGATGTCGAAATATTTGTGGTCGATGCCCGTCTCGTGTCGCGTGTAGTACTCCTCGTTACGCAGCGAGTCGGGGCCATAGAAGCGCACCATGTGAGGCGTGATGTAGTAGCCGCGGTTGGCCACAATGGCGGCCAAGTTGGCCATCTGTATCGGCACCACCGTCACCTCGCCCTGCCCGATCGAGTTCGAATAGATGGTCGAGAAAGCCCACCGCTCCTTGCCGTACCAGCGGTTGTAATAGGCCGTGTCGGGGATGTTGCCGGTAGACATGCCGCTCTTCGGCAGGTCGATGTCGAGTTTCTGCCCGAAGCCGAACCGCAGCATATACTCGCGCCACACTGTGAGGCCGTACTGCGAGTCTTTGTAGATGCTCTTGTACTTACCCTGCTGTATAACACGTCGGTAGACCTGGTAGAAGTAGGGGTTGCAGCTCATCTTGATGGCCTCCTGCACCGACCGCGCCGAGGGGTGGTTGTGGCACCCTACCAAGCTCTTGTCGCACACAAAGCCGCTCTGCGGGCTGATGACCCCAAGGTCAAGCGCCACCATCGACTGCGCTACTTTGAAGATGGAGCCTGGCGGATACTGTCCCATCAGCGCTCGGTTGAGCATGGGCTTGGCCAGGTCGCTGTTCAGTTTCTTGTAGTTCTCGCCACGGATGCGCCCCACCAGCAGGTTGGGGTCGTAGCAAGGCGCACTGACCATCGCCAGCAGCTCACCCGTCGAAGGCTCCAAGGCTACCACGCAGCCGCGCTTGTTGCCCATCAGCTCCTCGGCATACTGTTGTAGGTCGGCATCGAGAGTGGTGTAGAGGTTCATGCCCTCCTCTGGCAGCGTGTCGTAGGCGCCGCCCTGATAGGGACCCACCTGTCGGTTGTGGACGTCCACCTGCATGATTTTCTTTCCCTTCACACCACGCAGTATCTCCTCGTAGCTCTTCTCCAGGCCGCTCTTGCCTATGTAGTCGCCCTGCGTGTAGTAGGAGTCGCGTTCAATGTCGGCCTTGTCCACCTCACCGACATAGCCCAGCACCTGCGCCGCGATGGGGCGGTCGTAGATGCGCAGGGTGCGCTGCGAGATATAAAAGCCCGTAAAGCGGTACATCTTGTTCTCAAAGCGCGCATACTCCTCCTTCGAGATTTGCTTCATGAAGATGGAGGCCGAGTAGGTCGAGTACTTGCGCGCCTTGCGCATGCGCTCGTCGAAGTCGTCGCGTGTAATGCCGAGACTCTCACAGAAATAGTTGGTGTCCAAACCCTTGACCATACGCGGGATGACCATCAGGTCATACACCGCCTCGTTGTGCACCAGCAACTCGCCGTGCCGGTCATAGATGAAGCCACGCGCCGGATACTGCGTCACCGGCCTGAGCGACTGCTGCTTGGCCAGGTCGCGGTACTTGGAGCTGAACAACTGCAGCATGGCCAGGCGCCCGACGAACAGGACGCCCACCACGATGAAGATCAGCTTCACCACATGACTTCTATCGGCATAGCGATTTGACATAATTGCTTTTTAACGCCGAAACCGCCTCTTTAGTATGCCTTTTTAAAAAAAATTGGTGTTCCTCAGAAGCCCATGCCGAACATCTGCCAATAGCCCTCCTCGAGGCGGCGCCAGGCGAGGGTGCTGTTGTCATAGGCGCGGTAGGTGTAGTCGTTCAGCATGTTGGCAATCTTCGGAGCGGGGTCGTGCAGCTCATCTTTGCTGGCCTTCAGGGCCTTGACCTGCTCCTCGAGCTTCTTCATGCCGCCGAAGGCCTCGTCCTCGAGGCGCATCACTTCGTCCATGTGGTGCTTCCGCGTGCGCTGCCAGCTGACGGTGGCCAGCTTGTTGGCCTTGCGGTACTGCCACAGGACGGCCTCCTCGTTGTACTTCTTCTGACCGCAGAGGTTGTAGGCCTTGGGCAGGCGTGTGGTGCCGCAGAAGATGGGCACACGAGGACTTTGGCCAGGGTTGTCGACCGACACCCAGCAGACGCCACCCACCTCGTCGGGCAGCCAATCGCGCAGTTGGGCCACAAAGCTGTAGGAGCACCAAGCCACACTGACGGTGCGCACGAAGTCGATGGTGCCAGGAGCTATATAGTTGAGGGTCTGCTGCATGTTGCCCGTCAGCCAGGGGTTGGCCACAGGGCTGATGACGGTGTCCTTGTAGGTGCTGCCATCGTCGCGCTTGCGGTTGACCACCTGCCTGACATTGCGGCACATGTCCATGTCGGTGCCTTCGTAGGTGGAGCGCAGCAGGGCCATCACCTGGCGCACGTCGACCAGCGAGTCGGGCTTCACCGAGAAAGGCAGCTCGTCCATGTCGTAGGTAAAGCCCTGCGAGGGAGCCAAAGCGTTGAAGATAAAGTATTCGCGCTCACGGAAGTTGCGACCCTTAGCCCACGCGGTGTTGAATGCCCGCCAGAAGATGAAGTCGCCCTTGCCGTCCCACAGCTTGTACTTCTTAGCCACCGCCTCGATGTTGTCGGAGCATAGGAAGTAGTCGGGGTTGTCGCGCTGCAGTTTGCCGATGCGGGGGATGTTGGCGCTGACGGCCACATGGTCGTCGGGCACACGCTGCGCCGCCCAGACGCCGCCCACCTTGGCGGGGCCCTCGCCGAGGATCTCCATCTGCCACACCTCGCTGCGGTCGGCAATGGTGATGCACTCGCCGCCGTCGCCATAGCCATACTGCTTCACCAGCGAGCCGATGAGGCGTATAGCTTCGCGCGCCGTAGTGCAGCGCATCAATGCCACGCGCTCCAGTTCCTCGATGGTGAACATGCCTTTCTTGTTAACCAGCGTGTCGGGGCCACTGAAGGTGGTTTCGCCGATGGCCAGCTGGTGCTCGTTGAGGCAGGGATAGGCTGCGTTGAGGTAGGCGTAGGTGTGGGCCACCTGCGGGATGGTGCCCACCTCGCGCACACCGGTGGTGTCGCTACGGTAGGCGGTGTGCATCGTACCGCGGCGCACGGTATGTACCTCGCCGGCCTCATGGTCGGCGGCAGGCTCCATATACATCCAGGTGCGGTAACGGCCGTCGCAGGTGTGCGACGTGATGACGCTGCCGTCGGTCGAGGCGCGTTTGCCCACCATAATCGAGGTGCACGACTGCCCCTCATACTCTGCCGGCAGCCCCTGCGACACCGCCCCCCACGGCAGCGCTGCCAAAAGAACAAACAGTATTTTCTTCATAGATATTAGAGTGTTTTATTTCGACTTGACAAGCCGCACAGGGAAACTATAACTCTGGGGGCTGTGCTCCATGATTTTCTCTTCCTCGTCAATATAGAGTGTCCACACATAGTAATCGTCCTCAAGCGTAGAAGACCAATAGTTGGCTGTTGTCTCCCCGCTTACCTCATCATTGATAAAGAGATGACCCGTGAGGGGCAGCTCAATGGACTTGCCGTTGGGTCCTGTGACTTTGTAGCCGTTACCGGTCCACTGCCAACGACACTCCTTCTTCAATTCCATAAACTGCTCTTTGGAGGGCAGGTTTTTGCCAAAGGCTTCGACGGCGTCTTCATACTTGTAATAGCCACTCTCATTCGTAGCCTTCCAGAGCGTGCCGCTCGGCAGGCCGAGGTTGACATACCCCTTGTTTGATTGTGCCTGAAGGCCGTTCATCGGCAGCAACACAAACAGCATCACTACCAGCAGGGCCAAAACTTGTTTTCTGCTTTTATTCATCATATCAATTATTAACGGTTTGAGCCATCAAATACCACAGGACGTATCCACTGCACACGCACAGGTTTACCACGCTGTGTGGCCGGCTTCCATCTAGGCATCTCCTTCATCGCCCTAATGGCTTCGTCCACCAGCGGCTTTGAACCTTCTTTATTGTTATATCCCCTCAAGCCGGAAAGGCTGCCATCACGCTCCACCACGAACATGATATACACCGTATATTTCATCCCCATAAACCGCAAATAGGACATAATCTCATCGGTATATTGCAGGTGGTCCAAGAACCATTTATTGTAAGCATCCATTCCACCTGGAAACTCTGGCATGACTTCTGCAAACATATAGATTTCGTTGTCCACTTCCTCTTCTTCCACAGTTACTGTGTGTGTCTTGGAAAATTCATGACTTACTTCCTCATCATCGTCCACCACCAATATTTCTTCCACATCCTTCTGTGTTTTCTCCGTCTCCTTGGGTTTGACAATTCGCACCGAATAGCCGTCGCATGTATTCTTGGCTATTTTGCTCAGCATCTTGTCGCCAAATGTTACGGCAAGCGCCCACACGCTGTCAGAGCCGCTGGAGGTGGACGACCAATAGCGTCCTACAACATCCACAAATCTAATAGCCCCGTCACATCCTTTGTACCCCGAAGCCGGCAACATCAACGTCTCTTCGTTGGGGCCAGTGACCTTGAAGCCATTACCTTGCCACTCCCACTTGCAGTTCTCCTTCAACTCTTCCCACTGCTCCTTGGTGGGCAACATATTGCCGGCCACACTGAGCGCCTCACTATATTTTAAATGACGGCTTTTCGTCCATTGATTGATTGTGCTCACTTCGTCCGTTTCTTTCCACAAGGTTCCGCTGGGGAGGCCCAAGTCGACATAGCCGTCCGTCCGCTTGACCCTCTGCTGGCCTTCCTTGAGAAGGGTCATCACGTATGTGGACGAGGCCTGCACGGGCTCGAACTGCATCTCCAAGGGCTGGTAGCCGGCGGCGGTGACGGTCATCTGCGTGGCGTCGGGCGACAGCCACACCCACCACTCACCGTCGCGATACTCGCTGTGCACCACGCCGTTGCCCTGAAACTGCGCCTCGGGCAGCACCAGGCCGATACGCACTATGGCACAGGTACGCCCTTTGGCGTCGCGACGGAGAAACTTGGGGTTGGAGGCGTCGGTCATCGAGACATCGCCGCGGAGGGGCTCGGTGAGTATCAGTTTGGCCGCAGCGGGGCGGAGGCTGACCTCATAGGTCTTGCTTGACTGCAACCCCTTGAATTCCATGCGGAGAGGGGTGCATTGCGCGGCCTTCACCGTCAGCCAATTGGAGCCTTTGATCATCCATATCCACCACTCGCCGTTGCGGTACTGCGAGGTGCGGATGTCGCCCTCGAAGTCCACATTGTCGTTGTCGAGGTGCAGGATAACCAGGGCGCAGGGGACCTGATTGAAGTCCAATCGCTCGTACTTCACGGCCTCCTGCCGCTCGGTGAGGGTCAGCGGTTTCTCTATCTCAAGCGTTTGCGCCCGGAGGCTACCGACGCACAGCAGCAACGCCGCCAAAATCAGCAATGTACGTTTCATAGCGTAGAAAATTTTCTGCAAAAGTACGAAGAATATCCGACGTACGCAAATTTATTTTCATTCTCCCACCTGCTTTTGTTCTCCCGCCTGCGGCGTAATCTATGATTTGGTAGCCGGTAGTTGGTAGCTGGCACCGACCACCGACTACCGACTACCGACTACCGGCGACCGGCGACCAATTTATGTCGTGCACGACATAATTGTACCGACACCGTAGATGCAACGTGTTTTGTCCGACCGCGGTCGGAGTTCAGTCGGACTTGAGTCGGAGTTGAGTCGGAGCAGAGTCGGAGGGGATGCGATGGCAAGGTGGGGTATTATGCTCTGAGGCAGTGACTTTTATGTGGTTGGTAGCCGGAAATCGGTGGCCGGTAGCCGGTAAAAGGGCGGTTTGGGGGTGTTTTTTCGCCTATACCGACCACCGGCTACCGGCCACCGACGACCCATTTATGTCGTGCACGACCTATTTCCAAGGGGTTCGAGTTGCAATTTTTTTTGTTTTGTACATACTAAAAAATTAAAAAAATCGTAGCTTTTTGCTTGCATGTTAAAAAAAAGTTGTATTTTTGCACCCGAATTGATGTAGAACCAAACTGACAATTATCGAAGCAACTGTATCAGTTTTAACCCCCAAAACCGTGTAACAATGACGGACTTAAAGACAAAACAACTGACAGACATCGAACTGATTACCCGCTACCGCGAGGGTGATGCCTCCTGCTTCGAGGCCTTGCTGGAACGCTACCAGGCCAAGGTCTACGGCTACATCTTTTCGGTGGTCAAAGACAAGGAAACGGCCGACGATATCTTTCAGGAAACCTTCTACAAGGTGATTGTCACCATCAATTCGGACCAATACAAGGACGAGAACAAGTTCATCCATTGGGTGATGCGTATTGCGCACAACTTGATTGTGGACCATTTCCGCCGCAACAACAAGATGCCGCTGGTGCCCAACCGCCCCGAGAGCGATGTGCTGGACAACCTGAAGTTCCCCGACGAGAACGCCGAGCATGTGATGATGAAAAAGCAGACGGGCCAGAACATCCGCAAGTTGGTCAAGATGCTGCCGCCGGAGCAGCGCCGCGTGGTCATCCTGCGCCACTATGGCAAGTGCGACTTCAAGGACATCGCCGCCCGCACGGGAGTGAGCATCAACACCGCCCTGGGCCGCATGCGCTACGCCATCATCAACCTGCGCCGCCTGGCCAAAGAACACAATATGTATATAGAGCTTTGATTAGTAAGAGCAGACTGAAGGAATTAGCCGCCTACCGACTGCAGAAGAACTGCGACGAGGAGGCGGTTTTTGTTGTCGAAGGGCCCAAGATGGCCACCGAGGCGATGGCCGCCGGCATGCCTATCCGGGTGGTGTGCGCCACCGGCGAGTGGCGAGCGGAGAACGACGAACGGAAGGTGGTGTGCGGAGAGTTCTACGAGGTGAGCCAAGCCGAGTTGGAACGCCTATCCAACTTCAAGACCCCCAACCAGGTGTGGATGCTGCTCGACCGCCCCGACCACTCATCACTCATCACCCATCATTCATCACTCACTTTAGCATTAGACAGGATACAGGACCCGGGCAACATGGGCACCCTGATGCGCACGGCCGATTGGTTCGGCGTGCGGCACATCGTATGTAGCCGCGACACCGTGAGTTGCTACAACCCCAAGGTGGTGCAGGCCTCGATGGGCGCCATCTTCCGCACACGGGTGGACTATGTGGACCTGCCGGCCTGGCTGGCCGCCTGCGACATGCCCGTCTACGGCGCCTCGCTGCAAGGCGAACCACTTGAAACTCACAGCTTACAGCCTACGACTCCCAAAGTGCTGCTTATCGGCAACGAGAGCCGCGGCATCAGCCCCGAGGCGATGGCCACCGTGACGCATCCGGTGCTCATCCCCAACCTCGGCGGCACCGCCGAGAGCCTCAACGCCGCCGTGGCCGCAGGGATACTGATTTATTATCTGGGGAGTACAGGGAGTGCGGAGGAGTGCCAGGGAGTGCAGGACAATACCAGAAAAGACCACAAAGATGACTCAAAGTTTTGAAGATGTGATTGCATGGCAAAAAGCCCATGCCTTTGTCCTCTTGGTGTACAAGATAACGAAAAGTTTCCCTGATGACGAAAGGTTTGGGTTAACTTCCCAATTCCGTCGTGCAGCCGTGTCAATTGAAGCCAACATTGCAGAAGGATACAGGAAACTAAGTAGAACTGACAAGTTACGCTTTTTCAATATATCACAAGGGAGCCTCTCCGAATGTAAAGATTACATCATCTTGTCGAGAGACCTGGAATATATCACCTCGGCTCAATATAAAGAGCTGTGGTGCAGCATTGAGGAAACGAGTCGTTTTATCATCAAATATAGTAACGGAATAATCAATAATGCGGGCATCAAGGATTAGATGGATGCATTTGTCTTGCACTCCTTTGTACTCCTTGCACTCCCTGCACTCCTAAAATAAACAATGGAAAACCAGCTACAATACCAAGAAGGACGCACCGAAATCAGCCAGATGGGCAAAGTGGCCCTGATAGCACGCCTCACCGACGGCCTCGATGTCAAAGGCGACGACTGCGCCGTGTCGGGCAACACCCTCGTCACCACCCAGACGATGGTCGAGGGGGTGGACTTCGACATGATGTACACCCCACTGAAGCATCTGGGCTACAAGGCTCTGGCCATCGCCATAAGCAACATCGCCGCCATGAACGGCACCCCGCGACAGGCGCTGGTCAGCATCGCCGTCAGCAATCGCTACTCCGTCGAGGCCCTCGATGAACTCTATGCCGGCCTGCGCCTCTGCTGCGAGCGCTACGACGTGCATCTGGTGGGAGGCGAGACCTCCACCTCGCGTGCCGGCATGGTGCTCACCGTCACCGTCATGGGTGACGTGGAGGACAGCAAGATTACCTATCGCCGCGGTGCCGCCCACAACGACCTCATCTGCTGCAGTGGCGACCTGGGCAGCGCCTACGCCGGCCTGCTGGTGCTGGAGCGCGAGAAGGTGACCTACCAAGCCAACCCCAACTTCCAGCCCGACCTTGACGGCTATGACTACGTGCTGGAGCGCTTCCTCAAGCCCGAGCCCCGCATGGACATCGTGAAGAAGCTGGCCAAAGCCGGCGTGGTGCCCACCGCGATGACCGACGTCAGCCGCGGCCTGGCCGACAGCCTGCTGCACCTCTGCCACGCCTCGGGCTGCGGATGCGAAGTGTACGAGGAGCGCCTGCCCATTGACTATCAGACTTCACGCGTCTGCTCCGAGATGAGCAAGAACATGCTGCCCGTCAGCTGCGCCCTCAACGGCGGCGGCGACTACGAACTGCTCTTCACCGTCAACCAGAAAGACTACGAGAAAGTCAAGGAGATGGAGGGCATACACATCATTGGCTATATCAGCGAACAAGGGATGCCTCCGGTCATGGTGACACCCCAGAACACCACTATCACCCTGCGCGCGCAGGCCTTCCAGGGAGTCGACGAATGATGCAGGACACATTCAAACACAAAGGCTTGCGGCAGCAGATGGTGGACACCCTGCGCGCCAACGGCATCAGCGACGAGGCTGTGCTGAAGGCCATGAACGAGGTGCCGCGCCACTTCTTCATCGACAGCGCCCTGGACAGCCATGCCTACGAAGACCGCGCCCTCAAGATAGGCTGCGAGCAGACCATCTCGCACCCCTCCACCGTCGCCATGCAGAGCCAGCTGCTGGCCCTGCAACCCGGCATGAAGGTGCTGGAGATAGGCACCGGCAGCGGCTACCAAACCGCCGTGCTCTGCCGCATGGGTGCCAAAGTCTTCACCGTCGAACGCCAAAAAGGCCTCTTCGACCAGACACGCAAACTGCTCAGCACCTTGCGCTACAACGCACGTTGCTTCCTCGGCGACGGCTATCAGGGCCTGGCCGAGGTGAACTATGGTCCCTACGACCGCATCATCGTTACCTGCGGCGCCCCCGAGGTGCCCGAGGCCCTGATGGCACAGCTCAAGGTGGGTGGCATCATGGTGATACCCCTTGGCGACGAGGAACAGGAGATGCTACGCATCACCAAAGAAGGAGCGGAAAGTGGAGAGTGGAAAGTGGAGAAGTTCGGCACCTACAGCTTCGTGCCCATGTTGAACGGAAAGAACATGAAACAACTATGAAAACCAAACATTTGTACTTGCGCTCCTTGGCACTCATTGCACTTCTTGCACTCCTTTTCTCCTCCTGCCACAACGACTACACCCCCAAGCCCTACGCCTACCTGCGCATCGACGTGCCGGAGCACGAGTATTTCCTGCTCGACACCATGCGCATTACTTCTGGCGACACCACAATA
This sequence comes from Bacteroidales bacterium, assembly GCA_017551765.1. Classification (GTDB taxonomy): domain Bacteria; phylum Bacteroidota; class Bacteroidia; order Bacteroidales; family P3; genus Colimorpha. The sequence goes on from JAFZKV010000067.1 coordinate 13,373, forward strand.
TACAAGGGGGATACGCTGGTATTCACCTCCGACTATGTCAAGACATTCCCCTTTGTCTTCGAGGCCAACAAGTGCATAGAGTGGACTGAGAAGGACGCCCCCAAAGGAGAGCGTTGGATTGACTTGATGTACCCGCAGTGGGACGGCGTGGTGTTCCTCACCTACAAGCAACTGAAAAACAGCGAAGACCTGCGGAGCCAGATAGACACCTCGTCGCGCTTTCTGGAGCAGCACTACTCCTTCGCCTCGGGCATCGAGGAGCAAGGCTATGAGGACAAAGAGAACAAGGTATATGGCACCGTCTATTACCTGAAAGGCAGCAAGGTGGCCTCCACCTGCCAATTTTGGCTCACCGACAGCACGCGCCACTTCCTGCGCGGCGCCCTCTACCTCAACACCACACCCAACAACGACTCGCTGGCGCCCGTCATCGGCTACATCCAAGCCGACATCGAGCACCTGGTCGAGACGCTCCGCTGGCGTTAATCGTCAGCGTGTTTACGGCTACCGTCGATAGCCTCTGAAACATTGATTACATAGTCGCCCAGCTTCTCGTACAGCGCGTAGAGGCTGCTGTAGGCATTGCCGATAGCGTAGTCGTAGACACCGAGCTTCAGCGCGTCGAGGTGCTGAGCACGCAAGCGGTCACGCTCGGCGTTGATGGCATGTTCAGCAGAATAGGCGGCATCGAGGTCCACATGGTCATAATCATGCAGGTTGCTGTCCATGACGTCGAGGGCTTGTTGCACTAACTGCCGCATGTGCTCTAAGTTGGCATTGAGACCTGCATCAAAATGCACGGCATCCTCGCGCTTGTTCTTTCGCGTCATAGCAATCTGATAGATGGTATCACCTATCGACTCCAGATTGTCGATGATGCGCATCATCGAACTGATACGTTCAGAGGCGTGGGCACTGATGTCACCGGAACCAACCTTGGTAAGGAACTTGGTCAATTCCATCTCCATTCGGTCAGTAATGCCTTCATATTTTGCAATACGATCCATAATGGCCTCAAATTCCTCATCCTTCTTGGCAGTCCTCAATCCAGGCAGGAAGGTGTACATGCGTAGCACGCGTTTGCTGAACTCCTCAATCTCGCTCTTGGCGCTCTGCAGGTTAAGCTCGGCGGTGCTGAGCAAGTTGGGCTCCAGATAGGTGAGGCGGAACTCCTCTTCTCCTTCCTCTGCTTTCTCGGGCACCATCCAGGTAACAATCTTCACTATCTGCGGGATGAAGAAGGCCAGGATGATGGTGGTCACCACATTGAACAGCGTGTGGAAGACCGTGATAGCCAAAGGAATCAACGGAATGGCCGGCAGCAGTTTGTCAAGCCGCTCGCTGATAAACATCACGCCGCTGCAAATCGGGTAGAACGGGATGATGAAGATGAGGGCACCCACCACGTTGAACACCAAGTGGGCTCGTGCGGTGCGCTTGCCGGTGGTGCCGGTGGTCATGGCCACCACCTGGGCGGTGAGCGTGGTGCCGAGGTTCTGGCCTATCACAAGCGCCATTGCCGTCGGGAAATCAATCCATTGCTGGTTGGCCATCAGCAGGATGACTGCCGTCATGGCCGAGGAGGTCTGCAGGATGATGCAGAGGATGGCACCGACCACAATGAACAGCAGCACCGACCAATAGCCCCATTGCCCCAAGGAGGCGATGGAGTGGGCAGTGCCCTCGTCCAGCGGAGGCACCGAGTCGCCCATGAGTCCGAGACCCAGGATGAGCAGTGCAAGGCCGATGATGGTCTGGCCGAGATACTGCATCTTGTTTTTCTTGCTGAAGATAAAGAATAGGCTGATGGCCGCAATGACCATCGGCATCAGGGGTACCTTCTCCTCTCCACCGCCGCCGCCCAGGCCAAAGAGGGTGATAATCCAGGCCGTGACGGTGGTGCCTATGTTGGCACCCATCACCACTGCAATGGCGCCTGCCAGGGTCAGCAGGCCCGCACCCGCGAAGCCCACGGTCATCACCGTGGTGGCCGTCGAACTCTGGATAATGGCCGTCACGCCCGTACCGGCCAGGATGCCGCTGAGCGGCTTGCCGGTGATGGTGGTCAGGATGTGGCGCAACTTCGAGCCGGCATATTTCTGCAAGCCCTCGCTCATCAGTTTCATGGCAAAGAGGAAGACCGCCAACGCTCCAGCCAACTTCAAGCAAACTAAAACGATTTCCATATAGTTCTATTATGTTATTGGGTTGATTCTCAATTCTCAATTCTCAATTCTCAATTCTCAATTGATGCTGCAAAAGTACACACAATTCCCCAACCAAATTGTTACGTTTTTGTTAAGTTTTACCGAACAAGGGGCACCCTGCCCGTTCAGCCTCCTGTCTACTTCGCTCTAACTCCGACAGTTCGCAGGTTGTTCTTTGGTTGTTCTTTGGTTTAAACCAAAGAACAACCAAAGAACAACCTGTAAAAAAGTTGCCAACAGACGGCCTCATCCAGGCTTCTTCCCATATCCATACAATAAATATTTTCTCGCGTATACAATAATATAAGGCTTGGTGGCGTTAATATGATTTAGTTATGAGACAATATCTTGACCTACTGCAATATGTGCTGGACCACGGCACCGAGCGCCAGGACCGAACGGGGACGGGCACGGTGGGTGTGTTCGGCTATCAGATGCGCTTCGACCTCAGCGAGGGCTTTCCCGCGCTGACTACGAAGAAGTTGCACCTGCGTTCGATTATCCACGAACTGCTGTGGTTCCTGCGCGGCGACACTAACATAAAATACCTGAAAGACAACGGGGTGAGCATCTGGGACGAGTGGGCCGACGAGAACGGCGACCTGGGGCCCGTCTACGGCAGTCAGTGGCGCTCGTGGCCCGACGGCAAGGGAGGCACCATCGACCAGATTGCCAACGTGGTGCGTCAGATAAAGGAGAACCCCTACAGCCGCCGCCTGCTGGTGACGGCCTGGAACCCCGCCGAGATTGAAGAGATGGCCCTGCCGCCATGCCATTGCCTGTTCCAATTCTATGTGGACAATGGGCGGCTTTCGTGCCAGCTGTACCAGAGAAGCGCCGACATCTTCCTCGGGGTGCCGTTCAACATTGCCAGCTATGCCCTGCTGACGATGATGATGGCGCAGGTGTGCGGATTGGAGGCGGGCGAGTTTGTGCACACCTTCGGCGACGCGCACATCTACAAGAACCACCTCGACCAGGTGCGCCTGCAGCTCAGCCGCGACCCGCGACCGCTGCCCACCATGCGCATCAACCCCGAGGTGAAGGACATCTTTGGATTTAAATACGAGGACTTTACGTTGGAAAACTACAATCCTCATCCACACATCAAAGGGGAGGTGAGCGTATGAACCATCTTTGGACCATCATCATGGCCGGAGGCTTGGGGAGCCGCTTCTGGCCGGTGAGCGGGGTGGACTGCCCGAAGCAGTTCATTGACGTCATCGGCGTGGGCCGCTCGATGCTGCAGCTCACCTTCGAGCGCTTCGAGAAAATCTGTCCCCGCGAGCACATCATCATCGTCACCGGCGAGCCGTATGTGGAGCGTGTGCGCGAGCAGGTGCCCGACCTGCTGCCCTATCAGGTGCTCGGCGAACCCCTGCGCCGCAACACGGCTCCCTGCATCGCCTATGCCGCGTCGGTCATCGCCCACCTCGACCCCGAAGCCACACTGATTGTGTCGCCCTCAGACCACGCCATCTTCCACTACGAGCGCTTCTTCAACGACCTGCAGCAAGCCGTGGAGACCGTGCAGGAGCATGAGTGGATTATCACCCTCGGCGCCCAGCCTGTGAAGCCCGACACCAGCTACGGCTACATACAGTTCCGCGAACAACCCTCGCTGCCCGAGGCGCACAATCTGCACAAGGTGGTCACCTTCACCGAGAAGCCGCCTGTGGAGATGGCGCGTCAGTTTATCGCCAGCGGCGAGTTCTTCTGGAACGCCGGCATCCTGGTGTGGCGCCTGCCGGTGCTGCGCCAGGCCTACAACACCTACCTGCCCGCCATTGCCGCAAGCTTCTTCAACCTGTCGCTGGATACCGACCACTCCACGCTGGAGCAAGTCTACTCGCAGAGCGAGGCCATCTCGGTTGACAACGGCATCATGGAGAAAGCCGGCAACGTGCATGTGCTGGCCGCCAGCTTCGGCTGGAGCGATGTGGAGACGTGGGACTCGCTCTACGGCGTCTTCCGTCACGACAAGGACGACAACGCCGTCGTCAACGGCGAGATGCTCGCCTACGACACGCGCAACTGCGTGGTGATTATTCCCGAAGGCAAGACGGCCGTGCTCGAGGGCCTGGACGGCTACATCGTGGCCGCCACCGACGACACGCTGATGATCTGCCGCCGCAAGAGCGAGGAGCTGATTTTCAAGTTCGCCAGCGACGTGGAGTTGAAAAAACTGATTGAGAACAAATAAAACAACATAAACAATGAAACGTTACGAGATTAAGTATCTGCTGAAAGAAGACGTGAGCGCCCTGCTGGGCAACACGATATGCGTCAAAGGATGGGTCCGCACCAAGCGCGGCAACAAGAACGTGGCCTTCATCGCCCTCAACGACGGCTCGATTATCCATAATATCCAGGTCGTCGCCGACCCTGCCAAGTTCGAGGAGGTACTGAAGCGCGTCAACACCGGTGCCTGCCTCTGCGTCGAGGGCAAGCTCGTCGAGAGCCAGGGCAGCGGCCAAGCCGTCGAAGTACAGGCCGAGAACATCGTCGTCTACGGCGAGGCCGACCCCGACACCTATCCCCTCCAAAAGAAGGGCCACTCGATGGAGTTCCTGCGTGAGATTGGCCACCTGCGCCTGCGCACCAACACCTTCGGTGCCGTGATGCGTCTGCGCCACAACATGGCTATGGCCATCCACACCTTCTTCCATGAGCGCGGCTTCTTCTACTTCCACACGCCGCTCATCACCGCCAGCGACTGCGAAGGTGCCGGCGAGATGTTCCATGTCTCCACCCTCGACCCCGAAAATCCTCCCCGCAAGGAGGACGGCACCATCGATTGGGAGCAGGACTTCTTCGGCAAGTTCACTGCCCTGACCGTCAGCGGCCAGCTGGAAGGCGAGCTGGGTGCCACCTCGCTGGGCAAGATATACACCTTCGGCCCCACCTTCCGCGCCGAAAACAGCAACACTCCGCGCCACCTGGCCGAGTTCTGGATGATTGAGCCCGAGATGGCTTTCTACCAACTCGACGAACTCACCGCCCTTGAAGAGGAGTTCATCAAATACTGCGTCAAGTGGGCCCTCGACCACTGCATGGACGACCTCGAGTTCCTCAACAAAATGATTGACAACGGTCTCATCGAGCGCCTGCGCAGCGTCATCGACACCGACTTTGTGCGCCTGCCCTACACCGAGGGTATCAAGATTCTGGAGGAGGCCGTCGCCAAGGGCCACAAGTTTGAGTTCCCCGTCAGCTGGGGCGTCGACTTGGCCAGCGAGCACGAGCGCTACCTGGTGGAGCAGCACTTCAAGAAGCCCGTCATCATGATTGACTACCCGAAGGAGATTAAGGCTTTCTACATGAAACAAAACGACGACGGCAAGACCGTACAGGGCACCGACGTGCTCTTCCCGCAGATTGGCGAGATTATCGGAGGCAGCGTGCGTGAGGAGAACTACGACAAGCTGATGACCCGCATCAACGAGCTGAACATCCCGATGAAAGACATGTGGTGGTATCTCGACACGCGCCGCTTCGGCACCTGCCCGCACGCCGGCTTCGGCCTCGGCTTCGAGCGCCTGATGCTCTTCGTCACCGGCATGGCCAACATCCGCGACGTCATCCCCTTCCCGAGGACCCCGAAGACCGCCGAGTTCTAAACGTCTATCGGCAAAGCATAGCGAAAGTGCGCTCCGAGACGGAGCGCACTTTTGTCGTTTATGTTTTGATAATTATCGTACTTTCACTTGGATGCCGTCTTTATTGAATTGCTGCCATGCAGGATTGGCTTCAAACATCTCATCATCTATAATACCCATCATTCTCTCTTCAACCTCTATGGTCTCCCAATTGATATCCGGATTCACAACGAGCCGGATAGGAAGGAGGACGGTGTCGGCATAGTAGTGCGTTTCGGTTATTGTGTCATACAAGTATCCAAAACTGGCAACTTTGATAGTGTAGTTTCCTTGCGGCACTTTGATTCTGAACACGCCATCGAAGTCTGTCGCTCCTACCTCAACCGTTTTCATACGGACGAGTGGTTTTCTGTCCTTAAGCACCTTTATGTTCACGAATGGCAAGGGTTCCCCTGTCTTGTCATCCACCACCGTTCCGCTTATGGTGATGATACTGTCGGACACCTGTAATGCTTCCTTGACGACATTCGGCACCTCGGGCAACACGGCAGGCATCGTCTCGACAGCCTGTGCTGTGGTGGTTGCAAGACCGAAGGCGAGGCCGGCCACGGTAGCCACCTTGCCCAGCCGCAGGTGGTCGGCCAAGGCGTTCTCCAAGTAGCGCACCTCGGCCTCGCAACGGGGGCAGGTGCCACGACACTCGCCATTGTAGGTGCACTCCTCCACTTTCAGCGGAATGTCGTTCTCCTCCGCAATGCGCTTGCGGACGCTCTTCA
>JAFZKV010000010.1 GCA_017551765.1 Bacteroidales bacterium
AAAAGGGAAAAATGAAAAGGGAAAAGCGAAAAGGGGAAAGGGGAAAGGGGGAAAGGAAACCAATGCTTTGCTTTTAATTTTTTACTTTTAACTTTTAACTTTTAACTTTTTCGTATCTTTGCACCCAAATTCGAGCAACTATGGACAGACAGGTTATCATCATCACCGGCGCTTCGTCGGGCTTCGGCAAGGCCACCGCCGAACTATTGTCACAGAAAGGTCACACCGTCTACGGCCTCTGCCGCCGCGCGGTGGAGCACAGCAGCATACGCTATCGCACGTGCGACGTGCGCAACCGCGAGCAGATTGGCGCCGTGGTGGCGCAAATCGTCGCGGAGCAGGGCCGCGTGGACGTGCTGGTCAACAATGCCGGCATGGGCATCGGCGGCGCGCTGGAGCTGGCCACCGAGGAGGAGATCGACCTGCAGATGGGCACCAACTTCATGGGGTGCGTGAACATGTGCCAGGCGGTGCTGCCGCAGATGCGGCGCCAGCGCAGCGGCAAGATTATCAACCTGAGCTCTATCGGGGGCGTGATGGGGTTGCCCTACCAGGGCTTCTATTCGGCCTCGAAGTTCGCCATCGAGGGCTTCAGCGAGGCGCTGGCCGCCGAGGTGGGGCGCTTCGGCATCAGGGTGTGCATGGTGGAGCCGGGCGACTTTGCCACGGGCTTCACGGGCAGCCGCAAGAACAGCCAGGCGTCGCTCGACGACCCCGACTACGGGCCCGTGTTCAAGCGCTCGCTGGCCATCATCGAGAAGGAGGAGAACGGCGGCCTGCAACCCGAGGTGCTGGCCCGCCGCATAGCGAAGCTGGTGGAGAAGAAGAACCCGCCGATGCGCAACGTGGTGGCCAACCTGGAGCAGTGGCTCTCGGTGGTCATCAAGCGCATCCTCACCGGCAATCAAATGGTTGCCATCCTGCGGGATTACTATAAGAGCTGAGTAAAGTTATTTACAGCGCTTTGGCGAAGACGGCGCGCTGCATCAGGGGCTTGGTGTGGTACTGCGTCTCCCAGATTTTGACGGCCTCGTTGCCGATGATCTGGGGGTTGGTGTAGGCCGTGTGCACGCCGAAGCGGATGGCCGACTCGTTCATGTCGCTGTAGTAGATGCTGTGCACGCCGCGTTTCTGCCACTCGGGCAGCACGCCGTTGAGCAGCAGGTCGATGGTGTCGAACTTGTGCAGGGCGCGCAGGATGTGGTACCAGCCGAAGGGGAAGAGCTTGCCGTTGGCCTTCTTGTAGGCCTGGGTGAGGTCGGGGATGCTGAGGCCGAAGGCGACGAGGTGGTCGTTCTCGTCGACGACGAACTGCACGAAGTCCATATTCACAAAGGGGAAGTACTCGTCGATATAGACGCCGATTTCCTTCTCGGTCATGGGCACAAAGTCGTAGAGGTCCTTGAAGGAGTCGTTGATGGCGTGGAAGAACTGCCAGGCGTAGGGGATAAGCTCCTTGCGGTGCTTCACCTTGACGAGCCTGAGGTGGTACTTCTCCATGATGAGCTTGTTGAGGCGGGCCACCTTGTCGGGCACGGGCTGGTTGGCCTGCATGGAGTACTGCTGCCAGCGGCACTTGATTTCGTAGCCGGCGCGCTCGATGAAGCGCACGTAGTACTCGGGGTTGTAGAGGGTGGAGGTGTTCTGGCGGGCGTCGAAGTTGTCGATGGCCCAGCACTCCTTGTCCATGTCGGTAAAGCCGAAGGGGCCTTCGATTTCCTCCATGCCGTTGGCGCGGCCGTATTCGGCCACCTTGTCGAGCAGGGCGGTGAAGACGTCGTAGTCCTCGATGAAGTCGAACCAGCCGAAGCGGACGGCTTTCTTGTGCCAATGCTCGTTGACGGTGCGGTTGATGATGGCGGCCACGCGCCCCACCACCTTGCCGTCGCGGTAGGCCAGGAAGAGTTCGCGCGAGCAGTGCTCCAGCGAGGGGTTCTTCTTGGTGAGGAGGTTCACCTCGTCGAAGTCGAGCGCCGGAATGTAGCTCGGCACATCCTTGAAGAGCTTGTTGGGGAAGGCGATGAACTTGTTCAGCTCACGGCGGCTTTTAACGGTACGGACAGTAATCATTTTGAGAGTTTTAAGTTTTGAGTTTTAAGCTTTAAGTGGCATAGCACCACTTAAAACTCACAGCTTACAGCTCGCAGCTTCTAAAGTACTTCTTGTTTCTTGAAGGCTTTGTAAATCTTCTCCACTCCGATGTCGATTTGCTCGTGGGTGTGGGTGGCCATGAGGGCGAAGCGGATGAGCGTCTCGTCGCTCGGCACGGCGGGCGAGATGACGGGGGTAACGAAGACGCCGTCGACCAGCAGGTCGTGGGTGATGGTGAAGGTCTTCACGTTGTCGCGGATGAAGAGCGGGATGATGGGCGTCTGGGTGTTGCCTATCTCGAAGCCCAGGTCCTTGAAGGCCTTGAAGGCGTAGCGCTGATTGTCCCACAGGGCGGCGTTGCGCTCGGGTTCGCTGCGCATGATGTGCAGGGCCTCGAGCACCGAGGCGGTGCTGGCGGGGGTGATGCTGGCGGTGAAGATGTAGGGACGCACGCTGTGTTTCATCCAATTGATAGTGTCCTTGTCGGCAGCGATGAAGCCGCCCACCGAGGCGAGGCTCTTGCTGAAGGTGCCCATGACGAGCTCCACGTCGTTGAGCTTGCCGAAGTGGTCGCAGGTGCCGCGACCCTCACGGCCGAAGACGCCGAGGCCGTGGGCCTCGTCGACCATCAGCGTGGCGCCGTATTTGTTGCAGATGTCCACCATCTTGTCCACGTGGGCCACGTCGCCCTCCATCGAGAAGACGCCGTCGGTGACCACCAGCTTGGAGGCCTCGACGGGCACCTTGGCGAGCACGCGCTCAAGGTCGGCCATATCGTTGTGGCGGTATTTCTGCGTGCTGGCAAAGGTGATGAGCTTGCCCTCCATGATGCTGGCGTGCACGCGCTCGTCATAGAAGAGGTAATCGCCACGACTGACCACGTTGGGAATGACGCCGCTGTTGGCCAGGAAACCGGCCGAGAAGAGCATCACGCCGTCCTTGCCGAGGAACTCGGCCAGCTCGTCCTGCAGCTGTATGTGGATGTCGAGGGTGCCGTTGAGGAAAGGCGAGCCGGCGCAACCGGTGCCGTACTTGTCAATGGCGCGCTTGGCGGCCTCTTTCAGACGCGGGTCGTTGGTCAGGCCCAGGTAGCTGTTCGAGCCGAACATGAGGACAGGATGGTTGTGTCCGGTGACATACACTTCGGTGTTCTGCTCGCTGCAGATGGGGGTGAAATAAGGATAAATACCCAGGGCTCTCATCTCCTGGGGGTAGGTGTATTGTGCTAACTTTTGCTGTAGCGGCTTCATAGTTTTTAACATTTTTGAAAGTGCAAAGAAACAAAAAATTTCCGAATAATCGGCAAATTAAAATGTTAAAAGTGAATAGAGGCTTTCCGTCAGGCGGCTGGCTCCTATCCTAAACGTCTGATTGTTAATATAGTTGTCGCCCATTATTTTTTTTGCCATCTCGGCGTAGGCGAGGGCCTCCTGGGGCTCGCGGATGCCTCCGGCGGCCTTGAAACCGATGTTCTTTTTGTTAAAATTAACGTTTTCTTTAACTTCATTTAACATCACCTCGGCTGCCTGGGGGGTGGCGCCGGTGGCAATCTTGCCGGTGGAGGTCTTGATGAAGTCGGCACCGCCGTCGATGGCCAGGCGGGCGGCCTTTGCAATGAGGGTGGGGGAGGGGAGTTCGCCGGTTTCGAGGATGACCTTCAGCGTGTTGCCACCGCAGGCATCTTTCATGGCGGCCACCTCGTCGCGCACTGCGGCGTCTTCGCCGGCTAGCAAGAGGCCGCGGTTGATGACGATGTCCACCTCGTCGGCGCCGTCGCTCACCGCCTGCCTCACCTCGTCGACCCTCAGCCTCAGCGGCAACTGTCCATGCGGGAAAGCGCCGGCCACGCTGGCCACACGGATGCCGCTGCCCGCCAGCACTCGTTTGGCACAAGCCACCCAACGGGGATAGACACACACGGCGGCCACCGTGGTGCCGTCCTCCAGGCGCATCTCAAGTGTGCGACGGCAGAAGGCGGCCACCGACTGTTCGTTGTCGGTAGCGTTGAGGGTGGTGTTGTCTATACACGCGAAAACCTTGCGCGCAAGTTGAATGTCCAAGTTCACAGCAGCTGGCTTATTTTCTCTACGCGGCGCTGGTGACGGCCGCCCTCGAAGGGGGTGTCGAGGTATTCGTCAACAATCTGCAGGGCGGTGGCTTCGTCGATGAAGCGGGCCGGTATCGAGATGCAGTTGCAGTCGTTGTGCTGACGGCCCAGGTGGGCTATCTCGGGCGTCCAGCAGAGGGCGCAACGCACATGGGGATACTTGTTGACCGTCATCTGCACACCGTTGCCGCTGCCGCAAATCACGATGCCCCGTTTGTATTCGCCTTTATTGAGCGCGGCGCCTACCTGATGGGCGAAATCGGGATAGTCGCAGCTCTCGGTCGAGTGGGTGCCAAAGTCTTTCACCTCCAAGTCGCGTGCCTTGAGGTGCTCTATCACTTTCAGTTTCAGTTCGTAACCCGCGTGGTCGCAGGCAATAGGGATGATTTCCTTCATA
>JAFZKV010000068.1 GCA_017551765.1 Bacteroidales bacterium
GCGTTGCCCTTGAAGGCAGGCAGGATGAAGGCGAAGGTGAGGTGGCAGACGACCAGCAGGATGGAGCCGAGCATGAGCATGGTGGCGGCTTTACCCTTGTGGTCCACATAGTTGCCCAGGATGGGGGTGATGGCCACAGCCAGCAGCGGGAAGACGGCGAAGATGGTCTCGGCGGTGCCGCGCATGTAGCCCATGTAGCAGAAGACCACCAGGGCCACGACGGCCAGGCCCATCAGGCCAAACTTCAGCCCTTTGTTCTTGGAGAAGTTGCTGGAGAAGGCGCACACGGCCACAACCAGCATGATGATGTACTGCACGATGGTCACTGTGTTGCCGGCCCAGAAGGTGCCCGCTTGAGCGGGGTTGAGGGTGAGGTTGCACTGCAGCATGTTGACGGCGTATTTCTGGAAGGGGAAGATGGCGCTGTAGTAGAGCACGCACAGCAGGGCCACCAGCCAGAAACCAAGGCTGGTGAAGATCTTGCCCAGGTCGCTGATCTTGAAGGGGTCGTCCTTCTCCTCGGCCTCGCCGGTCTGGCTGTCGAGTTTCTTGTCCATGAAGAAGTAGGTGATGAACATGATGAGGGCGATGCAGAGCAGCACGACGCCGAACTTGACGGCGTTGTCGACGTGCACCTCGCCGCCCAGCTTGGCGAAGTAGGGGCTGAAAATCATGCAGGTGGCCACACCCAGACGGGCGAGGGCCATCTCGGAGCCCATAGCCAGGGCGGTCTCGCGGCCCTTGAACCACTTGACGATACCGCGGCTCACCGTGATGCCGGCCATCTCGCAGCCGCAGCCGAAGAACATAAAGCCCAGGGCGGCCAGCTTGGCCGATGCCGGCATGCCGGCGGCGAAGGGCAGGATGGCGCCGATGACGGGCAGCTCGCCGTTCCAATTCAGGTTGTTGGTGAACCAGGTCTCCAGACTGGTGCCGACGAAGTAGTCGCTGACGGCGTAGAACTTAATCAGGCCGCCGAAGAGCATCACCGCGCCCGAAAGCACAGCCGTGAAACGCACGCCCATCTTGTCGAGGATGATACCCGCGAAGATGAGGAAGAACACATAGACGTTGAGGAACACCTCGGCGCCCTGCATGCGGCCGAACGAGGCGCTGTCCCATCCGCGGGTGTCCTGCATCAGGTCCTTGATGGGCGACAGAATGTCCATGAATACATAACTGCAGAACATGGCCAGGGCCAGCAGCAGCAGAGCAATCCAACGCATGGCGGCGTTGTCTCTCAATGTTTTGATACCTGTTTGAGTCATATAGTTTTAATTTATGTTAATATTTCCGAAAACGATGTGCAAAGATACGAAGAAAAAACGACATGACAAAATAAAAAAAACGCACCCTGTCCGACTGAGGTCCGACTGAAGTCCGACTTTTGTCCGACTGATGTCCGACTGCGGTCGGAGAATTTGCGTTGCAGGGGCGGTGTTGAGATACTAAAAAACGTGTGCCGACGTTACCTTTTACATGGAATATATTTTTGAAAACAGGGACCGTGTGCGCGACTATGAGTGCGACCTGCAGGGCATCGTCAATAATGCCAACTACCAACATTACATGGAGCACTCGCGCCATCTGTATATCATCAGCCGAGGGGTGAGCTTCAAGGAGCTGCACGAGGCGGGCATCGATGTGGTAGTGGCGCGCTTCGAGATGGCCTACAAGGTGCCCCTGCGGCCCGACGACGAATACATCTGCCGCCTGCGGCCCGTCAAGGAGGGTATCCGCTATGTCTTCCACCAGGCCATCTTCCGCGCTTCGGACAACAAGCTCTGCTGCACGGCCAAGGTGGACTGCGTGGCAACAAAAGGAGGCCGGCTTGTAAGTGGCCATCCAATACTTGACGCACTGCTATGAAGAAGTCGTTCTTGCTTATCCTGCTGCTTGTCGTGACGACAGCCTACGGACAGTTTTTCGACCATCTGGACTATCACGACGGAGTGGCGACCATAGAGATTAATGCCCGGCTAAACAATATTGGCATGTATGCACCACGGGGGGAGATTGACACCATTGTGCATGAGTTCCCTGGCTCGGCAGTTGCGTTTGACCACAACGGTAAACATTATTACATCGCCATCGACGACAGTCTGGAATTGAGCGACATATCCTTCCGCGACAGCGTGAGGATGACCATCATGGTCTGGCGAGACCGCCAAGATGATTTAGGCAAAAGTCCTTACGCCGAGGTAAAGGCCATCGAGCGGTTGCGCGCCGTAGGAGAAATAGATACGATAGGCCGTGTCGTCGGGTACGGCGATACGCTGTATATCACTCACTTGGACGGTCGTTGGCATTGGCATCCTTACCTGACCAGCGATTCCAAAATTTGGGGGCTCTCGCAGGATGAGTACTACCTTGTGCTGCACATGGACGAAGCCTTTTGCAAACGGATGAGGTGCAAGTTCTTCCGCCGAGTAGACTACTACGACCGAGGTAACCGTATTTGGCATGAGTACCTGCCGCTGAAGAATACCGGAGAGCCCAACCCCGACTTGGACAATTGTACCATTTGGCTCCGCGAGAAGCCATGTGGTTTTAAGGAATAAAAAAAGGCCCGCCATTCGGCGGGCCTTCTCTTGTAATGAATTTTTCTACTCTACGTTGAGGATGTAGTAGTTCTTCTTGCCTTTCTGGACGAGGATGCAGCCGCTGGCGAGGATGTCGGCGGCGGTGAGGGTGCAGCCTTCGGCCACCTTCTGCTTGTTGACGCTGATGCTGTTCTGCTTCAGCTCGCGGCGTATCTCACCCTTGCTGGCGAACATGCCCACCTCGGCGGCC
>JAFZKV010000011.1 GCA_017551765.1 Bacteroidales bacterium
GTCTGCGGACGGCGCAGCTGGTAGAGTGTGTCGGTGGGGAAGAAGGTGATGTTTTCCTTTAAGATGCTCTGCTTCCAATAACCGCTGAAGGTGCTGTCATGCCGTGTGAGGTTTATCTTGAGGCCAATGAGTTTGCTCTCAAGGCTCAGTCGGTTGCCCTCGAGGCTCCAGCTGCTTATGGGTATCGGCTGTGTGCTCTGCATGGGACTGTATAGCTCGGCCGAAGTGTCAGTCAGGTGTATGCAGAGCGCCAGACCGGTCTTTTGGCTCATGCCCGTGTACCACTGAGCGTGGGCCGTCAGGCCCACGCTCAGCATCAATGCTATTGCTATCTTTTTCATTCTTTGTTCTTTTTCGGCATACGCTTGGCCTTCTTCAGGGCTTCGGCGATAATCCATTCTATCTGTCCGTTGGCACTGCGGAACTCGTCTGCGGCCCATCGTTCGATGGCGTCGTAGACTTCGGTGTCCAGACGTAGTGCAAAGTTCTTCTTCATCGGGAGAACATAATCTTTTCGCTGTTAAACATGCGCGTCAGTCCCCACACGGCGATGCCGGTGTAGACTATGTTGGAGGCCAGGGTGACAATGACCGGTATCCATTGCATCTCGTGCGCAAACACGGCGGTCATCACCTCAATGCTGTTGTAGAACGGAATTAGATAGGTGACAATTCCTTCGGGGACGCTACTTTGGAACATGGGCACCAGTCCGGCAAGCATCACCACCAGCATGAAGGGCACCACCATTGTGCCGGCGTTCTTCACGTCCTTGGCCAATGCCGACAGTAGGCTGACGGCCGACGCCATGATGAGCACCGAGGCAAAGATGAGCAGCAACAGCACCACGTAGTCGGTAGTGGCGTAGTGGAAGGCCAAGCCACCTTCTTCAATAGGCACCATCTTGGGCAACGCGAGGGCAATGCCGATAAAGCTGGAGATGCCGCTCAGAAGGGCAATGCCGCTCAGCGAGATAATCTTGCCGAGGGCAAGGTCGTTGCGCCGCATGGGGGTGACCAGCAGGGTGGCAATGGTGCCGCGCTCCTTCTCGCCGGCAATGGCGCTGGGGGCAATGGCCATCACACCGCTGAACAGCATCATCATGATGAGCATGGGCAGTATCTTGCTCCAAATCATGGCACCGATGCTCTCGTCGCTGGCCTGGTCGAAGCGCTGTTCCTCATTCTGAGGCACATTGACCGTGAAGGACCGTCCGTAGTTGTTCAGCATGGTGCTGATAATCATATAGACACGCGACGAGGCATTGTTGGTCGAGTTGTAGTATATCTCCACGTTGGCCGGCATCATGTCGAGGCTCGGGTCGTATACGGCTATCCTCTCGTCAAACGCTTCAGGGAAGCGCAGCAGCACGCCGTTGATCTCTTTGTCCTCCAACTTCTTGATGTCCTCGTCGCCGAAGGACTGTAGGGTGACCACCAGGTTGCTGTCGAGGTTGTAGAACATGGGAGCCAGGCTGGCGGGCATGTTCTCCACCTGCAGGGTGACCACTTCGTCGGCGCCTTCGGTAATCATCTTGTTGATACCGTTGCCCATAAGGCTGTAGACGAGGTATATCATCAGGCCCGGCATGATGACCGTGGTGAACAGCAGCTGCCGGTCGCCAAAGAAGCGGGCAAACTCTTTCTTGATAATTGTCAGGGTGTTGCTTTTCATTCCTCACCTCCTTTCTCTTCTTTATACAAGTCGAAGAAACGGTCCTCGATGGTCATGCCGCCGCAGACCTCCTCGAGGGTGCCGCAAGACACCATGCGGCCGTCGATGATGATGCCCACGCGGTCGCAGAGCCGTTCCACCAGGCTGAAGATGTGGGTGCTGAGGATGATAGTCTTGCCTTCGGAACGCAGTTCCTGCAGGTAGTCGGTCACGGTGCGGGCCGTCAGCACGTCGAGGCCGTTGGTAGGCTCGTCGAAGATAATCACCTCGGGGTCGTGCACCAGCGAGATGACCAGGCTCAGCTTCTGCTTCATGCCGGTAGAGAGGTTGGCCACCTTCACTTCGGCAAACTTGTCAATGCCGAAGCGCGCAAACATCTCATTTTTCATTTTCTCTTTTGCGTTTTCCTCCACGCCATGCAGTTCGCTGAAGAAGTCGAACAGGTAGTTGGGCGTGAAGAAGTCTTCCAGCTTCAGCTCCGAGGTGAGGAAGCCAATCTTGGCGCGCACCTCTTCGGGCTGGTTCACCACGCTGCAGCCGTCGAGCAGGGCGTCGCCGCTGTCGGGGCGTATGAGGGTGCTCAGCATGCGCAGGGTCGTGGTCTTGCCGGCACCGTTGGGGCCCAGCAGGCCGAATATCTCGCCACGGTAGGCGCTGAACGACAGGTTGTCCACCGCCACCTTGCGGCGCGCTGTGGTGCGCTCTATCTTCTGTTGCTTGCGAGAGAGGGTGAAGGTCTTGCTTAACCCTTCCACTTTCAATATTTCCTCCATGCTAATTCTCAATTCTCAATTTTTAATTTTTAATTTTTAATTCTCAATTAATAGATGCTTCCGGTGTTGATTACGGGGCTGGCGCCTTCGTCGCCGCAGAGCACCACCATCAGGTTGCTCACCATGGCTGCTTTGCGCTCCTCGTCCATCTCCACCACGTGGTCGGCGGCCAGCTTCTTCAGTGCGGTATCCACCATGCTCACAGCGCCCTCCACAATCTTCTCGCGGGCCGAGATGATGGCCTCAGCCTGCTGGCGCTTCAGCATCACGCTGGCAATCTCCTGCGCGTAGGCCAGGTAGTTGATGCGGGCCTCGACCACCTCGATGCCGGCAATCTCCAGGTGTTTGCGGATTTCCTGCTCCAGACGGCGGTTGATCTCGTCGCCGCCGTTGCGCAGCGTCAACTCGTCCTTGTCGTCCAGGTTGTCATAGGCATAGAGGCTGGCCACTTTGCGCAGGGCCGAGTCGCTCTGCACGGCCACGAAGTTGTGGTACGAGTCGGCTTCCACGTCGAAGCAGGCGCGGTAGGTGTCCTCCACCTTCCACACCAGCACCAGGCCGATCATGATGGGGTTGCCGTTGCGGTCGTTGACCTTGATGGGCTCCACGTCCATGTTGTCGGCGCGCAGGCTCATCTTCTTGCGGCTGTAGAAGGGGTTGGTCCAGAAGAAGCCGTTGTCGCGCACCGTGCCCACATACTTGCCGAAGAAAGTAAGTACGCGCGCGTGGTTGGGTTGGATGACCATCTGCTTGAAGCCCCCCACATGCAGGCCCCACAGCACCCAGCAGACGCCGCCCAGGATGCCGCCCAAGGTGAAGTTGTTGTTGCCCACATCAATGCACAGCCAGAGGGCCAGCGCCAGCAGGGCGATGTTGATCAGCAAATGCAGAAAACCGTTGTTTACTGCTGTCATTTTCTTTGCAATCTCTTTGCTTTCCATGTTGTTTGTTTTTAATTGTTTATATTTCTTTCTGTGATATTATTTTCATATCATTTCAAATGCAAAGATACAACTGTTTTCGATACTGACAAAATTTTTTTTAAAAAAAATACAACTCCGCCCTGAGGCCAACCATTTTTCGATTTTTTTTCGGCCGTTCTTTGGTCGTTCTTTGGAAAAAAGCAAAGAACGACCAAAGAACGGGCATAGAAAGGTCATGGAAAGGTCGGGGATGGGTCCTACCCTTCGCCAACCGTTCCTCGTCAGTTCTTCAACAGTTCTTCAATTTTTTCTTGAAGAACTGTTGAAGAACTGTTATTGAATAGTTGAAGAACGGGCGGACTTTACACGATTTTTTTCTCCCTCGTGTAATTTTTACCCCCTTGTTTTACGTTATTATAGGGTGAAAGATCGGGAGACATTCAACGGGCTGATGCTCCACTACCGCGGGTTGCTTTTCGCCGTCTGCAACCGCTACGCGCGTCGGGGGCTGGAGGTCGACGACCTGCTGCAGGAGGCCATGCTCGCCCTGTGGCATCAGCGGGAGAAGCTCGTCTCCATCACTTCACCGCCCAAGCAGGCGGCCTGGATATGGCGCGTGGCTCGCAGCACCTGTGTCGACCTGCAACGCCGCTCGCCCGTCAGCCATCCACTGCCCGACCACTACGACGCGCCCGCCGCCGACCCCTCGCTGCACGCGGCCCTGCACGAACTCATCACCCACCTGCCCGAACCCGACCGCACCATCGTCACCCTCCACCTCGAAGGGTATGAATACCAAGAGATAGGCCAGCGTACAGGCCTCACAAAGAACAATGTGGGCGTCCGCCTGATGCGGATAAAAGAAAAACTGAAAGAACAATGGAACACAAAATGACATTCGACGACCTGTGGGAGCAGGAAGAGCGGCAGGCATTGGCTAAACGGCTGCTGCATGAGTACCCCGCATGGAAACGGCACCGAGCCCGCCGTCGCACGCTGGTCGCCGTCGCCGTGTTGGCCGTGGCCGCGCTGCCGATACTGCTGCGAACCGAGCCGCATGGTTATGATTCCGTCTGTTGCAACCGTTCCACCTTCCCCGAAAGCCATTGGGTGGATGTGTCCGCTGCAATCTTAACCATACCAACGATATGAAGCGTCTTTTATATATTATTATGGTGTTGCCGCTGCTGGTGCTGGCCGGCTGCTCGCGCGAGGCCGAGGAGATGCCGCTCTACCGGCAGTATGCGTCGCGCGCCGACCTCACTGTGGCACAGGTCGCAGGTTTCCAACTGAACGACTCGGTGAAGGTCGACGTGGTCATTCTGGTGGCCGACGACAGCGTGGCTTGGCAAAGCCTCAAGGAGGAGTTTGACATACGCACCTCGGAAGGGGTCACCTCGTGGATGGGCAACATTGACCATCCGCAGCAGCGTGTGAAGCGCAGCGAACGCCCCGCATGGCGCGCCATGGCCGTGCACGAGGACATGACCATCGCCTTCTACCGCATGGACGACAACATGCAGTACGAAGCCCTGGTGGACTACCAGATGGAGAATATCAATCGAAGCGAAACTGACAAAAAAGAACTGAAATGAAACCTATGTTGAGACTCACCGCCCTGCTGGCCGCTGTGCTACTGTTGGCGGCTTGCAAACCTGAAACCCTTGAAGTGCTCCAAGAGCGTGACATTGTATACACTGTCGGCACAGACCGCAACGCAGCCCACCTGAAGACCGATGCCGAATGGGACGCCCTGCTGGAGCGCTTCTGCAACTATGCCGCAGACGGCAGCGCGGTTACCTTCTACAACTCGGTGTCGCACGGTGGGACCGTGCGCAAAGCAGCCACAAAGGACGCTGTTACCTACAGCACCACCTCGCGTGAAGAGATGAAACAATGGATGCGCCGCATGGAGGATGCGGGCATGACCGTCACCGTCACCTACGACTCCGGAACAGGCACGTGGAACGGCATGGCTTACGCCTCCGCGTCGTCGTCGCAAAGCGATTGCCCTTTCGACAGTAAGGGTGCCACCCTCTCACTCTTCAGTGTGTCGGAGGATAGCCGGGTGCGCTTCTCGCGCGGGAACCTGCAATATCACTCTGTGAACAACACCTGGCAGATGGCGGCCGAGCAGTATGTTGGCCTTGGTGAAAATGCCGAATGGGCCACTCTCTTTGATTGGAATATCAACGACACGCAGCCCTGGATGGCGGGCCATGACACCGTCTTTTCCGGCCTTGCAGGGCAATGGCGCATGCTGAACGAGGAAGAGTGGCGCTACCTGCTTGAATATCGGTCGGCATCGCCTCTCGGCGGGGCCACCGATGCCCGCTATGCTCAGGTCTCTGTGGACGGTGTGCGTGGCTTGCTGATTTTCCCCGACAGTTATAGCCATCCTGCCGGCATCATGCTGCCCGTGAGCATCAATGCCAGCAGTAGTGCGGCTTGGAACGCAAACAGTTACACCCTGAGCGAGTGGACCCTGATTGAAGAGGCTGGCGCGGTGTTCCTGCCGCTGGCGGGCTATCGCTCGAATGGTTCGGCAACGCACACGGGCACTGCGGGACGCTATTGGGTGGCTGCCGACATTATTGCAATGGGATACAACGCACTTTACATCGATGACAATATGGTGGCTGTGTCGTCCTGGTTTGGCGACATGGGGACGTCCATACGATTGGTTTGTGGCGAATGACAGAACAATAACAAATAATCTCATTATCATGAAAAAGAATATAGTCTTTATTGCACTTTTGTGGGCTTTGACAGCGCAGGCGCAGGATTTCTATGCGGTGACCCCTTCGGGCCACAGGCTCTACTACAGCATTACCTCGGTTTCGGAGCACACTGTTTCAGTGGTGGACCCCGTTAATGTTGAATATGAGGAGTACAGTTTCTACAGCTCTCAGTTTTGGGAGCATGACGTGGACTTGGTTATTCCCGACACGGTGCACCACAACGGAGTGGCCAATCTGGTGACGGGCATCGGCAGCCAGGCGCTCAACATTCCGATGCACAGCCTCACCATCCCTCGCTCGATGCGCACTATTGGCTACCATGCCTTCGCTTCGCCAGGGTCAGATATCAATAATTATTCCGTCAAAAACAACACAATGCGTGTCCTGTACTTCAACGCCGACAGTCTCGAATACAGTGGCGGCCTTTGGACGGCCTACAACTATTGGATGCCAGCCATGAAGGACTGCATGCGGCTGGACACGGTGTATGTGGGCGAGCATGTGAAGTATCTGCCCAAGAAGCTTTTTGCCGATTGCGACTCGCTGCGGTGCGTGGTGATGGGCGACTCGGTGCATACCGTCGACTCGGGTGCCTTTGGCAGCAGCCCAAGGCTTGACAGCGTACGCGTGTCTCCGTCGCTGCGTGTGTTGGGTGCTTCTGCTTTTGCGGCTGCGGCAATACAGCGCATCGACCTGCCCGACGGACTGCAATACATTGGGGGCGGCGCCTTTGCACAATGCCACAATCTGGTGGAGATTATGATGCCCAACACGGTGGATTACCTCGGGCACAGTTGTTTCTTCTCGTGCACACAGTTGCAGCACGTGCGCTTGAGCAACGGCCTGAAACGCCTGCCAAACGATTGTTTCTCATATTGTTCCGTATTGAGCGACATGGACTTCGGCACAGGTCTGGAGGTGATTGGCGAGATGGCCTTTTACCAGTGCCAATCATTGACTGACATTGACTTGCCGGCCTCGCTCGACACGTTGATGGAGATGTGCTTCTCGGTGTGTCCCATTGCCTCGGTGACCCTCCGCAGCACCACGCCGCCCGTCACCGTGAACCGTGTCTTCTCCTACTCGCAGAGCAACGCCATACCGGTCTATATTCCCTGTGGCACGTTGGCGGCCTACCAGGTGGCGCCTACTTGGAGCAACTTCACCAACTTGATTGAAACGATGCCCTACACCCTGACGGTGATGTCGGACGACGAGACGATGGGTAGCGCCGAGGTGACCTCCCCGGGCACGTGTACTGATCCCGCCGTGATTACCGCTTTGCCGACGCAAGGTTTCCGTTTCGTTAGCTGGAATGACGGCGACATCACCAATCCCCGTTCCGTCATGCTCACCCACGATACGGTGTTCACGGCATTGTTTGAGGCTCTTGACGGCATCATTGAAATGGATGGAAGCGCGTTGACTGTGTGGACACAGGATGGGCGTATCGTGGTCGCTGGAGCCGACGGCATGGAGGTGTGTGTCTATGACATGTTGGGTCGCCATGTGCGCAATGAGGCGCTTCCTAATGGGGTTTATATGGTCAGGGTGGGCACCCTGCCAGCA
>JAFZKV010000069.1 GCA_017551765.1 Bacteroidales bacterium
AAACAAAAACAAAAGAGTATGGGAAAAAGTAATTACAATCCGCTGGGACAGTGGCGAGGCCACGTAGGCGGTCTGATGTTCAAGGTGTTTGACGGGAAGCAGGTGATTGCTCCGTATGAGAAGAGGCGTCGCAATGACCGCACGCCGCAGCAGCTGCAGGTGCGTGCGAAGTTCAGCCTGGCGGGCAAGCTGAGCAAGATTATCCCGTCCGAGGTGCTGGTGGGTATGGGTGGCAACGGAGTGCAGAACCGTAGCGCCTTCATGAAAAAGGCTGTCGCCAATGCGGTAGTGACGGTGGAAGGGGGCGAGTACACCGCCGTGCTGGCCCCCGAGAAGCTGGTGCTGAGCGAGGGCATGAGCCTCCTGCTGAGCAGTACGCCGACAATCGCGGCCACGGGAGTGGTGAGCGGCACGATTGGCGACGTGCCGGAGGAGGTGTCCGGCATCATGGTGGTGGCGTTGGTGGCAAATGCCGAGGGCGAGTACATCAGCACGGTGTATGAGGTGGTGGCGCCGAGCGAGGGATCGGCCAGCTACAGTCTGAAGACGGGTGCCACAGGGGTGGGCACGAAGGTGAACGTGTACACCATCCCCATGACGCTGACGGCTGAGGGGCAAAACCTGATGGCGCGCGAGGAGTATGCCCAGGAGGAGGCGGGCTATGCGCTGAGCCTGGTGATGCAGGAGAGCAGTTCGGCTGTCGACTACAAGCACTCGCAGTATGTAGGCAGCGCCACCCTCAGCGAGTAGACATCAAGGCTGCCATGATTGCAAGGGCCCCCTCCGAATGTGGAGGGGGCCCTTGTTATATATCGCGTTTTGCGATTGAAAATGTTCTCAGGCAGCCCATATATTGATTTTTCTTTGTATATTTGCACTTTAAAGCAAAATCGCATAGCCACACAAACCACTCATTATGAATATCTTTAAGAGGATTTGGAACTATCTGCAGAATTCAGGGTTCTACCGCGTGCTGAATTTCATCTCCAAGTCGGCCATCATCGGTTTGATGATTACGCTGGTGCTGTTTTTCATCGAGATGATACAGAGCAACAAGCAGGAGAAGGTGACGCGCACCCAGCTGACGGAGACGCTGGAGGGACTGAGCGGCATCGAACAGTCGCTGTCGACGCGCTTCCTGGGCATCTTCCCAGGCTACATCACCAACATCTGCGACCTGTTTTACAACATCCAGGAGGGCGATTCGGTGATTGTGTTCGAGGACGTGCTGTACTACGGCATCAAGAGCCGTCCGGAGGAGTTCCGCAAATATAACCACCAGCTGCTGAAGCATGCGATGAGTGGCGGCCACGTGCTGGTGGCCTACTATGACTATGATGTCGACTCAACGGCGGGGAAGCCGGTGTGGGAGGAGGTGTTTCACAAGATGATTGTGGAGAGCCGCATCCGTGCGGAATACATACCGATGATGGCTTCGGACCGTCGCGCGAGGCTGCGCGGCGCAAACGTAGGAAGGGGCTGGAGCGCGATGGCGTCGGTCGACTCGGCGGTGTGCGAGTTGTATTTCGAGAAAGGCAAGCGTGCCGACATGGAGAAGTTCCGCAAGGACATCGGCGGCTATCTGGATTCGGCGCTGATTGCGGGCATCGACACCACGTCGAACCGCGACGAGGCCATCCGGATTGTGGACCGCATGTGCATGAGTATCGACTCGCTGAAGCACGCCTGTCTGGACAAGCCGGCCGAGAAGGTGACCTTTGCCGACTATGAGCGCATGTACCGCGGAATGAGCCAGATTATTGCCGACACCTACCTGCATTGCGGCATCGAGTTGCTGCCGATGAACGACTACCTGACGATGAGCTGCTGGCTGGTGAAGCCGCACCGCGACGAATACCAACGCCCCACGGAGGCCATCCTGGCCTTCCCGAGCAAATACTCGTCGGATGAAATCGGGTTCTACTCGCAGGCCGAGGCCTTTTCGGACTACATCACCACGATGCAGCAGGGCGTGAAGGAGGACAACATTAACCGCTTTGTCCGCGAGGACTGATTTCCCTACCGCATGTCTATCACTTCGACGCCCGGGTGTTTGGCGGGGTCGAAGGTGAACTGTGAGGCGGCGTTGGCGGCGCGCTTGAAGTCGCTGATGTCGTAGATTTCGCGTCCCGAATCGTATTTCTGCACTTCGATGCGTCGCAGCAGGCCGTCGTCTTCCTTGACGAAGAGGCGTATTTTGTGGTAGCTGCGGGCCGAGCGCGGCGTGAGGTCGATGACGGCGGTGCCGTCCTCGTCGGTACGGATATACTTGGCCTTGAAGTTCTTCTGGTAGTTTTCCAGCAGGCGACCCGGGTTGAGGAGGTCGATGTCGTCGGTGGAGAGGTTGCTGACGGTCACCTCGTTGGCCTGCTTGTTCCACTGCCAGACGACGTTGCCGTCGGAGATGAGTTCCTGACCCTCGATGACGAGGTGGTACTTGCCTTTATGGTAGCGCACCTGGGCGGAGTGCTTGGCGAGCTGCTTCTTGTTGCCGTCGAGGATGGTGGCGGTGACGTTGAAGCTGACGTTCTGCTGGAAGCGGGCCGACGCTTTCTTGAGCGCCTCGGTGGCGTTCTGGTCGAGCTGACCCTGCGAGGCATGGGTAATCTGGGCCTGGGCCGGCATGAAAAGTGAAAAGTGAAAAGTGAGAAGCAAGCTGGCGCAGAGAAGCGGGATATAATGTCTGGCTGTTTTCATTGTATAGCGGTTTGGTTTAATCGTCGTTGGGTTCGGGCAGCAGCCGGTTCTGGCTGGTTTTGGCCCCGAGGCGTTCCATTGTTTTGGCGGCGCCGAGGATGCCCTGACGGCCGTCGAAGGCGCGGCGAGCCTCGTCGTAGTCGACGCGCAGGCGGTCGATGCCGGCGCTGACTTTGTCGAAACGCTCGACGAAGCGCTGCACACGGTCGAGCAGCGACTTGGCCTGGGCGATGATTTCCTGCTGGTTCTGGAACTGCTGCACCTGGGTCCAAGCCAGCTGTATCATGCGCAGCAGCACGATGAGGTTCTGCTCGGAGGTGATGCAGATGCCGTTCTCGAAGGCTTCGCGCCAGAGGGCTGTGTCCTGCTGCAGGGCGAGCTGCAGGGCGGCCTCGTTGGGCACGAACATGAGCATGTACTGCAGCGCCTGGCGGGGCGGCTTGATGTAGTTGGCGTAGTTCTTGAGGCGCAGCTCCTTGACGTGCTGGCGCACGCTGGCCACGTGGCGCTCGGCGGCGGCCTGGCGCTCTTCGTCGCTCTCGGCGTTGCAGTAGTCGACATAGGCCGTCAGCGACACCTTGGAGTCGATGATTACGTCCTTGCCGTCGGGGTAGTGCACGATGACGTCGGGCACCATGCGCTGGCCCGTCTCGTCGTTGCTAAGGGCGCGGCCCTGCTCGTCGCGCAGGGTGACCTGGGTTTCGTAGTGCACTCCTTTTTCGAGGCCTGAGCCTTCGAGGATGGTGTCCAATATCATCTCGCCCCAATTGCCCTGGGTCTTGTTCTCGTTCTTCAGGGCGCGGGCCAGGTTGTTGGCTTCGCCGGCCATCTCCTCGGTGCGTTTCACGAGGCTTTCGATGGCCTTCTCTATCGACACGCGGCTTTCGGTGGAGGTCTTCATGCTCTCGCCCACCTGCTTGCGCATGGCTTCGAGCTGTTCCTTCAGCGGTTCCACCACGTGGTTCATCTGCTCGTTGTTGCTCTTGCCGAGGGCTTCGGCGCGCTGTTCCAGCAGCTGGCGGCTCTCGTTCTGCATCTGTTCCTTGACCATCAGCAGCTGACGCTCGAAGGCTTCGGCGCGTGCCTTGTCGTCGCGCTCGGCCTGTTGCTTGAGCAGCGCCACCTCTTTCTGCAAGCCGGCGTAGTCGACCTGCAGCTGCTGACGCTCGTTGCGCAGGCTTTCGAGCTGCGCCGTAAGCGTGGCCTCGACCGATGCTTTGCGTTCACGCTCGGCTTCGGCGGCAAAGAGTTTCTGCTGCAGCTCCACCTGACGCGGACGCATGAGCAGCCAGCCCGCCAGGCCTCCCAGCGCCAACGCCGCCACAGCCATAAGGATGATGGTCAGGGTCATAATCAATGCAGTTTGACGCCAATCAGGTTCATAAACTCTTCACGCGTCTTGGGGTCTTTCATGAAGGCGCCTGTGAAGTCGGAGGTGGTGGTGACGGAGTTCTGCTTCTGCACGCCGCGCATGGACATGCACATGTGCTGGGCCTCGATGACCACAGCCACACCAAAGGGGTTGAGGGTGTTCTGGATGCAGTCCTTGATTTGCTTGGTGAGGCGCTCCTGCACCTGCAGGCGGCGGGCATAGGCGTCGACCACGCGGGCAATCTTGCTCAAGCCCACGATGGTGCCGTTGGGGATGTAGGCTACGTGCGCTTTGCCGATGAAGGGCACCATGTGGTGCTCACAGAGGGAATAGATTTCAATGTCCTTGACGACAACCATCTGCTTGTAGTCCTCGTGGAAGATGGCGGAGCGCAGTATCGCCTCGGGGTCGAGGTCATAGCCGTTGGTGCAGAAGAGCATGGCTTTGGCGATGCGCTCGGGGCTCTTGAGGAGGCCTTCGCGGTCGGGGTCTTCGCCGAGGAGACGCAGTATGGCGCGGTAGTGCTCAGCCATCTCGCTGACACACTGTTCGTCGTATTTGTCAATCTTTTGGTATCCTAACTCCATAGAAGGGTTATTTATTTATCCATAACAAGTCTTACGCTGAGGCCGTTGCTGCGGAAACAGCGGTTGGTGGCCCCCATTGATTCGGCACTGAAGCCCATATAGTAGGAGTGCTCAGCGTTGTAGTGCGAGGCGGACCAATAGTAGCCCGCCTCCGAGGCGTTGTCCACGCCGTTGGCGTAGCGGCAACCGCCTGCCGGCAGGAAGATGGCGCCGGCCGCCTCCATCTCGCCCCACTGCGAGGCGGAATAGACGTTGTTGTCCCAACCGTGTGCACCCGGATTGAAGGTGAGGCCGTCGGGGCACTCCCATACGTCGGGAAGGAGAATCATGCCGTGATAGTTTTCGGCCACGGTGGCGGTGCCCCACTTGTCGATGCGGTTCGTGTCGGCCGTGACACCCAGCAGGAACTGCCACTCGTTGCTGGTGAGGGTGCGCCACATGCCGGGAGCGTTGCCGCCGTTGGTGATGGCGTTGTAGACACCCCAGTCCGCGCTGTCGCAACTGCCGGCAAGGTCGGACTCGGTGCTGCCGCCAGGCCAATAGTCGGAGTTCCAATTGCTGGTGGAGGTGGGGTCATAGCACTGTGCGGGGTTGGGCCAGCCGCTGGTGCCCCATCCGAAGAGGTCGAACAGGTTGGGATTGTAGGTACCCGTGTAGTCGTATTGGTTTTGGGCAAAGGCCCACGAGTTGGTGGAAGCCATATACTGCAGGTTGCCTCGCGAGAAACGCACACGCTTGGAGGTGCTCACAGAGAAGAGTGATTCGCTGGCGCCATTCTCGTCGAAACCCGTAAGGCCGCTTGAGCCGACAGGATGTCGCTCCTTCTCACATGAGGCGAGCGTGAGCCCCGCAAGGAGCAGGGATACCAACAGGAGAACGCTTGTCTTTTTCATAATCTATATCTTTTAGTTCGTTTTACTGCGATTTTATTTCATTCCACCTGCAGCAGCAACCCCTTCAGGTACTCGCCCTCGGGGTGGCAGATGCTGACGGGATGGTCCATAGCATGAGGCAGCTGGCGCACGATGCGCACCGTGCGGTGGGCGTTCATGGCGGCAGTGAAGACCATCGTCTGGAAGTCCTCCTTGCTGACGGCCTGGCTGCACGAGAAGGTCATCAGCAGGCCTCCCGACGGCAAGGCTTCCATTGCACGCTGGTTGATCGTGCGGTAACCCTTCAGCCCTTGCTGCAACGCACGGTGGTTCTTGGCGAAAGCCGGCGGGTCAAGAATGATGAAATCGAATGTTTGGTTGTTTGATTGCTTGATTGTTTGAATGTATTGCAGAACGTCGGCCACGGTGCCCTGGTGCGGCGCCTCGGGGCCGAAGTTGAGGGCCACATTGCGGTTGCACAACTCGATGGCCTTCTTCGATATGTCGACGGTCTCCACGTAGCCGGCACCACCCCGCAGAGCCGCCAGCGAGAAGCCGCCGGTGTAGCCGAAGCAGTTCAGCACACGCTGGCCACGGGCAAGTTGTTGCACAAGGGCACGGTTTTCGCGCTGGTCGATGAAGAAGCCCGTCTTCTGGCCCTCATAGAAGTTGATGAGCAGCTTAACGCCGTTCTCGATGATTTCGTGCTCTTGCGGCTCGATGCCCCAGAGGTAGCCATCTTGACACCCTCCAGGTACCGTGGCGCTGCTCTTGTCGAAGACAGCCTTCAGGCGGTCGCCAAGCAGGTCGCGGAAGAGGTCGGTGAACAAGGGGAAGAGGCGGTGCATGCCGACGCTGTGTGCCTGCATGACCAGCACACCGTTGTACCAATCGCACACCAGGCCCGGCAACCCGTCGCCCTCGGCGTGCACCAAACGGAACACATTGGTGTCCTTCAGGCCGAAGAAGCCCAACCGCTCGCGGTAGGCCACCGCCGAAGCGATGCGCTGGCGGAAGAAGTCCTCGTCAATCTGCGGCGTATCGAAACTGAGCACCTTGCAGATGATGCTCTCATTCTGATAGTGTCCGGCAGCCATCCACTCGCCCTGCGGGGAGACCACGTCGACCAGGTCGCCCTCATGCGGCTCGC
>JAFZKV010000070.1 GCA_017551765.1 Bacteroidales bacterium
CGTTGAGGTATTTGGCGCCGATGGCCTCGCTGGCGGCGGTGAAGGCCAGCATCTCGGCGTGGGCCGTGACGTCGTGCAGCCGCTCGGTCTGGTTGTGTGTGCGGGCGATGATGCGGTCGTCGGCCACGATGACGGCGCCGATGGGCACCTCGTCCTCAGCGGCGGCGGCGCGGGCTTCGCGCAGCGCCTGCTGCATGTAGTATTCGTCGGGGTTGTCGAAGATGCTCACGGCGTGGTTAGTCTTGGTTGAACAGCAGTGTGTTGCGTGGCTCGAAACGGGCTGTGGTGTTCATGATGGTGAGCAGCCCGTTGCGCATGAAGCTCTCCTGCGAGGCGACGAGGCTGGTGCCTACCGGCACGTACTCGTGGTAGGCCTTCCAGGCGGCGTGGTTGTAGCCGGGCGACAGGCTCTCGGCGGGCATCTCGTTGGTCTCGATGATGAAGAGCAGCAGACCGCTGCGGCGCTCGAAGAGGAGGTAGCGCGAGTAGACGTTGGGGCGGTCGACGCGCACCGCCTCGAGCGACTCGCCCTTGAGGGTGGTGAGGCCGGCATAGGTGTAGGAGGTCTCGGTGGTGTCGCGCCGGTAGAGGATGGTGCGGAAGTCGTAGGACGACGCGCGGCGCTGGAAGTCGGTGGGCGACACTTCGTCCCACCAGCCCCGCTTGGCGGAGTAGACGCGGAAGCGGTCGGTGCCGTTGGTGCAGAAGCCGTTGGTCAGCGTGTCGCCGTGCCACACCTCGATGCGTAGCATCTCGGGGGGTGTGAACCAGCGCCGCATGACGAAGGTGTCGGGCTGGCCGTAGTAGGTGATGACGGTCTCCAGGGCCAGCGTGCTGTCGGCGGGCAGGCCGTCGTAGTTGAGCATGGCCACATAGCGGTCGATGAGGCGTGCGGCGCTGTCGGTGGTCTGGGCCTGGAGGGCGGCCGGCAGCAGGGCTGCCAGCAGAAGCAGTGTCTTTCTCATATCGTTCATTGTTTTGGTTTGTTGTAGGGGAAGGTGAGCGCCGGCACCTGTTCGCGGCGGGTGATGCGCACTGTGGCGTCGAAGCCCAGCTGACGGGCCAGCTGGCTGATGCGCTCCTCGGCGTCGTCGGCCAGGGCCAGGGTTTGCAGGTCGTTGTAGCTGATGTGGCGGTGCAGCCGTTGCCGCAGGTCGCCGTAGTCGGCGCCGCGGTCGATGCCCAGCAGGGGTGAGCGCAGCCACACCGAGTCGGGCGTGGCCAGGCCGCGCGCCACCTCGATGTATTTGGTCACCGTCAGCCACATGGCGCTGTCCTGCGCGATGCGCAGCTGTCCGCTGACGCTGAGCCCCTCCACCTCGCCGGTGAAGTTCATCACGGTGTAGGTGCGGCGGGGGGCAGTCGGAGGCTCCTGGATTTCCGTGGCGTCTGGCGCTTCAGAGTAATCCGTGGTATCTGTCGGCACCACCTGTTTAACCCCGTGGCATCCCGCCACCAGCACCGCCGCCAGCATCAAGACATATTTTATTTTTTCACTTTTCACTTTTCACTTTTTACTTTTCGCTTTTCACTTTTCATTTTTCAATCTCTTTCAGGTGCTGTTGGAGGGTGTCGCTGGTGGGGTTGAGTTTGACGGCTTTTTTGATGTAGGGCAGGGCTTCGGCGTCGCGGCCCAGCAGGTGGAGTATCCAGGCGTAGGTGTCGAGGCTGTTGGGTTCGTCGGGCTGAGCCTCGATGGTGCGGCGGCTCATGGCGAGGGCTTTCTCCAACTCAACGCCCTGAAGGGCCAGGTAGTAGGCATAGTTGTTGAGCATCAGCATGTCGTCGGGCCGTAGGGCGATGTACTGCTCGAAGGCGCGCCAGGCCTTGTCGTACTGCCCCGAGCGGTAGTAGCACTCGGCCATCAGGCTGCGGGTCTCAGCCTCGAGGTAGCCCTTGCTGAAGCCCCATTGGGCGGCTTTCTCGAGTGGCACAAGGGCCTCGGTGTAGCGTTCGTGGCGCAGTTCGTAGAGGCCCACAAGGTAGTGGGGCAGGGTGTGCACAGGGAACAGGCGCTCGGCGCTACGGGCGTAAGCGATGAGGTCCTCCTCGCGCTCGGGCACCTCGCTGAGGCATATCAGCAGTCCCTCCCACACCTCGTAGCGCGAGCTGTCGCGACGGATGGCCACTTCGAGTTGCTGCGCCGCCTCGGCGTATTTGCGTTGCCGCATCAGCACGTCGCCGTAGTAGAGGGCGAACTCCGACGGGTCGTCGCATTGCTTCATGGCTTGCTCCATCAGGCGGAAGGCGGTCTTGCTGTGGCTGCCGTAGAACTCCTCGTCGGTGTAGAACGATGCCAGCAGCTGCAGCTTGGTGCGTCCGTCGAGGCCCGGATTTTCAAAGGCGCGCACCAACTCGCTGTCGGCCTCGGCGGCGTGGCCCGTCTTCTTGTAGTATTCGGCCAGCTGTATGTGGATGTAGTTGTCCTGCGGGTCGGCGGCCAGCACACGGTCGTAGTATTGCTTGGCTTTCTTGTAGTTCTTGCGGCCCATGTACATCTCGGCCATGATGGCGTTGTAGCGCTTTTCCTGGGGCATGGCGTCGGCCAGGGCCTCGATTTCCTTCATGGCCTTGTCGGGCCGTCCGGCGGCCTCCCAGAGGCGCTGCTTCTGGAGCGAGATGGTTTCGGTGATGCCGCGGCGCTTCTCCACGCGGTTGAGGGCCTCGACGGCCGCCGGCAGGTCGCCCGCGGCGATGCAGGCGTTGGAGAGGTTCAGCTGGTACCACTCGTTGTTGGCGTCGAGGGCGGCGGCACGTTGGGCGCAGTGCAGCGCGCTGTCGCTCCAGCCGCGTTCCAGCAACAGTTGGGCCTGGCCATACCAGGCTGCCGCCAGCTGCGGCGCGTCGGCCGTCAGGCGGGCGTAGGCTTCGAGGGCTTCCTGGCTGTGGCCGGTCTCCTGCAGCGTCAGGGCGTCGACGAGACGGTTGTCCAGCTTCAGCTGCTCTTCGCTCACCTCGCGGATGGGGGGGCGCTGGTAGCGGTTGTCCGACGGGGCCGCCGCCTTGTGGCCGCCGCAGCCCACGGCCACCACTGCCAGCCATAGGATGCAATGTTTCAGTTTGTTCATAGTCAGGCATAATAACAGCAAAAGCCATAAAATATTGTGTCCGTCCTTATATTATTTTTGACGCCGCTATGACTCCGACCGATCTCCGACTGTTCTTCGACAGTTCTTCGGTCGTTCTTCGGAAAAAAGCAAAGAACGACCGAAGAACGACCGTTGAAATGACGGACTTCGGGAGGACACATTGGATAGTTAAAAAAACAAAAAATTTTGCCATGTCAAAAAAAATGCCTATATTTGCATCTTGAAATAGTGCGCGGACAAACCGCATTAACCCCCGCAAACTATTGTCACCCAAAGAAAAAGAAAGAAAAACAAACAATTAATTATTAATCATCAAAAATCAAACAACATGAAAAAAGTATTATTGGTATTAGGTTTGGCCCTGTGCGGCACCTTCGCCTTCGCCCAGACCGCCAAGACCACCGTTCCCGCGAAGTTCTCGCGCGACGATGCGAAATTGGCCCCCGTCCAGCTGCATCACCAGACCAATGGTGAGGCTCAGGTGGACTACAAAGCCTCCATCTTCACCAAGGC
>JAFZKV010000071.1 GCA_017551765.1 Bacteroidales bacterium
ATTATTGAACGTATATTCGCCGGAAAGATGTTGGGAGGGAACGATCGTGCCATTCCCACTTGGGTACATCATCCAAGAAAACGCGCTCTCGTGGACGGTCGCCCACCTGCACCCAATAGGGAAGCGAGGAGGTATAGGTGCGGTCGGGTCTGATGGTGAGCGTGCAGTGGCCGTTGCATTGTGTAGTGGCTACCAACCGCCCGTGGGCGTCGTATACGTCAACAAGTTCATCGTCGACCCCTTCCACCACAATATTGTTTCCCACGACCCTGATGGTTGCCTCCGGAACATCCTTAGGCAAGGGTTCGCAGGGATTGGAAAGTAGGTCGAGGCTGTCCTCTTGAGGCTTTCTGCGATAGCCTTCAGGGCAACCGCAGGGCTCGCTAAGGGTCAGGGGAAGAACAGGGATTGCTGTATCGACTGCGGCGACAAGGTGCGGCAGGGGCTCCGACGGCACCCATGTGTGGTGTTTGACGACGGTATCTTGAGTGGTGTCGGCTACTTGAGTCGGGGCGAGTGAG
Source organism: Bacteroidales bacterium (assembly GCA_017551765.1). Taxonomy (GTDB): domain Bacteria; phylum Bacteroidota; class Bacteroidia; order Bacteroidales; family P3; genus Colimorpha. The sequence goes on from JAFZKV010000071.1 coordinate 522, forward strand.
TGAACAGGAGGGGCGCAGACGGGGAGTGTGTCCGTTGCTGCCGGTTCTCCGCTGCCGAAGACCTGCTGCCGCCACGACGGCACCACGGCGATGGCGATAGAGCTGGCCACAAGCAGCAGAAACAGTACCAGCAGCACCCTGCGGGCCTTCATCAGCGTCCGGTGTATGCGCTGATAGATGGTATCACGGCTGAGCCCCATCTTGTCGGCAATTTCGCCGGCAGAATAACCCTCCATCCGCATCTGCACCAACTGTCGTTCATCGGGTTGCAACTGTGCCAGCAGGTCGTTGATGAGTGTACGTACCTCGACGTCGACCCAAGCGTCGCCATCGGGTTGCTCGGGCAGTTCGCTCATGGGCTCCGGCCGCTGGCGACGTCCGGCATGCTCCAGCACGTGGCGCGTCTGCCACTCCACCCAGGCTTTCTTTTCGTGCGGCTGGGCGTCGGGACGCAGTTCGCCGAAATGCTGCCAGAGACGCAGCGACACATCCTGAAACAAATCGCGACAATGTTCAAGGTCGCCGTGTGCGGCGTGGTGGCACATGCTCCAAATGAGGTCGGAATAACCTCTCAGCAAGTCGGTGAATGTCTTATGTCGTTCCATACACATATACATTACCCCTTGAGAGGCCAAAATCTGACAGCGGGGAGAAAAAAAGTTTAGCGAGCAAAGATGCCGAAGACGGCGGCACCGCTGCCGGTCATGCTGGCGTAGAGGGCGCCGCGGCGGTACATCGTCTCTTTGAGGGCGGCGATGGCGGGGTGGGTGGGGAAGACCGAGGCCTCAAAGTCGTTGACGATAAGGTGGCGCCACTCCTTAATGGGACGCTTGATGGCGTCCTTCAGTGAGATGTGGGAGGTGAGACATGAGAGGTCGAGGCCGGCGTAGGCTTCTCTGGTCGATACGTGTTCCCCGTCCGGAATCTCTATCAGAATTGAGAATTGAGAATTGAGAATTGAGAATTCAATAGGCTCCAATTGGTCGCCGATGCCGGTGGCGTAGGCAGGCTTGTTTTTAATGAAGAAGGCGCAGTCGGCACCCAGACGGGCGGCGCGCTGCTCCAGCTGGCTGTCGGTGAGGCTCAGGCCGAACATCTCGTTGAGCATCTTGAGCGTGAAGGCGGCATCGCTGCTGCCACCTCCGAGGCCGGCCCCGAAGGGGATGCCCTTCTTCAGGCGGATGCTGACGGCGGGGATGCCGAACTCGTCGTGCAGCAACCGCCAGGCGCGCATGCAGAGGTTGTCCTCGGGCGCATTGTCGAGCGTGATGCCCTCTTGGGTGATGAGTGATGAGTGATGAGTGATGAGCGGGTTGATTTCCAGCTCGTCGTGCATCTCGTGCACCGGCAGGAAAATGGTCTCCAGGTCGTGGTAGCCGTCGGGGCGTTTGCCTACTACGTAGAGGCCGAGGTTAATCTTGCAGTTTGGGTAGGTTGTCATAAGCTTTGATAATGTCGGTGACCAGGCGGTGGCGGATGACGTCGCTGTTGTCCAGCTCGATGATGTCGATGCCCTTCACCTCTTTTAGAATATTGACCGCCTGCAGCAGGCCGCTTTGCTGGTGACGTGGCAGGTCCACCTGTGTCAGGTCGCCGGTGATGACGAACTTGGCGTTGCGGCCCATGCGGGTGAGGAACATCTTGAGCTGCGCCGAGGTGGCGTTCTGGGCCTCGTCGAGGATGACGAAGGCGTTGTCCAAGGTGCGGCCGCGCATGAAGGCCAACGGCGCAATCTCGATGGTGTTGTCCTCCCAGTAGGAGAGCAGTTTCTGCTGCGGTATCATGTCGCGCAGGGCGTCATAGAGGGGTTGCAGGTAGGGGTCCAGCTTGTCGCGCAGGTCGCCCGGCAGGAAGCCCAGGTTCTCGCCGGCCTCCACGGCGGGACGAGTGAGGATGATGCGGCGCACCTCCTTGTTTTTCAGTGCGCGCACGGCCATCGCCACAGCGGTGTAGGTCTTGCCGGTACCCGCAGGGCCGATGGCGAAGACCATATCGTGCTCGTAGACCGAGCGTACCAACCGCTGCTGGTTGGGGGTGCGGGCCTTGATGAGCAGGCCGTTGCGGCCGTGCACCAGCACCTCGTCACTCACCTCCGCCTCGGGGCTACCGCCGCCGTTCTCCATGATGCCCATGATGGCGTTCTCGGTGATGCGGCCGAACTTGTCGTAATAGGTCATCATGGCCTGCAACTTGCCGTCGAACCATTCGATGTCCTCCTCCGAGCCGATGGCCTTCAGCATGTCGCCGCGGGCGATCAGCTTCAGTTTGGGAAACAGCAGTTTGACAAACTCCAGCAGGCGGTCGTTCTGACCCCAAAAGCGCGCGTAATCAATCTCTTCAAGCGAGAAAATCTTCTCAGTGACGTTGTCGTTCATCTCTTATTTTTCGTTTTTTTTCTTTCCACAGGTGCAGTTGGCACAGCGGCCCGTCTTGGGGTCGGCGTTGGCGCAAGGGCGGCGGAACTCCTTCTCTTTGTGAAACAGCATCTTGATGCCCAATCCCGCCATCATCAGCGCTACTACAGCCACCGCTATGCCTAATATGATGAGTATTGTCTTCATGTGTTCATCGGGTTGTGTTGCTAATTGTGAGTTTACGGATGACATTATGCGTGGCGGTGCTCAGCCACAGGATGTATTCGCCGTTGGACAGACCGCTGACGTTCAGTTTGATATGATGATTGCCGGTAGGTGCGGGAGGTTGCTGTGCAACTATCCGCCCGTTGAGGTCGCACAGCGTCACGGTGGGCTGCGCCATCCCCGAGGGCAGGACGATGTTCACCTGCCCGCAGGCGGGGTTGGGATACACAAGGATGCCGTCGGACGCGGGGCTCAGGGGGATGCATGTGGTGCTGTCGCCGACGATGGAGACAGGCAGCAGGCAGCTGTCGGTCATGCAATGGCGTGAGGCTGTGAGGTTGACGGTATAGTTGCCTGCGCCGGAGTAGGTGTGCACCACCAAGGAGTCAGCGACCGGTGTGGTGGCGGTGGTGCCGTCGCCGAAGTCCCAGGTCAGGCTGTCGGCGTGGCACGAGGTGGAGAGGAACGAGGCGGTGTTGCCGCTAACCGACTGAATTTCAAGCATGGCCTGCGGCTGTGGCCGTTGCCATTGAGCAAGGTGCTCGAAAATAACACTGTGTGCTGCCGCACGGATGATGCTGGCGGTGGCTTCGGGCAGGGTGGCGCTGAAGGTGATGGCGTTGGGGTCGCGGTGGAAGAACAGGGTGTAGAAGGCACAGGCCGCCGCGTAGGTGCCCGCCACGCTGGGGTGGCTCTCGTCGGCCTGGTAGAGCTCGATGTCGGCGTGGTTTTCACGCAGATAGCGCCACACGCGGCCCACGGGGCAGAGCGCCGCATCGTACTGCTGCGCCATGTAGGTGTAGCGCTCGCAGAGCATGCTGTCCATGCCCTCGTAGGTGCCAAGGACAGGAAAGAAAGGAGCGTTGCCGGCGTCGCCGTTCTTGCGGCCCCAGGTCATGTAGAACATCGGCTCGCAGCAGGGGCTGTGCGCATAGATGGAATCCACAAGACGTTTCGCATAGGGGAACACCTCGGCCTCCACCTGCGCCTGCGGGAAGGAGGGGTATTGGCTCTGCTCCTGCAGCACCACGATGTCCCAGCCGCCGTTGCAAATCAGCGACATAGATTGGTTGTTGCAGTGCTGGCTGAAGGTGCAGCCGCCAGGTGTATTGCTTTGGTAGATCAGCTGGTCGCCCATCGAGGCGGCCACTTCCTGCACCATCAGCGGCAGGTCGTTCACATACGTGTAACTGTTGCCGACAAACAGCACGTTCACCCCTTGCTGGGCGTCGCAAGTGCCCGCCCAATAGGCAAGCAACAGGGCAATACCGACGGTAATTCTCCTGAGCGTCTGGTGCTGTGTTCTTTTATCTCGCACTATTTCAGTGTCTTTGAATAGTATCCTTGTCTTTTTCGTTTCTGCAAAGAAACGAAAAAAATCTCAAATGTGGGAGGTAAATGTTATCAGTGGCATTTGCCGTCGGGGATGCAACACCCGCGTCCCGTCTATCGGACCATATTAAGGGGATTTATGTCGTGCACGACCTATTCGTATCAACACCGCAGATGCACCGTGTTTTGTCCGACCGTAGTCGGACTTCAGTCGGACTTGAGTCGGAGTTGAGTCGGACCAAAGTCGGAGGGGGTGAGGTGCGATATACTCGTTTAATATGTTTATAACATGATTATTAGCGTTATCAATTGCCATTAACACCCGTTTTTATCCAACAAAAGACCGTTTTAGGAGCTATTCAGAGGTCGAACTAATAACTGACAACTAACAACTGACAACTATTTACATCGTGCACGACCTAATTTTTTTATTCCCCAAATAACAAAAATAATTTTGCCGTATGAAATAATCTTCGTAACTTTGCACTCGATTTCAAAAGGAAATCACGAAGCGTTATATCTTCGTCTTGTGAATGGAAATGTAGGAACCTTCCAAAGTTATGCAAGATGGGTATGGCGGTTCTCGCGTTCAGCGTGGACTGATGCCGCCTCTGCATAACAAGGTCTTTCCTACAACCTCCATTCAAAGAAGTGGTATACAGTTCCACGCTTCTGTTTTTTTATATTACTGTTTTTGGTGCTGAAACAGAAAATGAATAACCCAAAAATGAAACGATTATTAATCTTTCTGGCAATGTTTTTTGTGTTGGGTGGCGTGATGGCACAAGACATTATCCTCACTAATGATGGACGCACCATTGAGGCCCGCAACATCAGACGCGAAGGCAATATGTTCCGCTACAGCCTCTATGCTTCCTCCATCATGTCTAACAGCACTTATACCATTGATATAAGTAATGTTAAAATAATAAAGTATGAGGATGGGCACACATTTGACCTCAATGCGAAGGTGGAGGCTTCTCCTGCGCCAAAGCCTGTCGAAATGGTGAAAGCGGAGAAGAAAGAGGGGCGCGACACGATTGTCGCCTATGCCATTATGGAACCCAACAAGCAGTTGTCACCCAAACTTTACAACGCCTATCCACCTTACAAAAATCCGGCAACGGCATTTGTGAGTTCTCTCGCTCTGGCCGGACTTGGACAGTTATACAATGATGAGCTTAGTAAAGGTTTTTTGTTCATGGGTGGAGATTTGGCGTTTGCTGTGTTTTCGGTTGCTACACTTTCTAAACAAAACTATACGATGGGTTATGTGTGTATAGGCCTTGATGTTCTTCTCAGGGTTGTTGCATCGGTTGAGGCTGCCATTTCCGCAGACGAACTTAATACCATTCATGGTTACCTGTCGTTACTTCCCGCACCCAATACCAATAACCTTGCTGCATTTGGGGGTGAGGTAGGGTTTGCACCAGGAGTTGGGGTTTCTCTTTCGTTTTGAATAGGGGCGGTGGACTTTGTTGGTTGATAATCTCCTCGGGACAACTTCGTAGGACCATTGGTAGTATAAAAAAGACGGGCGCTGAGTATTCAGCGCCCGTCTTGCTCCCCCTGAAGGACTTGAACCTTCGACCCCCTGATTAACAGTCAGGTGCTCTAACCAACTGAGCTAAGGAGGAATGTTGTATACCTGTTTTGGGTATCGCTTTCTCTCTC
>JAFZKV010000072.1 GCA_017551765.1 Bacteroidales bacterium
CCGCACATGCCGCAGATGCCCTCGCGGCAGTCGTTGTCGAAGCAGACGGGGTGGGCTATGTGGTCGTTGATAAGCTGCTCGTTGAGCTGGTCGAGCATCTCAAGGAACGAGCAGTCGGGCGAGATGTTGTCAATCTCGTAGGTCTCGAAATGGCCTTTGGCGCGGGCGTTCTCCTGACGCCAGATATGTAGCTTGAATTTCATATTTTCTAAGTTTTGAGTTTTAAGCTTTAAGTTTTAAGTGTGCTGACGCGGCCTGCGTAGCCACTTAAAACTTAAAACTCACAGCTTAACACTATTTATAGTTTCGTTTGACAATCTGGATATGCTCGTAGTTGAGCTCTTCCTTGTGCATCACTTCGGGCTTGTCGTGTCCTAGGTACTCCCAGGCGGCTACAAACATGAAGTTGTCGTCGTCGCGCTGGGTCTCGCCGTCCTCGGTCTGATGCTCCACGCGGAAGTGACCGCCGCAGCTCTCTTCGCGCTGGGTGGCGTCGGCCACAATGAGGCGTGCCAGCTCGAAGTAGTCTTCCAAACGGTAGGCTTTCTCTAGTTCGGGGTTCATCTCAATACTCTTGCCGGGGATATAGACGTGCTGGTAGAAGTCGGCCTCCAACTCGGCAATCTTCTGGTCGGCGGTGGCGAGGCTTTCCTTGCTGCGGGCCATGCCGCAGTATTCCCACATGATGCGGCCGAGGGCCTTGTGGTAGTGGTCGACAGAGTGCTCCCCTTGGATATGCAGAAGGTCGTCCATGCGTTTGCGCACGTTGGCTTCGGCTTCGTCGAACTCGGGGCCTTCGGCCTTGATTTTGCCGACATAGATTTGGTCGGCCAGGTAGTTTTGCAGCGTGTAGGGCAGCACGAAGTAGCCGTCGGCCAGACCCTGCATGAGGGCGGAGGCACCGAGGCGGTTGGCGCCGTGGTCGCTGAAGTTGGCTTCACCGGCGGCGAAGAGGCCGGGGATGGTGGTCTGCAACTCGTAGTCGACCCAGAGGCCGCCCATGGTGTAGTGCACGGCGGGGTAGATCATCATCGGGTTTTCGTAGGGGTCCATGTCGACTATCTTCTGGTACATCTGGAAGAGGTTGCCGTACTTCTGCTCCACCACGTCGCGACCCAGACGCTTGATGGCGTCGGCGAAGTCGAGGTAGACGGCCAGGCCGGTGGGGCCTACGCCGTAGCCGGCATCGCAGCGCTCCTTGGCGGCGCGGCTGGCGACGTCGCGCGGCACCAAGTTGCCGAAGGCAGGGTAGCGGCGCTCCAGGTAGTAGTCGCGGTCTTCCTCGGGAATGTCGATGGGCCGCAGTTTGCCGGCACGGATAGCCTCGGCGTCCTCTTTCTTCTTGGGCACCCAGATGCGGCCGTCGTTACGCAGCGACTCGCTCATGAGGGTGAGCTTCGACTGGTAGTCGCCGTGGACGGGGATGCAGGTGGGGTGTATCTGCACGTAGCAGGGGTTGGCGAAGGCGGCACCGCGACGGTGGCAGACCCAGGCGGCACTGCCGTTGCTGTTCATGGCGTTGGTGCTGAGGTAGTAGACGTTGCCATAGCCGCCGGTGGCCACCACCACGGCATGGGCGGCGTAGCGCTCCAGCTCGCCGGTGACGAGGTTGCGGACGATGATACCGCGGGCGCGACCGTCCTTGATGACGAGATCCATCATCTCGTGACGCTCGTGCAACACCACCGTGCCACGAGCAATCTCGCGGCTCAGGGCACCGTATGCACCCAGCAGCAACTGCTGGCCGGTCTGGCCGCGGGCGTAGAAAGTTCTAGAGACCTGTGCACCGCCGAAGGAGCGGTTGTCGAGCAGGCCGCTATAGTCGCGGGCGAAAGGTACGCCTTGGGCGACACACTGGTCGATGATGTCGCCGCTGACCTCGGCCAGACGGTAGACGTTAGCCTCGCGGGCGCGATAGTCGCCACCCTTGATGGTGTCCTTGAACAGACGCTCCACGCTGTCGCCATCGTTCTGATAGTTCTTGGCGGCGTTGATACCGCCCTGGGCGGCGATGGAGTGGGCGCGGCGCGGTGAGTCCTGGATGCAGAAGATGTCGACATGGAATCCCAGCGCGCCCAGCGAGGCGGCGGCCGAGGCACCGGCCAGGCCGGTACCCACTACGATGATGTCGAGCTTGCGCTTATTGGCGGGGTTCACCAGCTTCTGCGAAGCCTTGTAATTGGTCCATTTCTGACTGAGCGGACCTTCGGGTATCTTGGAATCTAATTTCATCGGTTTAAGGTTTAAAGTTTAAGGTTTAAAGGCCGAGATAGACAAGCACCGGCACTACGGCGAACATCAGGCAGACCAGCCAGGTGTAGATTTGGGCCAGCACCTCGATGATGTTGTTGTACTTGTAGTTGTTGAGGCCCAGCGTCTGGAAGGCCGAGGCGCAGGCGTGGCGCAGGTGGAAGAAGACGATGGCGAAGAAGAGCAGATAGCACAACACGATGTACATGTGGCTGAACTTCTCGCGGGCCTGGTAGTAGAAGTCGGGCTCGGGGTCGCAGTCGGGAATCATCTGCTTCAACGTTTGCCGCTCTTCGTAGGTTAGGTGACGTATCCACTGTTCCGTCATGTTGCCCTCCAGCTGTGCGCGCTGGATGATGTTGATTACAGCCAGCTGGTTGCGCATATTGCTGATGTATTCCATCACCTCTTCGCTGTCGCCGTTCTCGCCGCTGTACATCATGGCTTCGGCCTCCAGCTCGTCAATCAGCTCCTCGGGACTCATGTTCATCTGCTGCGCGAACTGTAGGAGGCCTGTCACCTCTTCGCTCTGCAGTTTCTCGGTCTTCACCATGTACTCGCCCTTCACCCAGCCGAGCTTGACGAAGTAGAAGTCGGTGAAGTGCAGCACCAGGCAGGCGAAGATAAGCACACCGGTCCACACCATCAGCTTCGAGGTGGTGTGGGTCTTGCTGCGCGAGGGCTGGTGATATCGCACGGGCCGCGCCAGCCAATTGGTCAGCGCCAGCCAGAGCGTCAGCAGGATGTGCAGGGCGATGAAGCCCAGCAGCACAATCTCAAAGGCTTTGACAATCCAATTGGTGCCCATGAAGTGGCAGAAGGCTGAATACCACGCGCCGCCGTCGTGGCGCAGGATAAAGAGGTTGGCCGTGGCGTGGAACAGCAGGAACACCAGCAGGAAGCCGCCCAGCAGCGCCACGCAAATCTTTTTTGTGATGGAGTGAATTCTTGGTAAGTTCATATTATGTTGTATATGTTATCCGTATTGGTTTCTACTCTTTAACTATTGTTCTTTTTCTGTTTAACTACCGTTTAACTACAATTTTTAGTTAAACGGTAGTTAAACAACCATAAAGGTGTAGTTATCATGTCGGTGTTATCCGCCGAAGTCGTCGTAGGCGATGTTTTCGGGTTGGACGCCGAGGTTGTCGAGCATGGCGACGACGGCTTTGCTCATGGGGCCGGGACCGCACATGTAGTATTCGATGTCCTCGGGGGTGGGATGGTCTTTCAGGTAGGTCTCGTACATGACGTTGTGGACGAAGCCCGCGGTGTACTTCACGCCCGCTGCATCGGCGGCAGGGTCGGGACGGTCGAGGGCGAGGTGGAAGCTGAAGTTGGGGAAGTCTTTCTCAAGCTGGAGGAAGTCCTGCAGGTAGAAGACTTCGTTGAGGGCGCGGGCACCATAGAAGTAGCTCATCTTGCGGTCGGTGGTGTGGAGGGTGCGGGTCATGTGCATGATTTGTGCGCGGAGCGGAGCCATGCCGGCGCCGCCGCCGACCCAGATCATCTCTGCCTTGCTGTCCTCCTTCACGCGGAACTCGCCGTAGGGGCCGGACATGATGACCTTGTCGCCGGGCTTGAGGGAGAATATATAGCTGGAGGCGATGCCGGGATTGACGTTCTGGAAGCCGCTGCGGTCGGCGGTGAAGGGAGGCGTGGCGATACGGACGGTGAGCATGAAGACGTCGCCTTCGGCGGGGTAGTTGGCCATGGAGTAGGCGCGGACGGTGGGCTCGGTGTTGACGCAGACGAGGTCGAACATCTTGAACTTCTCCCAGGCGGGCAGGTACTCGTCGCCGATGAGGCTGCGGTCGAAAGAGCTATAGGGGATGCGGAAGGTGGGAATCTTGATCTGTGCGTAGGAGCCGGGCACGAAGTCCATGTGTTCGCCGGCCGGCAGCTGCACCTTGAACTCCTTGATGAAGGTGGCGACGTTGCGGTTGCTGACCACGGTGCACTCGTATTCCTTGACGTTGAGGATGCTCTCGGGGAGGCGCAGGGAGAGGTCTTCCTTGACCTTCACCTGGCAGCCGAGGCGCCAGCCTTCCTGGATTTGCTTGCGGGTGAAGTGGGGCACCTCGGTGGGGAGGATGCTGCCGCC
>JAFZKV010000073.1 GCA_017551765.1 Bacteroidales bacterium
GACAGGGTAGGCACCTTAGGATGCAATGGCATGAAGCCGTCGGGGGTTACATATAGGTCTATATGGTGCCGTCTAAGAGCCATAGGTACAGAGAGTTCAAAGAACATCCACCAGAGGATGGGGTGTCTGGCAGGTGGGCATAGGACGAGAGGTACGACATTGTCGGCGAAGAGATACTCGGGGGCTGGTTTGCGGTCGAAGAGCAGGTAGAAGGTATGCTCGGGATGAGCCTTCACCATACGGCGTGTGGTTTCATAGGTGAACCAGCCGATGCCGTCCATCTTACCCTTCAGCAAGAGCCTGGTATTGATGGCTATACGCATGGTTAGCGGTGCTTGATGGTTTCGTCAATCACCCTTGGAAAGTGTTCCTTCTCCAGCAAGTGTATTTTGGCCGCCAGCGTGTCGGGTGTATCTTCGGGCGTGACAGTGCAACGTGCTTGGAACAAAGTAGTTCCACGGTCGTAGTGGTGGTCGACAATATGGATGGTGATGCCGCTTTCCTGTTCGCCGGCTGCAACCACCGCCTCATGCACATGATGGCCATACATGCCCTTGCCGCCGTATTTGGGCAGCAGGGCGGGGTGGATGTTGATGATGCGGTCAGGGTAGGCCTCGAGCATGGCCTCGGGCACCAACCAGAGGAAGCCCGCCAGGATGACCCAATCCACCTGTTTCTCGCGCAGGTAGTCAAGCACGCGGCCGTTCTCATAGAAATCGGCGCGGCCGAAGTAATGCGCTTCGATGCCGAGGTTTTTGGCCCGTTGGGCGATGAAAGCGTCCTTCTTATTATATATGATACACGCGACAACGACGTCGGTACGTCCAGCGAAATACTCGCTGATTTGCTGTGCGTTGGTACCGTTGCCCGAGCCGAGGATGGCAAGTCTGACAGGGTGGTTCATAGGAGCGGTTTATTGTTGGTATTAAAATGCAAAGATAAGAATAAAAAACGAAATGGCTGTGTTTTTTTGACAATAAGATTGACAGGGAACTGATTGGGTCCTTCTCATTGACAACTGTTTTGCTTCAGTTTAACCACTGTTTGACTAAAATGTGTAGTTAAACAGTAGTTAAACAGAAAAAGGACAGTAGGTATTATTTTGGAGAAAACAGGGTCTATAGAGGTGAAAAAACATTATTTTTGGCACCTGTTTAGTTAAAAAAGTTTAAAATGCACCTTATTTTATTTCAGTTGGTTACCCATTGGGGGTAGGGTGAGAAATGTTAAATATTGTTGTCATGTCAGAAATTTTTCGTTTCTTTGCAGCCGATTTTAACATTAAAAACAGAGAAAGAAATGTCAGAAATTGCTACTAAAGTTGTCAGTATCATCACCGACAAATTGGGTGTTGAAGAAAGTCAAGTCGTTCCCGAGGCCAGCTTCACCAATGACCTGGGTGCCGACTCGCTGGACACCGTTGAGTTGATTATGGAACTTGAGAAAGAGTTTGATCTTTCTATTCCTGACGAGGAAGCTGAGAAGATTGTCACCGTTGGCGACGCCATCGCTTTCATCGAGAACGCCAAAAAATAAGGCTACTCAGTCCGAAACGTTGAAGTGCCAAACGGCATTTCAACGTTTCGTTTAAAACGACGTACCAACCTCAAAACAACCCCCGTAATGGAGTTGAAAAGAGTTGTTGTTACGGGTCTTGGTGCACTTACCCCCATCGGCAACAATGTCCCCGCGTTGTGGGACGCATTGGTGGCAGGCAAAAGTGGCGGAGGCCCGATAACGCATTTTGATGCCACCAAATTCAGGTGCCGCATTGCAGCGGAGCTCAAAGGCTTCGATGCGCTTAATTTTTTTGACCGCAAGGAGATGCGTCTCCTTGACGGCTACACCGTCTATGGCCTTGTCGTGGTCGACGAAGCCTTACGCGACGCCGGCCTCACCGACGAGAACATCGACAAGTCGCGCTTCGGCGTTGTCTGGGGTTCCGGCATGGGCGGAGTGACCAGCCTGCAGGACGAAATCATGGAGTATGCCATCCATGACCGCACGCCGCGTTTCAGCCCCTATTGGGTTCCCAAAGTTATCATTGACATCTGCGCTGGCCAGATAGCCATCCGACACGGTTTGCGTGGTCCTAACTATTGCACTGCGGCAGCGTGTGCTTCTTCCGCGGCAGCCATCGGCGACGCCTTCAACCTCATACGTTTGGGCAAGGCCGATGCCATGATTGCCGGTGGCAGCGAATGTGCTGTCATGGAGGCGGGCATCGGCGGCTTTGGCAATATGCGTGCCCTGTCGACCCGCAACGACGACCCGCAGACAGCCTCGCGTCCCTTCGACAAGGACCGCGATGGTTTTGTGCTGGGCGAGGGAGCCGGCACGCTGGTGCTCGAAGAGTTGGAGCACGCCAAAGCGCGTGGTGCCAACATCTATGCCGAAATTACCGGTGTAGGACTTTCGGCCGACGCATACCACATCACCGCCTCGCATCCCGACGGTCTGGGTGTCATCGACGCCATGCGTCAGGCTGTGACTGAATCGGGCATGCAGATTACCGACGTGGACCACATCAACACCCACGGCACCTCGACGCCCATCGGTGACATCTCCGAGCCCAAGGCCATTGTGGGGCTCTTTGGCGACCATGCCTACCACATGGCCATCAACTCCACTAAGTCCATGACCGGCCACCTGCTGGGTGCCGCCGGCGCCGTGGAGTCTATCGCCACCATCCTCACCATCAAGCACGGCATGGTGCCGCCCACCATCAACCACTTCACCGACGACCCCGAGATACCGGCGCTTGACTTCACCTTCAACCAAGCGAAGCGCCGCGAGGTGAACTTCGCCCTCAGCAACGCTTTCGGCTTCGGTGGCCACAATGTGTGCCTCGCCTTCAGAAAATATTGAACATGCCGCTGTTTGCCAGGAAGAAGGAGAGCCCCGAATTTTACCGTTTCTTCAAGAACGTGCTGGGTTTCACACCGCGGCATACCGAACTTTACCATATCGCGCTGACGCATAGTTCTTCGTCGTCTGTCGAGCATGGTCACCGCATCAACAACGAGCGTCTCGAGTATCTGGGCGACGCCGTGCTGGGTTCCATTGTGGCCGAATACCTGTACAAAAAATATCCCATGAAGGGCGAGGGTTTCCTCACTGAAATGCGCTCCAAGATAGTGAGCCGCAAGAGCCTTGGTAGTTTGGCCCGCAAGATAGGGTTGCCCGAATTGGTCGAGCACCAGCGCGGCCAGCAGGGCGCCTTCAAGAGCCTGGGTGGCGACGCCTTCGAGGCACTCATCGGTGCCGTCTATCTCGAAAAAGGCTTCCACTTCACGCGCCACCTCATCATCGACAAGCTCCTCTGCACCTACCTCGACATCGACACCTTGGCCAACACCGATTGGAATTACAAGGGCAAGCTCATCGACTGGGGCCAGAAGAACCACCGCAAAATCAGCTTCGAGGTGGTGCGTTCCCGCATGGTTGAGGGCGGCCGCAAGGAATACGAGTGCCGCGTCAACATCGACGGCCAGCCCCAGCAGTCGGCCATCGACTACACCATCAAGGCCGCCGAACAGCTGGCTGCCGAGAAGACCTACAAGGCCCTTGTCGCCGCCATGCCGGAGGCCTTGTAATACCCAACACCTACTTTTATTTGACCTTTCGACGGTCGTTCTTTGGTCGTTCTTTGGTCGTTCTTTGGAAAAAAGCAAAGAAC
>JAFZKV010000074.1 GCA_017551765.1 Bacteroidales bacterium
CCCATGCACACGGAACTCACCCGAGAGATGCAGGATCGTGTGATAGATGCTGTAATTGAATTCTTTAAACATGGAAGATAAAGGATATTTCGTGCATGAGTCGTCCTACATTGACGACGATGTGCAGATTGGTGAAGGTACCAAGATATGGCACTTCTGCCATGTGCAGCGCGGGGCCCGCATAGGTCGCAACTGTTCTTTGGGGCAGAATGTCAATGTGGGCAACAATGTGCATGTGGGGGATGGCGTCCGCATACAGAACAATGTGTCGCTGTATGAGGGTGTGGAGTTGGAGGACAATGTCTTCTGCGGCCCTTCGTGTGTGTTTACCAATGTGACGACTCCACGTGCCCACTTCCCGGTGCACGGCGTCTATGCCAAGACGTTGGTCAAGGAAGGAGCCTCGTTGGGGGCCAACTGTACGGTGGTCTGTGGTCACGCAGTGGGTCGCAGCGCTTTGATTGCAGCTGGTGCAGTGGTGACAAAAGATGTGCCCGACTATGCCCTCATGGCCGGCGTGCCCGCTCGACGGATAGGGTGGGTGTGTGAATGTGGCAAACGCCTGGATGACAGTCTACAGTGCTCCTGTGGTCGCTGCTATGAGGAATGTGGAGGGCTTTTGCAACCCCGTTAGAGGTTGCTTATGGTTTCTTCCGGTTCCGGCTCTTTGATGGGTTGCAGCTCTTTGCGGCTCAGACGAACGACGATGGAGATGTGCATCACGTCGATGCTTACACAGAAGTTGCCGTCTTTGCAGCCCTTGACGATGGTGCCCTCCATGCCGGCGAATTCGCCTTCGGTTATCACGGTGCGGGCACCGCGCACCAATTTGACGGTCTCGTGAACGTGTATGTCGCGGAGAGATGCCTCAAAGCGCCGTATGTTCTCAATATCGCGCTCAGGAACCTGTATGATGCTGTGCTGGGTGCTGACGATACGTAGCACGCCGCGTGTAGTGCGGGTTTGATAGATTTGCTTGTTGTTGATGCGGGCGAAGAGATAGCAGGGGAACATCGCCTTCTCGTGGAGGGGCTTGTCCTTGAAGCGTTTGTCGGGTGCGATAATCTTTGGCAGGTAGTGTTCTATTGGGGGTTCGCCCTCCTCGAAGCGTTGGGCTACAAGTGGTTCGGCGTTCGGATAGGTCATTACGGCTACCCAGGAGGGGGTGGAGTCTAACATAGAGAATTGTTTTCCACTGATAACGTGTGGAGTGGTGAATTATTGTGTTTTATGCTATTTTTTAAATAACAGATGAAGCGTATTCTGAATATTGTCGGGGCGCGTCCCCAAATTATCAAGGCTGCGGCTCTCACGCGTGCCGTCAAAGAGCGTTTTGCCTCCGCCTTGGAGGAGCGCATACTGCATACGGGACAGCATTATGACAGCAATATGAGTGCCGTCTTCTTTGACGAACTTGGTATTCCTAAACCTCATTATCAGCTCGCTGTGGGGTCGGGTAGCCACGGTGCCCAAACGGCCAAAATGATTTCCGGCATCGAGGAGGTGCTTCTGCGCGAGCACTTTGACGGTGTGGTGGTCTATGGCGACACCAACTCCACCTTGGCCGCCTCTGTGGCTTCGGCCAAGTTGCATGTTCCTGTGTTTCATGTGGAGGCAGGGTTGCGGTCGTTCAATATGACTATGCCCGAGGAACAGAACCGTATCGTATGCGACCACCTTGCAAACATCTGTTTCGCTCCTACGGCTACGGCTATGGAAAATCTTCGGCACGAAGGAATTGCCGACTCACAAGCGCTGTTCGCTGATGGCAAAGGCCGTAAAGTGGTGAATAGTGGCGACGTGATGTACGACAACAGCCTGTACTATGCTAAAATATCTGCTTCTCGGTGCGATATTATTGAGCGTTTGGAATTGAAAAACACGCCATTTGTTTTGGCTACTATTCACCGCGACTACAACACCGACAATCCCGACCGCCTCACATCCATCTTTAGTGCGTTGCTGGCTATTGCACGCCAGACGCGCGTGGTTTTACCGCTCCATCCGAGGACGGCCAAACTGCTGGAACAGAATATTGACAGTCAGGTGTATAATGCCTTGAAGGCGGCAGAGAATGTGCTGATCGTGCCGCCGGCATCTTTCTTTGAAATTATTGAACTTGAACGACAAGCACAGGTGGTGCTGACCGATAGTGGCGGAGTGCAGAAAGAGGCTTTCTTCTATGGCCGTCCGTGCATTATCCTGCGTCCTGAAACTGAATGGGTCGAAATCATTGCTCACGGTGCAGGAATTCTGGCCGATGCGGATACTCGTCGCATTATAGAAGCCTATAGCACCCTCGTTGGCAAGCAGGTGCAGTTTCCGCCACTCTTTGGCGACGGACACGCGGCGGAACGTATCGTGCAGGAAATCATCAACTATTGAAAATAAAAAAAAGCACCTGATTAGGTGCTTTTTTTGTGGTCTGTGGGAGATTCGAACTCTCGACCTCTTCCGTGTGAAGGAAGCGCTCTGAACCAACTGAGCTAACAGACCTTCCCCGTTTGGACATCCCTCGTTTTCGAGGAAAGCGGGTGCAAAAGTACAACTTTTTTTTAGACCGACAAAATTTTTCTTCATTATGAATGATAAAAAGCAAGGCCCAATGCGTTCACAGGTGCTCGGTATCGTTTGGGTATCAGTGGGATTGCTGTTTCTGTTGATGGTGGCTTTTTTTTCATCGCGACGGGGTGGGACAAAGCCACAATCTGCTGTTACCAACGATTCGGTTAGCGAAATTTTGGTTTCCCGAGAGGACTCGGTGTTTCGTAGTCGTTATAAAGGACGTGTATATCAGTATGATAAAACGAAATACAATCAACGTGTAAGCACAGCAGCTGATACGATACACTATTCCCATTCTGAACCTCTGGTGCGAAGACAACCACTTGTTGTAGAGTTGAATACGGCTGACACAACCACCTTGATGTTGTTGCACGGCATAGGTCCCACGTTCGCCAAACGTATTGTACGTTACCGCGAACGGTTGGGCGGTTTCTTCTACAAAGGACAACTGATGGAGGTCTATGGTTTTACGCCGGAATTGCTCGACCATATCGGCCCATATATAACTATCAATGCCGATAGTGTGCACCGCATCTGTCTCGACACCATTACGTTGAAGCAGTTGATACGTCAGCCCTACATCGAATATTACCAAGCCCGCGACATCATTCGTTTACGTGACCGCGGCATACGGTTTACGTCGGCCGATGATTTGCGGGCCGTTCCGTCGATGGCCGACAGCACCCTGCAGCGCCTGCTGCCCTATATTGATTTTGCACAATAAAAAGAGTTGTTGTGCGTTAATGGCAACAAAATAAATAACATGGTAAGAGAGGAAACTGTTTTCGGACCCATTTTTAGCCGCCGGCTTGGCAGCTCTTTGGGTATCAACCTTCTGCCCGAGAAGGGCAAGATATGCAACTTTGACTGCATTTATTGCGAGTGTGGCTGGAACCGCGATGGTCGCAACGATACCGTGCTACCCACTGCCGCCAAGGTGCGTGGTGACCTGGAGCGTATGCTTGTGAAACTCGGTGCAGAAGGCACGCCGGTGGACAGCATTACCTTTAGTGGTGACGGCGAGCCGACACTCAATCCTGAGTTCCCGCAAATAATTGACGACACCCTTCGCCTGCGTGACCGTTACTATCCCCAGGCCAAGGTCAGCGTGCTTAGCAACGCCACACGTGTCCATATCCCCGAAGTATTTGCTGCCCTGCAACGGGTGGACAATCCCATAATGAAGATTGACGCCCCTACCAACGAATTGATAGAGAAGATTAACCAGCCTGTACCGGGCTACGATGTGGCACGGGTGGTGGAAGCCCTCAAGCAGTTCAACGGCAATTTCGTGCTACAGACTTGCATGCTGCGTTCGCCCGATTTCGACTCGTTGCGACCCGAGGTAATCGAAGGGATGCTACAGATTGTCAGGATCCTGAAGCCCCGCGAGTGGATGGTCTACACCATCGACCGCCCCACGCCGATGCAGGGCCTCCAGAAGTTTAGCCCACAGGAGATGAAAGCCCTTGTACAGCCCATCATCGACGAAGGCTACCGTGTGCAAATCAAGGGCGCGGTGGAGGACATCTAATACATCGTACTTTATGAAAGCAACAACTAAAGTCATTCTTATTACCGGTGCCAGCAGTGGCATCGGTTTTGATACGGCGCAAGCCCTTGCCGCCCAAGGTCATCGCGTCTATGCCGCCGCACGCCGAGTGGAACTTATGGAACCTCTCAAGGCTTGCGGAGTTCAGGTGTTGAGGATGGATGTCACCGACGAGGCCTCTATGGCTGAGGGTGTAGCAACTATTTTGGAGCGTGAGGGAAGGATAGATGTGCTCTTCAATAACGCTGGCTACGGCTACTTCGGGGCTGTGGAGAATGTGTCAATGGCTGAGGCTCGTCGCCAGGTGGAGGTTAATGTCTTCGGCTTGGCCCGCCTATGCCAGCTGGTGCTGCCCGTCATGCGCAGTCAAGGCAGCGGACGCATCATCAATACCTCCTCCGTTGCCGGTAAGGCTGTGTTTTATTTTGGTGCCTGGTACAATGTCACCAAGTATGCCGTCGAGGCCTTCAGCGATGCCTTGCGCATCGAAGCCAAGCCTTTCGGCATCGACGTGGTGCTCATCGAGCCTGGTCCCATCAAGACCGATTGGGGCATCATCGCTGCACGCAACCTGATTGACTCTTCGGCAGGTACAGCCTACGAACAGCAGGCCCGCCCTTGGGCCAACGCCATGCGTTGGGCCTACGAGTCGAACCT
This sequence comes from Bacteroidales bacterium, assembly GCA_017551765.1. GTDB lineage: Bacteria > Bacteroidota > Bacteroidia > Bacteroidales > P3 > Colimorpha. The sequence continues at coordinate 4,775 of JAFZKV010000074.1, forward strand.
TTTCTCTTCACCCCAAGTGATTACCCATGCGGTATGTCATGCCGTGAACAGCCGTCACCCGCACACACGTTATTGCCGTGGACGTGGAGCCCATTTGACGCTTGACCTCCATGCACTGCTGCCCACCCGCTGGTGGGACGCTTTTATGCGTCAGGCCGCCAAACTGCATTTGGGCAGTTGATGCGTCTATTCTTTTAAAGAGAGTATCCAATCCGCAATGGCCATCATGGCCTCTGGTGCAAAGGTTTCCTCGATGAGTATATACTCGTCGGGGGAACCTTTTTTGCAATGTTGGAATAGGTGGTTGAGGCCTGTCAGTTCGCGGCAGTCGGCCTGCGGACACATCTTCTTGATGCGGTTGAGGTTGGGCTGGGTGAGGACCTGTAGGTCCTTCGAGCCGCCGATGGCCAGCACGGGGCAGGAGACCTTGGGCAGGTATTCGGCGGGGTCGAGGGTGAGAAAAGCCCGTATCCAAGGCAAGTCCATCTGCTGCTTCATGGTGGCTGCTGCACCGCGCCCCATTCCGATGCTGTCTATCTGCTCTTTGGTGAGCCCAGAGGTGTGGCGGTCAATTACTTTTTTGTAATCCTTTTGTCCACTTCCGCTAGGCATGCTGAATAGTTCGCGCATACAGTTGTTGCGCAGGGTCAGCAGGCTGTCGCTGAGGTCGTTGGCGCGGAAGATGGCATCGTTCTGCTGCATCAGGACATCGAGGCCGGTACATCCCTGTCCGGCCAGCATCACCACAAACTTTACGTCCTTGTTCCTTGCCGCCACCATAGGTGCGATGGCACCGCCCTCGCTGTGTCCGCCAATGCCCAGCCGGGAGGTGTTGATGTGCGTGCTCCTCATTACAGCGTCAAACATGGCTTCGGCGTCCTCGCTGAATAGGGCCGTGGTGGCATTGTCAAGGTTGCCGGTGCTCTTGCCTACGCCACGGTCGTCATAGCGGAGGACGGCGATGCCCTGCGAGGCCAGATAGTCGGCCAGCACCAGGAAGGGCTTGTGTTGCATAATCTCCTCGTTGCGGTCCTGTTGGCCGCTACCGCTGACCAATACAATGCAGGGGAAACGTCCGCCACCTTTGGGATAGGTGAGAGTGCCTTCGATATGGACGGGGTTTCCTTGGCTGTCGGTGTATTCTGCTACAATGATTTCCTCGTCGAAGCGGTAGGGAGGCTGCGGTGTCTGCGGACGGCGCAGCTGGTAGAGTGTGTCGGTGGGGAAGAAGGTGATGTTTTCCTTTAAGATGCTCTGCTTCCAATAACCGCTGAAGGTGCTGTCATGCCGTGTGAGGTTTATCTTGAGGCCAATGAGTTTGCTCTCA
>JAFZKV010000075.1 GCA_017551765.1 Bacteroidales bacterium
CCGTTGCCGTCGAAGTCGTCGTCGTCGCCGCAACCGCTGACAGCCAGCATCATCATGGCCGCCACTGCAAAAAATAATAATTTCTTCATCGTTTTATTGTTTAAATGATTAATAATTAACTATTAACAACAAATATTCAGTGATATGGATACTGCAAAGTTACAAACATTATTTTATAAAAGCAAAATAATTCTTCTTCAAGCTAAAAAAATTATGTCGTGCACGACATAAATGGGTAGTCGGTAGCCGGTGGTCGGTGGTCAGAATTGGCCGGCGGTCGACCCCAAAACGCCGCTTTATCGTCTATCTGCTACGGATTAGCGACTGCAAACCACCTAAAAATCACTATTTCAGAGCATAGAACCCCGTAAAACCATCGCACCCCCTCCGACTCTAGTCCGACTCAAGTCCGAGTCAACTCCGACTGATGTCCGACCACAGTCGGACAAAACTCGGTGTTGACACGGTGTAGATACGGTGTCAATACGGATAGGTCGTGCACGATATAAATAGGTGGTTATTCTTCGCCGAAGTGGGCGTCGATTTTGTTCAGAAGGAACCAATAGAAGCCCACGTTGGGCACCATGCTAGCATCGGCCTCAAGGGTCTTGTAGATGTGGGTGCGGCGGGCGGCAAGGATGCCCACGCCGTCGACGACGGTGCCGTCGGTGCAGCAATGGACGTTGGTATAGGAGTGGGTGCTTTGGTCGATGCTCGAGCCACTGTTGACGGTGGAGATGTAGTTGTTCAAGTTCTCGTCGCAAGCGGTAAGGTAGACGTCAACGAGCTTGAGGTAACGCTTTGGGTTGGTGTCGTTCTGCAGCTGCAACTCCAGGTTTTTGAGGAAGCCGTCGCGGGTGAGCGAGGTGCTGAGGATGGTGGAGCCGTTGCCGGAATTGACGCTGCCGCCCAGCACGTCGACATAGTTGGTGTCGCCGTCCTCGCCGTAGTAGAAGCGCACAAATGGCTGGTAGCGGCGTGCGTTGTCCATCGCGTACCACTCCATGAGGAACGAGGGCACGTTGCCGCTGGTGCGGTCGAAGAAGCCGAAGATTTCGGTGTTATAGGGTTTTCGGATTACGTTGGTGGAGCAGGTGATGAGGGGAATGGAGTCGGTGTAGGCCATGAGGCTGTGCGAGCCGGCGCGGCGCACCTCGACCTTGTAGTAGCAGTCGTCCTGGAGGCGCTGGGTGGTGTAGTAGATGGGTTGCAGGTGGCTGGCAAAGTCGCCCTGCTCGCGCTCACGGAGGGTATCGCGGCATTGGATGCTGTCGATGCAGGCGCCGTTGCGGTAGACGAGGATGCGCACATCGATGGACCCTTGGGGGTAGTTGATGGAGTCGCTGATGGAGCTGTAGGTGTAGATGGAGCCATCGCCCAGGTAGCAGCGCTCGACGCGCACCCAAGTGGTGTCGCCAGCCGTGAAGTCGTCCTGGTCGAGGACACAATAGATGACAGGAATCTCTTTCCACGAGGCGTTGGGCGAAAACTCCACCTCACAAGAGGTGAAAAACACAAAGGAAAAAGTTAAAAATAAAAAGAGCCGATACGGGATATGTTTATTTTTCATTTTCATTTTTCAATTATCTCTATTTCATCCATGAGCAGCCAAGGTTTGAGACCTTTGGCGCGATGCCAGACGGGGATGGTGGCAAGGGTTTGCGGCAGTATGCGGATGGAGCGCACCGACGAACGGTTGACCGGCACACGCAGTTCGATGACACGCGGGGTGGCTTCCGTTTCGTCGGCGGGGTCGATGGGCACCGCGACGGTGAGCGTGTCGCTGTAGGTGACGCCGTCGGCAGACAGCGCCAGCGACACCTGCTGCGGAGCAAACACCCATGTGTCGGGCGTATGGGCATAGCGCAGCACAACGTATTCCACCTCAATCTCTTTGGCCAGGTCGACGGTGGTGGTCACCGCAGCACCCGAGAAGCCCAGCCAGCCGTGCGACAGGTCGTCGACATCGCCCCGCTCGCCATCGAAGAGGAGGGTGTCGGCACCGACATTATAGGGGGTGTTGGGCTTGCGCGAGAAGGTGGTCCTAATGATGTGGTCGTAGTTGAAACGGCGCGTGGCGGTGAACGACGGCGGCTTATCCTTGGCATAGGCGCGCGCAGACACTACGGTGGTGGCCGTTATCTCAAACGGCGCGGTATAGACGGGCGAGGTCTCGGTGGGGTCGCTGCCGTCGAGAGTGTAATGTATCTCGCAAGGCTGCGGAGTGCTGAGTGTGACGGTCAGCGGGGCCGAGAAACGTGCCTCGGAGGCATTGATGGCCGGAGGTTGCAACATGCCCGTAGTTGTTTTCGGGTATTTGATGCCATAGAAACTCGCTGGATCTTCCTGGCTATAGGGACGCAGATGGATACGGAAAGCGTCGGTCGTCTGGGGACAGAGCCACATATATACACCATTGGCCGACAGGTCGAATTGCTCACCGAGCACCTCGGCATATAGGCCCTCGCCACCCTTATGGGTAGCACACCAGCGCACCTGCTTCCGTTTCACCATTTCATCGGTGGCACGGGTAAAAATGCCTACCTGACCGGAATTGTGAGTTGCAAAGGCGACCTCCCTGTCGAGGCCAAACCACGTAACGCTATCGTTGTTGGAGTAGACAGCCACCAGAGGTTGCAACTTGTCGCCGTGGATGCGGTCGGTGGGGACAATGGTGTAGTCAACCACCACGTCGCCGGTGCTGAAGAGTGTATAGGTCATCCGCACGTCACACATGGGGTCACCCTGAGGTGTGGCGTAGCGTAACATGTAGTCGTCGCATAGAGTGCGGCTGTCGGGCTGACGGGTGATATCATCAATCGACGTCACGACCCAATCCTCATGCCCGACAAAGAGCAACTGCTGCAAAAGACCCACCCGCAAGCTATCGGGATGATAACTGATTTCGGGGCCGTCGTTAACAAGCATACTCGGGGCGTATTGCTGTTGAGGCAGCGGTATCTCGACAGCTCCCTGCATAAGGTCGCCGTTGCGCTGCCACGATTGCATGGCGCTGCGGCGGGTGCTGAGGTTGAAGCGTATAAACAGTTCCTCGCCGGCTTGCAGTTCTACCTGCGGAATACGCATGCTGACCTTGTCGCTGCCACCGGCGGGGATGGCAACCGGCAACTCACCGCCGGTGATGTTGGGCCGCATGTTGGTGAAGATATTGTACTCCAAAGAATAGCGGCTGAAATTGGCGAAGTCGTTGCGGTTGCTGACGACAAACTCTCCTTCGTCGGGCGACAACTTGGACAACCTGACACTAAAGGGGCTGAACAGATGTTTCAGCTCCTGCTGCATCACATAGGGCAACGGCCAGAAACCGACGAAACCGCCCTGTAGCTGGCGATAGTTGTCCACCTGCTGCCATAAAGGCTCCAGGTCGGAGAAATGAGCCTCATCGACGGCGGCAAGCATCAGGTAAGGACGCGTCCCTTGCTTGGAGAGCGACTGCTTGAGTGCACGCACATCGGGATAGGACGGGGCGATGATGTCGGTGGATTCGCCGTGGTCGGCCCCCGAGAAGATGACCGGCCTCGTCTTATCCAACACTTTGAGACGCTTATAGGCGGCAGTCATGCAGACACCGTTGTCGCGTGTGTTGCCGAGCGACCAGGCAATGATGCTGGTATGGTTTTTGTATTTCCCATACAGGTTTTCCACCCGTTGCTGGAAAAGGGGGATGTAATCTTGGTCGGTAGCCACCGCAAGACGCTGATTGGAGAAAGGCATCAGGTTGGCGTCGCACACTACATAGAGCCCGTAGCGGTCGCAAAGTTCATAAAACCACGGCTCCATAGGCGAGAAGTGCGCCGTACGCACGGCGTTGACATTCATCCGCTTCATCTCGACGACATCGCGACGCATCTGCTCACGCGACGCATAGCCTTCGGTATGCTCGATGCCGTAGGTGACACCGCGGAGGGTGACAGGATGGCCATTGACCTGTAGCAAGCCGTCGCGCACCTCGACACGACGGAAACCGAAGCGCGAACCCAGCAGTTCCTCCTCTTCCATCTTCTCGTTACGGAGACGGATGACGGCGGTGTAAAGCACGGGGTTTTCGGCGCTCCACGGTTCCACATTGGCCCATGAGCGGCTGATGTCGGTACTTTCCTCGTTACGACCGTTGAACACCACCCAACGGCCCATGCGGTCAAATTCATGTCCTTGAGCGTCCCAAAGAACAATTTCCAAGTAGTATTTCCCTTTCTTACGGCCACAGAAAACATTGGCCGCCACCGTCAACGTTCCTGTGGCGGTGGCTTGGTCATAATCGGCCGTCAGGGAGTAGTCGGCCACACAAGGGTCGCTTTTGAAACGCAGGAAGGGCTCGCCGTTCAGGCCCACCTGCATCGTGCTGTCCTCAAGCAATGCGCCTTGAGGTTGTTTAAGTGCCTCGATGCTGAGGGTGTTGGTGCCGCCATATTTGATACCACTGAGCAGAAACTCGTTCCAATGGCGCGAGTCGTCGCCGCAGCCCATCAACTTGCCGTTGAGCGAGACACGGACACCACGGCCACAACGCACATTGAGGTATACGTTGTAGTCTTTCCAAGTTTTCTCTGCCTCCAGCTGGCGGGTATAAATAATTGAGGTATCTGTCCGCTGCTGCTTCCAGCTGCCTGTCAACTCCTGATAGTATGGCGACTCGCGATAGGCGTCTTTCTCTATGGCTGACTCGTCATAATAGGCAGTCACGTTGGCACGCGCTGCAAGCGGATGTTGCGCATGCACCGCCACAGTAGCGGCACACGCCAGCAACAGCACCATCAACCCTTTGCGCATAGATTAGTTGCCGAAATAAAACGACACACCGGCGCCCATCACATGCAGCACCACGGGTTCAGCCAATAGTGGAGTACCATTGAGGTCGCTCCGGCTTACCTTGTTGGATTGCAGCAAGCGGTAGGTCAGATGTGCGGCAATGGCTGTGGAACGGGTGAAGGCATAACGGGCACCGACCTCGATACCCACATACAAGCCACCCTCTTCGATGGTACTGCTCACGGGAGTAGCTGCCGACGAACTACCCAACGGCAATGTGTAGCCCACCTGCAACGCCGTGTAGGGGGTCAGCTGGGCACGCGTATAGTGGCTGCGCAACTCAACGAACAGGGGCAGCTGGGTATAGGCACCCGTCGGGTCGGCTACATAGCTGAAGCCCAGGCCCACACCAGCCTCCTTGCGGAATTGGAAACCGCCCGAGATGGTAGGCATGAAGGCCGACAGCGTGTCGCCAACCAGGGCGAACTCGTCAACCGAACGGTTGAGGTTGGCGCCATAAGCCATATCGCCAACCAAATAAATTCCATGCCAACGGAACTCTACGTGGCGCTGCGCCTGTGCAGCACCACATAGAGAAACGATGGCCAGGATAGCGATGACTATCTTTTTCATAACAATTGTTTAAGCGTTCATCGGTTTCAGGTTCTCGCTGACAATCAGCGTGGCCTCGGTAGCGGCCTGCACCTGCTCGACGGTGAACTCGGGGTTGATCTCGGTCAACACAATGCCCTTGGGAGTGATTTCCATGACGCCCATCTCGGTGATAATCATATTCACCTGACCTTTGGCGGTGAGCGGCAGGGTGCACTTCTTCAAAATCTTGGGATTGCCCTTGGCGGTATGCTCCATAGCGAGGATCACCTTCTTGGCACCGACCAGCAGGTCCATAGCACCACCCATGCCGGGGGTCTTCTTGCCAGGAATCATCCAGTTGGCCAGGTCGCCTTCCTCATCCACCTGCATGGCACCGAGGACACTCACGTCCACATGGCCACCACGGATGATACCGAACGAGGTGGCGCTGTCGAAGGTGCTGGCACCCTCGACGGGGGTCACAAAGCCACCGCCGGCATTGATGAACCAGGGGTCTTCCTTGCCCTCTTCGGGAGTGGGACCCATACCAATCATACCGTTCTCCGACTGCAGGATAACCTTCACGCCGGCAGGCAGGTAGTTGGGGATCATGGTCGGAAGACCGATACCAAGGTTAACGACATCGCCGTCGTGCAGTTCCTGGGCCGCGCGCTTGGCGATAAAGGGTTTAATCTGTTCTTTTTCCATGTTATTTTAGTTTTTAGTTTTTTACTTTTCAGCTTACTTCCAGCCGCGGGCCACCATCTCCTGGGCGATATACGAGGCCTCGTCGTCGGCATAAGTGTTGGGGCCGAAGCCGGCATCATAGCCGAGCTCCTTGGCCAACTCGTGGCTGATACGGGGACCGCCGCAGATGAGGATGACCTTGTCGCGCAGTCCTTCGGCCTCAAGCATCTCCACCAGCTCGGTGAGGTTCTTGATGTGCACGTCCTTCTGCGTCACCGTCTGGCTGACGATGAGGGCATCGGCATGCAGTTCGATACCCTTGGCGATGAACTCCTCGTTGGGCACCTGGCTGCCGAGATTGTAGGCCTCGATCATGTCGTAGCGCTCCAGGCCGTAGTGGCCGGCATAGCCCTTCATGTTCATGATGGCATCGATACCCACGGTATGCGCGTCAGTGCCGGTCGAAGCACCCACGATGACTATCTTGCGGCCGATGTGCTCACGGATATACTCGTCGCACTCGTGCATGTCCATCGTGGTGCTCTCCACCTTGGGCACATGGATGCTGGTATAGTCAACGGTGTGGGTCAGCGAGCCGTAGCAGTTCATGAAGCAGAAGCCCTCGGTGAGCTCCTTCTGGTAGACCACCAGGGGGTTCTCGAAGCCCATCTTCTTCAGCAGCTGCTTGGCGGCCTCTTCGGCCTCGGCGCCCGCAGGCACCGGCAGGGTGAAGCTCAACTGCACCTTGCCGTCGTTCATCGTGTCGCCGTATGGCTTTATCTTGGTGAGGTCTAAGGTTTTGTCGTAATCCTTAGCCTCCATCGAATACAATCCTTCGCTCATAATCTTTAGTTTTAAGTTTTAAGCTTTAAGTTTTAAGTGGCTACGCAGTCCGCGCCAGCCCACTTAAAACTCAGAACTTACAGCTCACAGCTTTTATTTCTTTCCTTTCATAAGTTCAACAAACGGGTTAAAGTAGTGCTCGCCCTTCAGCGTCACACCGTCGAGGCCCTTACCGCCCGTCTTCGGACGCTTCACGTTGGCGAAAATACCCTTCTCCAAGGCGGTGAAGAGACCTTCGCTCTCCATCGTCTCAAGCAGGTGGGTGGCGTTGTGCAGCACCTCCTGCGCGCGGCTCTTGATGATGCCACCCTCCTTGAACTCCACCTCCTCGCCGATGTCCTTCATGTTGTTGAAGATATACTTGGCGTTCTCGATGCTGAGGTAACGGTCGCTCATGAAGGGCGTGTGGATAGCCTCGGTGGGCATACCCAGCAGCTGTAGGCCTTGGTGGGTCCACTGACCAATGATGTTGAACAGGGCATCCTGGATGTGACCACGGAAGATGTTGCCGGTCATGAACTTGGTCGGCGGCATGTACTTCAGCGGCGCGTTGGGGAATATCTCGCGCAGCATCTGAGCCTGTGCCAGCTCATAGAGGAAGCCGTTCTCGAGCATGGGATCCATCTCGAAGGCGTGGCCGAGACCCTGTTGCTCGCTGGGCAGGCCGGCCATGAAGGCCAGCTGCTCGTTGATGAAGTCGGAAGCCAGCACGGTGTGTGCCTCCTCGTAGGCATCGGCAGTGGTCAAGTAGTTGTCCTCACCGGTGTTGATGATGACGCCGGCAAAGCCGTTGATGATACGGCTGAAATATTGGTCAATCAGCGTGCGCTGCATATTGATGTCGCGGAACAGGATGCCGTAAAGGGCATCGTTGAGCATCACGTCGAGACCTTCCAATGCACCCATAGCGGCAATCTCCGGCATGCAAAGACCCGAGCAGTAGTTGCAGAGGCGGATGTAGCGGCCCACCTCCTCGCCCACCTCGTCCAAGGCCTTGCGCATAATGCGGAAGTTCTCCTGGGTGGCGAAGGTGCCGCCGAAGCCCTCGGTGGTAGCACCGTAGGGCACATAGTCGAGCAACGATTGACCGGTGGTGCGGATGACGGCGATGATGTCGGCACCTTGACGTGCACCGGCCTGCGCCTGCACCACGTCCTCATAGATGTTACCCGTAGCCACGATGATGTAGAGGTAGGGCTTCGAGCCCTCGCCTATCGTCTCGATGTACTTCTCGCGGCGCAGACGGTTGCCACGCACCTTGGTGATGGTAGCGTTGATTACAGGCTCCAGGGCCTTGTCAATTTCTGCTTTCGTGTGGACGGGCAAGTGTGTGATATCCAGCTTGCCGGCGGCAATGGCTTCGGCAATCTCCTGCGGGTTCTTGCCGGTCTCCACCATAGCGTTGCCCACATAGAACATCACGCCCTCGCCGAGCACACCCTTGCTCTTCAGTTCGTCGACCACCACGTTGGGCATAGGCACCTCGTTGGCGTCCACACCGTCGATGCCCAGGAAGCGGCACAGCGTGCGCTCCACAGCCACCGTCGTGTAGTCTTCCACGAAATCCTGCACCTGTCCCGCAATCCTGCGAGCCACATCACGTGCGTGCTCAACCTCCACAAAATCAAGTCCTACTTTACTTTTCTGCATTGTAAATCGTATTGTTAGTTTATCCTTTTTACATTATAAATCGAACTGCAAAGATACGAAATAATTTTGAAACCGTATAAAAAAAATATGCGTGCGGAGAATAATCCACCTCAACCACCAACCACCGGCCTCCAGCTACCAGCTACCGACCACCGGCCACCGACCAACCATTTATGTCGTGCACGACCTATCCAAAACAACCCCCATTCTGCACCGTACCGACACCGACTTTTGTCCGACCACAGTCGGACAAAAGTCGGACCATACTCGGACTTAAGTCGGACCACAGTCGGACATGGTGCGTCTTTTGCACTAAACATCAGCACATTAGCCTTATTTCATAGCAATACAATACTGATAACCAACACATTACGTTGTTTTAGCACAATTTTCCACCCTACAGGCAATTGATGGGGACACAGACCAGCAGAAATAAAAAAAGGGGCCAAAATTCGGTCCCTTAATCCATTTAGGTCGCGCACGACCTATTTTTTCTATCGCTTTATCACCACAATCTTGCGGGCTGTAAAGTTGCCAATCTTGACCATGTATGTGCCTGATGCCGGCACATCGAACCGCAACGGTGCACCACTGTCCTGTCGCGTAGCCAACAGACGGCCACTGAGATCATACAACCACACCCGATTGCCCTCGGCTCCTTCGACAACAACCTGTCCTCTGTGCAAATAAATCTTGGCATCGGCGGTTTCCACTCCGTCAATACCGACATACACCGTATCATGGACGATGATTGTATCGTATATGTATTGAGGCAGATAAATCGTATCTGTCATCCACAAGGTATCCACAAGCATTGTCGTGTCATGGATATAGTGGTCGATAATCGTTGTATCGTGAACCGTCAGGTATACTGTATCATACACATGAATTGTGTCTTGATACGGCTCACCAACTGCTATAAAGTATGCAGTCAAAACCGTGTCGCTCAACACCGCAAAAACGTATGGATTATAGGTTGCCCCATTGCTCCAATGCGAGAATTGATAGCCACTGTAAGGAGCCGCCGTCAACGTAGCCACCGTTCCATAGGTGTAGCGTCCACCTCCCGACACATTGCCATAGGCAATACTATCCACCTGGACGGTGACTGTATGAGTATCAATGGCGAAGTAGGCGGTCAACAACCTGGTGCCTGTAATAACAACAGAATAGCTGCTTTCGGTGCTTCCGTCACTCCAACGTTCGAAGAAATAATGTGGAGCAGTGGCAGTAGCAGTAATAACAACGGTATCGAGATAGTCGTATATTCCCTCGCCCGTCACAGTGCCCAACGACGGGTCAAAGCTCTGCACCATCAGCGAATATTGATTTTTCGCAAATATGGCACTGACCGACGAATCTCCATTGATAAACAATGTGTCCTGTATGCGGGTGCTTCCGTTGCTCCATTGCTGAAAATGGTATCCGTAATTAGCCGTAGCCTTGACAACCACACTTGAATCACAACGGACATCGTTTGAATCGGCATCTTTCACAATGGTGACTGTGCCCCATTGTGGTTGGGCCGAAGAAACAGACATTGTGAGTCCGACCGTTGGCACCGTATAGCGGTGTTGTGTTCCAAAGTAGTATGAATAAGAATGATAAGACCCACACGGAATAATGATATTGAGGGTGTCGGGAGTCCCCCAAAACTCGCCTCCATAGTTAGGGGAGGTCTCTGTGACAAAAATCAACGAGTCCAAGTTGGGGCAATGGGTAAAGCAAGCAAATCCAATACTCACCAACGAACTGCCAAACCTTACGGTTCTCAGGCTATAGTTCTGCGAGAACGCTGCTTGTCCTATGGTAACTACCGAATTTGGTATGGTCAACGAGACAAGGCTGGTGTCGGCATCGAAAGCCTGATTGCCAATAGTGACCACCGATTCACCTATTGTCAGATCCGACAGATTGTGACAGGCACCAAACGCCACATTCCCAATCGTTATCACCGAGTTGGGGATTGCCACCGACGCCAAATCAGAACAACCCGCGAACGCCTCTTGTTTTATCGCCGTGATGGTGTTCGGAAGCACAACAGTATCCAATCCATAGGCATGATGAAATGCATTGTAACCAATGGAGGTGACAGGATAACTGACATTGTTGTATTCCACACTGTCGGGGATGACCAAGGTGCCTGCCAACGATGTCCCGTAATTGGGCATACTATACGAGCAAAAGGTTGCCTCGGCTTCTCCATTTTCAATTTGGAAATAAACGGTATGGTTGCTTGGCGTAAGCACGGTGAACGTTTGTCCTTGTGCCATTTGACACAAGAACACAAACAACACAAGAACAAATAAGGGCTTTCTCAACATAGAAGCATTAAGCTATGACTATTACCTTATCGGCCCTGCTGTACCAGGCGGACAGAGAGTGCTTCGTCGCGGTAGTCGCTGAACATATACACGTTGGTTCCATCATCGAAGAACAGCAACGATGCGCTCTCCGAACCGGTGGATGTGGACGACCAATAGTAACCGTTGAGGAAATAATTGTAGTTTCGGCCCTGGGCAGGCAGGTCGATGCTGTTGCCGTTGGGGCCGACAATGGTGAAACCCTCACCGTTCCAATACCAATTACATTGATTGCGAAGCTCAATCCATTGCGTCTGCGAGGGCACTTGGTTGCCAAAACGACTGATAGCCTCGTCGAAGGTATAGTAAGCATTGGCATTGACACCCTCGTTCTGCGTCTTCCATTTGGTGCCGCTCGGAAGGCCCAAGTCCACATACGCGCTGTTGTTGCCGTTGCCGCCCGAACCGCTGCCCGAGCCGGATTCATCCGAGCAATTGGCAAAAAGGCCGAATGAGAGTGCCACCAGGCACATCATACCTAATAAAGACAGTTTTTTCATTGTTTTGAAGTTTTGAATTATTTTTTGTTTACTTTGACTTGCTGGTTGTGTCGGTGGCGGCCGTCTGCGCCTTCTTGGGCTTGGGCATCTTGATGTCGGAGAGGGAGTGGTTGCGGTGGAAGCGGTTGAAGTCGACAAAGCCGCTGATGCCGTTGCAGTGACCCTTCTCGGTGTACTGCCACAGGGTGAAGCGCGTGGTGGGATAGCCGCGATAGTTGGCAATGAAGATATGGTATTTGGCGTATTTCTTGTTGGCGAAGTGCGTCTTGTAGACCTTCTCGCTGGTGTAAATCATCGGCTTGACACCATACTCGATTTCCATGAGTTCCAGCAACTTGTCCACACGCTCCATGTAGAGACGGCCGGAGTGGTGCCCTTCGATGTCGAGCACCGGAATGAGGTCCTGCTCGCTCTTCTTGACCATCTTGCGGATATTGGCCATCTGCTGGTAGGCTGTGGTCTTACTGCTGTACACGTGGTAGCTGCCCACCAGCAGGCCTGCTTTCTTGGCCTTGGTGAGGTTGGTCTTGTAGTAAGCGTCCTGAATGGAGGTGCCTTCGGTGGCACGTATGTAGACGAACTTGATGGTCGAGTCCTTGGCCACCTTGGCCCAATTGACGGTGCCCTGGAACTTCGACACATCGATGCCGCGTGTGCGCACCTGTGCCTGCGCGGAAATAAAAAATGAAAAATGAAAAATGAAAAACAGGCTGATGCAGAGCAAACAAATTTTTCCTTTTTCCATTTTCATTTTTCCCTTTTCACATTTGTATCTCATCCCCATTGGTATGGAAGAATTTGAATTCCAACAGGCCGTATTTCTCCGACTGCTTCATTTCGAGGTGCACGCGGTACTTGCGCTGCCAACGGCGGTAGGGGCTCTTGAGCCAGCCTTTGGTGAGATAGGCGTGGATGTAGGGGTGGGTGGTGAGGATGAGCCGGCGCTCACGCTGGGCGGTGGCGAGGTGGCGCAACGAGGCTTCTATCTCGTCGACCACCACAAGGCTCTGCTTGATGTGACCGGTGCCGTCGCACATGGGGCACTTCTCCTGCACGTCGACCTCCATAGCGGGCCGCACACGCTGGCGTGTAATCTGCATCAGGCCGAACTTACTCAAGGGCAGTATGGTGTGGCGGGCCTTGTCGCGCTTCATCTCCTCGGTCATCACGTCGAAGAGCTTCTTGCGGTTCTCGGCCTTGTCCATGTCGATAAAGTCAACAATGACGATACCGCCCATGTCGCGCAGACGCAGCTGACGGGCAATCTCCTTGCCGCTCTCGATATTGACCTGCAGGGCGGTGTCCTCCTGGCCGCTGCCGGCCTTGATGTGGTTGCCGCTGTTCACGTCGATGACGTGCATAGCCTCGGTATGCTCGATGTAGAGGTAGACGCCGGAGCGGATGGTCACGATGCGGCCGAACATACGCCGTATGTCGCGCTGCACGCCAAACTGCTCGAAGATAGGCGTCTCCAGCTTATAATGCTTCACAATGTCCTCCTTGCCGGGCGACATCAACTTGACGGCATTGCGCACCTCTTCGTAGAGGGTGGCGTTGTCGACATAAATGGCGTTGAAGTCGTCGGTCAGCAGGTCGCGCACCAACGCTGTGGTGGTGTCAAGTTCGGCGTGCACCTTGCAGGGCGAATTGGCACGCTTGAGCTTATCGGTCATCTGCGCCCAGCTGTCCATCAGCTGACGCAGGTCAGTGTCGAGCTCGGCCACACTCTTACCCTCGGCCACGGTGCGCACAATGATGCCGAAGTTCTGGGGGCGGATGCTCTGCACCAGACGGCGCAGGCGGTTGCGCTCCTCAGAGCCTTTAATCTTTTGCGAGATGGAGATTTTGTTGCAGAAGGGAGTCAGCACCAGATAGTGACCGGCAATGCTGATGTCGCCCGTCACCTTGGGGCCTTTGGTGGAGATGGGTTCTTTGGTGACCTGCACCAGGATGGGCTGACCCACTTTGAGCACATTGCCAAAGTTGCCCACCTTCTCAAGCACAGGTTCTATCTTGAAGTTGGCCAGCGTGGCGGCACTCTTGTCGCCGTTCATGGCCAGCTTGAGGTATTTGTCGACGGAGTTAAAATCGGGTCCCAGGTCAAGGTAGTGCATAAAGCCCTCCTTGTCGCCTCCCACATCGATGAAGGCGGCATTGAGGCCCTGCATGATCTTGCGCACCTTGCCGAAGTAGATGTCACCCACGGCATATTGGCCACCCGGCTGCTCACGGTGGAGCTCAACCAGGCGCTTGTCTTCGGTGAGCGCAATCTGCACACCCTCTTCCTGTTGCGATATAATGAGTTCTTTTTCCATTAGTATAGTGTGGCTGGAAGTCTATGGCCTATACAAAAACAAATTACATACCGACCTGTAGCAGGTGGTGTGTAATTTGTTTTAGAATTTTTGTCAGAAGAAATATTCTCCCTCCGTGCGGAGGCGTCATTTGTTATTTCTTCTTATGTCTGTTCTTGCGCAGGCGTTTTTTACGCTTGTGCGTAGACATTTTGTGACGTTTATGCTTCTTTCCGTTAGGCATCGTAAAATTGTTTGATTGTTTGATTGCCTGATTGCTTGAGTACTCAGACATTCAAGCATTCAAGCATTAACACATTTATTTCACTTTCTTTTTCACATCCTGCATGAAAGTCTTGGCGGGCTTGAAAGCGGGGATGTTATGGGCCGGGATGATGATGGTGGTGTTCTTGCTGATGTTACGGCCGGTCTTCTCAGCACGTTTCTTCACGATGAAGCTGCCAAAGCCACGCAGATAGACGTTCTCGCCCTCGGAGAGGCTCTCTTTGATAACGGTCATGAACTCTTCAACGGTGGCCTGGATGGCAACCTTCTCGATACCGGTTTTCTGAGCTATTTCAGCTACGATTTCTGCCTTTGTCATTTTTCTGTTATTTTATAAATTGTTATTAACTATCTTTCTTTCAATCAAAATCGGAGTGCAAAAGTAGTACTTTTTTTTCATACGCCGAATATTTTTTTTCTTTTTTGCCAAATTTTAACATTTCAAACCAACGCAACAAACTAATTTGCAACACACTATAGCATTTCAATATTTTTCCGTTTTCACACTCCACCCCCCACCAAACAGGGGGTCACAGGAGGTCTCTAACGGTTAATTTTTAGTTTTTTACCCAATGTAACCACCAGCACCGCCACCGCCGCCAGCGAGCAGCAGACGGTGAGCAGGGCGCCCACGGCCAACGGGGCCTCGGGGTCGATGTCGAGCACACCGCGCGCCACCAGCCAATAGGCCACCACCACAAAGGCGTTGTTGAAGAAATGGGTCACCATATTGGGCAGCAGCGAGCCGCTGTAGACATACAGATAGCCCAGCAAGGCACCCATCAGCAAGCGCGGCATGAAGGAGAAGAGTTCA
>JAFZKV010000076.1 GCA_017551765.1 Bacteroidales bacterium
TCGTCCATCGCGTCGGCGCGTTTCATCGTCCAGCCCACGAAGAGCACGATGAGCAGTCCGCCGATGGGCATGAAGTAGGAGGCTGTCATGTGGTCGAGCAGGTCGAAGACGGTGCTGCCGCCGATGTGCAGGGGGCTGCCGGTGCGGAAACTGAGGGTGGCCAGCACGCCGATGACGGCGGTGCCAGCGGCGCCGATGATGGCGGCTACGGGCCGCGAGAGGCGCGTTTCCTCGGTCAGCGCTGCCACGATGACCTCAAGCAGCGAGATGGTGGAGGTGAGGGTGGCGATGACCAGCAGGAGGAAGAAGATGAGGCAGAAGAAGTAGCCGCCCGTCATCTGCTGGAAGACCATCGGCAGGGTGGTGAAGGCCAGCGAGGCGCCTGCTTCGGGCTGTACGCCATAGGTGAAGGCGGCGGGGAAGATGATGATGCCGGCCAGCACGGCGACCAGCGTGTCGGCCAGCACCACACCGGTGGCACTGCTGACCATGTTGTCCTTGCTGCCGATATAGGAGCCGTAGGTGATGAGGGCGCCCATGCCGATAGAGAGCGAGAAGAAGCTCTGCCCCAGGGCGCTGATGAGCACGCGGCCGTTGATCTTGCTAAAGTCGGGGTTGAAGAAGAAGTGCAGACCCTCTTTGGCACCGCTGAGGGTCAGCGAGTTGATGCAGAGCACCACCATGATGACCAGCAGCAGCGGCATGAGTATCTTGGACCATTTCTCGATGCCGTCCTTGACGCCGCGAGCCACCACGAAGGCCGTCAGCGCCAGGAAGGCCAGCTGGCAGGCCACAGGCAGCCAGGGGTGGTTGGTGAAGGAGGTGAACTGCCCCTGTATCTGTCCGAGGTCCTGTCCGGCGAAGTGGTTGGCGGCGCTCTTTCCGAGGTAGCCGAGCGTCCAGCCCGCCACAGTGGTGTAGAAAGCCAGGATAAGGAAGGCGCAGAGCACACCGAGGTAACCCACTACGGGCCATGCGCTCTTCTTGCCGCTCAGAGTACGGAAGGCACCGATGGGGTTGCTGCGTGAACGGCGGCCGATAATGAACTCGCTGATCATCAGCGGGGTGCCGATGAGCAGGGCGGTGACGAGGTAGACGATGAGGAAAGCGCCGCCGCCGTTGGCACCGGCCTCGCAGGGAAAGCGGTAGATGTTGCCCAATCCGAGGGCCGAGCCTGCAGTGGCCACGATGATGCCCAGCTTGGAGCTGAAGTTCTCTCTCTGTTTCATTTTTCAATTTTCTTTTTTAAGTCTGCGATGCGGGCGGTGAGTTGTGCCACCTGCATCTCGATGAAGTCTTCGCTGTATTTGCGGTCGCAGAAGCCGTTGCCGCGAGCCACGAAGGCGTCGTCTTCCTCTTGGTCGACGGCGAGGTCCTGGTAGCTGGCCAGCAAGCGCTGTGCCTCTTCGAGTTGTTGTTCCAATGTTGTGTTCATGCGGGGAATAGTTGTTTGACAGCCTGCTCGATGCCTTCGTCATCGACACTTGTGGTGACGAAATCGGCGGCCTCTTTCACGTTCAGTTCGGCGTTGCCCATTGCCACACCGATGCCGGCCCATTGCAGCATTTCAATGTCGTTGCCGCCGTCGCCGAAAGCGAGGGTCTCCTCTTGCCGGATGCCGAAGTGGCGGCAGATGGCCTCCATGCCGGCGGCTTTGCTGTTGCCGGCGGCCACTATGTCGGTGAAGGCGGGGTGCCAGCGCGGCAGTCGGCAGTGGGGCATCATGGCACCGACCTGACGGTCGAGGTCGGCGGGCATCAGGGCGATAATCTGGAAGGCCTCGTGGAGGCGCATCTCTTCAATGTCGACCACGGGCGGCATGGTGAACTCCAGCTGGTCGCGCAGCTTCATGCCCACCTCGTTGGGTTGGGCCAGCATCATGCCGTCGGCGGTGAAAATCATGGTGCAGAGGTTGTGCTGCTTGGCGAAGTCAATCCAGGCATTGGTATCTTCTTGCGGTATGGGGTTGGAGAGGAGTGTTTTCTCGGGAGTAAACACGAGGCCACCATTCATGGTGACGTGTCCCTCGAAGGTGACGGGCATGGGCGGAATGAGCACCATGGGACGCCCCGAGGAGATGAAGGTGCGCACACCGAGGGCGTGCAGTTTATCGAAGGCGCGCACGGTGCCCTCCGAGACGCGGTGGGTGTTGAAGCTCAGTAGGGTGCCGTCGATGTCGAAGAATGCCGCGCGTATCATTTCTTTTTTGTTTTAGCCATTTGGTAAGCGTTAAAGACGTTCTGGTAGATGCTGTAGAAGGCCAGGAAGACCGACGCCAGGGGGTTGAGGAAGGTGTTGGCCATCCAGATGCCGAAGGCCGAGTTTTTCTGCCCTAGCAGCTGGCCGCCGCCGATGTGGTTTCCGTAGCGGCGTCCGATGAGGCGTCCGCAGCCGAACTGCACCACGCAGAACAGCAGCGACAGGCCGCCAAGCCAGGCGATGTTGGCCCAATTGCCTTGGCCGTGCAGGAAGATGAAGTCGATGGTTTGCCCCAGGGTGAGCAGCAGCGCCGTTGCCCACAGGTAGAAGCCGAGGATATTGTAGCGTGCAATGAAGGCGTTGGCTTTCGGCAGCCACAACTGCAAAGCGAGGGCCAGGAAGAAGGGTAGGGCCAGGGTAGAGCCAATCTTGGTGAACATCAGCAGGAAGCTCTGCCAGAGGCTCATCTCGGGATGGTGCCCGATGAGCGAGAAGACGACGGGCGCCACAAGGGCCACCATGAGGTTGCCTGCGATGGTGTAGGTGGTGACGGTGGCGCGGTTGGCACCGAGGAGGCACGAGATGACGGCCACCGACGAGGCCACGGGACAGAGCACGCCGATAAGCACCCCCTCGGCGATGGTCTCGTTGCCGCCGAAGAGGCGTATCAGCAGGTAGCAGCCGATGCTCACCACCACCTGGAAGAGCATCAGCCACACGTCGAGTATCTTCATCTTCAGGCGCCGCAGGTCGACGGCGGTGAAGGTGAGCAGCAGGATGGTGAAGATAATGAAGGGCACCAGGAACGAGAGGGCGGCGCACCAGCGGTGCAGCAGCAGGCCAAGAAGGATGGCGACAGGGAGTACGTAGGGTCGGAAGCGTTGCACGGCGGAGTCTATTGTTTCTGCAGTTGTTCTATCTGTTTCTGTATCTCGGCTGCACGCTCATAGTCCTCAGCCTCTTCACAGCGTTGCAGTTCCTCATGCAGCTGCTGCAGGGAGGGGGCGGCGTTCTCTTCGGGCACCCTCTCCATCCGCATGGAGGTCTCTTCCATCACCGTGTCGTCCACCAGGATGGGGGCGTCGGTCAGCAGGGCGAGGGTGATGGCGTCGGTGGCGCGACAGTCGATATCCTTTCGGTTGAAGCCGTCGGTGAGGTGCAGCGTGGCGTAGAAGATGCCCTCCACCACACGGTCGATGGTGACCTCCATAAGGCTCAAGCCATAGGCCTCCAGGGTGTTCACCATCAGCTGATGCGTCAGGGGGCGCCGTGTGGCCACATGCTGCTTGGCCAGCAGGATGCCCTGGGCCTCGCTTTGTCCGATGATGATGGGCATCTGGCGATTGCCTTCAGGCTCAAGCAGCATGAGGATGTAGTTGCCGGTTTGGGCGGCACCGCTCTGGATGGTGGCTGGGTAGACTTGTTTCATGCTTTCAGGTATTCTGCCAGCGCTTTCACGGCCAGGCCACGGTGGCTGATGCTGTTCTTCACGTCGAGGGGCATCTCGGCAAAGCTGACGGCGAAGCGGTCGGGCATGAACACGGGGTCGTAGCCGAAGCCCTCGCCGTTGCTGTGCCTTTCGGTGAGTATCTGCCCGTCCACGCGTCCCTCGAAATATTTCACCTCTCCTCTTTCTATCAGGCAGATGACGGTGCGGAAGTCGGCCCGACGGTTGGTCTCACCTTCAAGGGCGCTGAGCAGTTTGTCGATGTTGTCGTCGAACGAGCAGTGTTCACCGGCATAGCGAGCCGAATAGACTCCGGGCGCCCCGCCGAGAGCCTCCACCTCCAGCCCCGTGTCGTCGGCGAAGCAGTCGGTGTGCGTCCGTTCCCACACCCACTGCGCCTTCTGCAAGGCGTTGCCCTGCAGAGTGTCGGCGGTTTCGGGTATCTCGCCCTGCAGGCCGGCTTCTGCCAAGGTGACGACCTCTACGAGGCCGTCCAGCGCGGCACGCACTTCCTCTACTTTGTGCTTGTTGTTGGTCGCAAATATCAGTCGTTTCATGCTTTTACAGGTTTCTTTATCAATACCGACAGGGCCACGCTCACCACCAGGATGCCCAGGATGACGGCCAGCGAGGCCAGGGTCGAGATGTGCCAATGGAGGAATTCGCCGCCAATCATCTTCACGCCGATGAAGCACAGCAGGGCTCCGAGGCCGTAGTGCAGCAGCCAGAAGCGGTCGGCAATGTCGCTCAGCAGGAAGAAGAGACTACGTAGGCCCATGATGGCGAAGATGTTGGAGGTGTAGACAATCACGGGGTCGGTAGTCACCGAGAAGACCGCCGGGATGCTGTCCACGGCGAAGATGATGTCCGAGAACTCAATCACCAGCAGCACCACGAACAGCGGCGTCAACAGTACCTTGCCTGCCTCGTTCCGATGGAAGAAATCGTGCCCGTAGCTCTCCTTGCTGACGGGGAAGTGCTTCGATGCGAACTTCACCACGGGGTGGTTGGCCGTGTCTATCTGCTCGTCGCCCTTGTCGCGAAACATCTTCACGCCGCTGTAGAGCAGCACCACGCCGAACACCGCCAGCAGCCACGAGAACTTGGTCACCAGCGCCCCCAGGGCGAAGATGAAGATGAACCTCAGCACGATGGCGCCGAAGATGCCCCAGAACAGCACGCGGTGGTAGTATTCGCGCTTGATGCCGAAGCTCACGAATATCATAATCATCACAAAGATATTGTCTATCGACAGGCTCTCCTCGAGGAAATAGCCCGCAATGAACTGCGAGGCCGTCTCGTGCTTCTCGGCGGCGCTCATCGGCACCCCGTGCACCCACTCGGCGTGGAAGTAGAGCAGCGCCGCGAAGCCCATCGCCAGCGCCACCCACAGGGCGGTCTGCAGAGCCGCCTCCTTGGCGCTCACCACGTGGTCCTTCTTGTGGAACACCGTCAGGTCCAGCGTCAGCATCACCACCACAAACACCATGAACACAATGAAGAAAAGATTGTTCATCTGTACAATATTTTTAGTAGTTTTAAGTTTTAAACTTTAAGTTTTAAGTGGCGGGCGCCACTCACAGCTTAAAGCTCACAGCTTATAACTCAAAATATGGTAAAATATTGTGACATCTTCTGGAGTTTTTTCAAGGTGGGCACCTTCACCGTCGGCGGAGGCTACGCCATGCTGCCGCTCATGCAGCGCGAACTGGTAGATAAACACCGATGGCTGACCGAGGAGGAGTTCCTCGACCAAGTGGCCCTCAGCCAGGCCCTGCCGGGCGTCTTCGCCGTCAACATGGCCGCCCTGACGGGCCAGCGTCTGCGCGGCGCCGTCGGCAGCGCCGTGGCCATCGTCGGCAACGTTCTCATGCCCATCCTCTTCATCCTCCTGCTGGCCATGTTCTTCCGTTCCTTCCGCGACAACGTCTATGTCGACCGCATCTTCATGGGCCTGCGCCCCGCCGTGGTGGCTCTCGTCGCCGCCCCCGTCTTCACCCTCTTTAAAAATGAAAAGTTAAAAGTGAAAAGTGAAACAGATAGTGTCTCTCACTTTTCGCTTTTCATTTCTCACTTTTCACTTTACTTTATTCCCCTCCTCAGCGCCTTGCTCATCTGGCTCCTCGGCGTCAGCCCCATACTCGTTGTCCTTGCCGCCGCCCTCGTCGGACTGATTTATGGGAAAATTAAAAATTAAAAGTTAAAAATTAAAAATTTACGCAATAACGCAATAACGCAATAACGCAATAACGCAATCACACCATGATATTCCTTCAACTCTTCTACACCTTCCTGCTCATCGGCGCCTGCACCTTCGGCGGCGGCTACTCCATGATAGCCCTCATCCAGAACGAGGTGGTGACGCACCACGGCTGGATGACCGCCACCGAGTTCACTGACCTGCTGGCCGTCAGCCAGATGACCCCCGGCCCCGTGGGCATCAACACCGCCACCTACGCCGGCTACACCGCAGTTGTTAATACCTATGGTGCCGACCACTTGTTTGATTTTTCACTTTTCACTTTTCACTTTTCAATTCCCGTACAGTGGGCCGCCGTCCTCGGCTCCTTCATCGCCTCCCTGGCCGTCATCATCATCCCCGTGGCGCTCGTCTTCTTGGTCGGCCGCTGGCTCCTGCGCCACCGAGACAACCCCGTCGTTGCCACCGTCATGCGCCTCCTGCGCCTGGCCGTCATTGGCCTCATCGCTGCCGCCGCCCTCCAGCTCATACCCGGCCTCCTCACCACCACCCCGACAGGCAATGTTTCACTTTTCACTTTTCACTTTTCACTTTTCAACCTGCTCATCTTCCTCGCCGTCCTTCTCCTCGCCTGTCGCAAAAAAACAAGCCCGATACTACTCATCGCAGCCTCGGGCCTGGTCGGGTTGATAGTCTACTCCATTTAACCCTTGAACCGCTTGATGAAGCACAGCGACAGGCAGGCGGTGACGAAATACACTCCCGTCTGCACCCACAGCGTCAGGTAGTCGTGCCGTATCCCGGCCAACGGGGCCCCCATCGACGCGATTTTGATATAGCCTTCCACGCCAGGGGTAGATGGGAAGAGGTAGGAGAAAGCCCTCCAGAAGGGAGGCATTGCGCTCTGTGGCCACACCACGCCGCTCATAAAGAAAAGCATCACGCTGAAGAACACACAGCAGAGGATGCCTGAAGTCTTCTCGCGCACGAAGAGGTTGCCGAAGGTCATGCCAAAGAAGGTGACGGCAAGAACAAAAGGCAGGAGGAAGAGTAGCAGGTCGTGTACGGCGCCCAGCTGCGGCAGGTGGAAGAGTCGTGGAATAAGCCATAGGTCCAGCAGGGTGACAGGGATGTAGATGAGGATGAAGCACAAGGCGCGACCCATCGTGACGCGGTAGGTGCTGTGGTTGCGCAGTCGTGGCGGAATTAGTTTCAGAGCTTTGCGGTTCTCGTTAGCATCGCCGGCCATCACACCGATGCCGATAAAGAGGGTTTGGTGTACGACGAGGATGAGCAGGGCTGGCAAGAAGAAAGAGGAGAAGCCGCCACCGGGGTTGTAGAGCTTCACATCGTCGTAGACTACAGGCTGCACCATCTCGGCGGCCTGTTGGCCTGTGAGTCCAGCCATGCCGTAGCGTTCCAGCTCGATGGTGTGCATCTCGTCGATGAGCACGTTGCTGCCGCCCAGCAGGGCGTTCTTGTAGTAGAAGAAAGAACTCATGTCGCAGAATACACCCACGCGGGCGGTGCGCAGTTGGGCAATGCGGGTGCCATAGTCGCGCGGGATATAGAAGATGGCATGCACCTTGTGGTCACGCATCAGCTGCTCGGCCTCGGCCATCGACAGGGCCTTGTACTGCACTGCAATCTCGGGGGTGGCGTCAATCTTGTGGATGAGGCGCTTGGAAGCCTCGCAGTGACTCTCGTCGACCACTGCCACCGGCAGGTTCACGACCACCTCATTGAGATAGATGCAGCAGAAGATGAGAGGGTAGAGGACGGTGGCGATGAAGAAGACCAGCAGGACCAAGCGGTCGCTGAACACCCGTCGCACCTCGGCA
>JAFZKV010000077.1 GCA_017551765.1 Bacteroidales bacterium
GGATTGTTGGGGCTGCTGTAGATGAGGCAGGCCACGTCGCCGTCCTTGAGTTCCTCTTCCAGCTTGTCGCGCAGCTTGTCGCCACGGTATTCATACACGTCGAAGGTCTTCATGGGGATGCCCAGCACGCGGCACTGCTGCTTCTGCACGGGGAAGCCCGGGTCGATGAAGAGCACCTTGGTCTTCTTGGCATCGTAGCGCGTGAGGGTGAGGAACGAGGCAAAGCCGGCCTGCATCGAGCCCACGGTGGGCACGCAGCAGTCGGGGGTGACGTCGATGTCGAGGAAGTTCTTCACAAAGCGGGCAGCCTCCTTCTTGAAGTCGGCGGTGCCGTAAATCTCGGGATAGATGCTGGCCACACCGCTGCGCAGGGCCTCAATCTGGGCCTCCACACCCACCTTGGGGGCCGGCAGGCCGGGGATGCCCATCTCCATCTTCACGAAGCGGACACCGGTCTCCTTCTCCACGTCCTGTATCATCTTGCGCATCTCGCGGATGCTGGCCTTGCCTGGGTTCTTGATCTTGTTGGCCGCGGCAATACGGTCTATCGTCTCTTTCTGTATGGGTATTTGTGTCATAATTTATTTTGTATTGAAATCTTTAATCTTCACAGCGTTGATGGGGCTCACCTCCTTGACGAGGTCATACACCTCCTTCTTCTCCTGCGCCGGCGCGGGGGTGAAGATGGAGGTAATCTCCTGCATCTTCACGTCCATAAACTGCTGCACCGCCATCAGGTTGGTGCGTGTCTTGTTGACGGCCTGCAGGTTGCGCAGCGACTGTATGATGGCCTGCCGCGCGGCGGTCTGGTCCTTGGTCATCATGTCCAGCCCCAGACGGTGGTAGTTGTAGTAGGCATCGTGCAGCTGGGCGTAGGCGCCATTGGTGTGGTTCTCCATGAACCAATAGCGGTTCTTGCCGCCGCTCGAGTTCCAGCCGGCATAGCCGCTCCCCTCGGCGGCCTGCTGCACCTGCTGCGCCACAGCGTAGAACGGCTCGCCGCCATTGGGCGAGAAACTGTCGAAATACATGCCCAGCAACACATAGCAGTAGAAGCCTATCGTCGAGCTCAGGTTGCCATAGAAATTGTTGGGGTCGAAGTCCAGCGGCTGGCTCTCGTTGTAGGTGAACATGAAGTTGTTGCTCTCCATGAAGTTGAACATGCCGCTGGTGTAGGTCGAGTTGTACACCGGCCGCCGCATCTGTATCTGCAGCTGGCCCGTGAAGTCGGTGGCCGAGGTGCGCGTGTTGAGTATCAGCGCCACCGAACAGTCAATCAGCTCCTGCTGCTCGAACTGCAGGTTCGTCCAGCGGCGCCCGTTGATGAAGTCCTCCAGCGCCTGCTTCATGCTCTCGAACACCTTCTTGTCGCCCGCCGACTCGTATTGCTGCGTGGAGGTCATCAGTTTCTGGTAGTTCACCTGCACAACACAACGGAACTCCTGTGCACTAACAGTACAGAAGGTCGTCAGTATCAGCATTATGACAACAAATCTCCGCATATATTTCCTTGCAAATATACAAAATAAAATCAACACGGCAAAATATTGTTCACCCGCGCACGAAAAAACAATACAAAAATAGGTCGTGCACGACATAAATAGTTGTCAGTTGTTAGTTGTCAGTTGTCAGTTCGACCTCCAAACCGCCCCCCAAACCGCCACTTTACCGGCCACCGACTACCGATTACCGGCCACCAACCACCTAAAAACCACTATTTCAACCGCTAAAACCACGCTCTTCCATCCCTGTCACACCCCACCCCCTCCGACTCTGGTCCGACTCAACTCCGACTCAAGTCCGACTGAAGTCCGACCACAGTCGGACAAAACACGGTGTACACACGGTGTCGGTGCGGATAGGTCGTGCACGACATAATTTGTAAAACCGGACTCATCGCGGGTGCGTGTGTAATAAATGTTGAAAACTTCCTCTTTTTTCGCTCCGTATGTCGGTTTTTTTTCGTATTTTTGCACTTTAAATCGAAAATAACAGACATACTATATGGAAGATAATCAGAGAACTGACTACAGTGCGAGTAACATTACCGTACTTGAGGGACTTGAGGCCGTGCGTGTGCGTCCGGCCATGTATATCGGCGACGTGAACGAGCGCGGTCTGCACCACCTGGTGTATGAGGTGGTGGACAACTCTATCGACGAGGCACTTGCGGGCTTCTGCTCCAAGATTGACGTGCTGATCAACCCCGACAACAGCATCACCGTGGAGGACAACGGCCGCGGCATCCCCGTGGACATGCACGAGAAGGAACACCGCTCGGCCCTCGAGGTTGTCATGACGGTGCTGCACGCCGGTGGCAAGTTCAACAAGAACAGCTACAAGGTCTCCGGCGGTCTGCACGGCGTGGGTGTCAGCTGCGTGAACGCATTGAGCGACCACATGATTGTCAATGTCTACCGCGACCACAAGGTTTACCAACAGGAATACAGCAAGGGCAAGCCCCTCTACGCCGTGAAGGAAGTGGGCACGACCGACAAGCGCGGCACGAAGATCACCTTCCACCCCGACGCATCCATCTTCACCGTCACCGAGTATAAGTACGACACCCTCCTGGAGCGTATGCGCGAGCTGGCCTACCTCAACAAAGGCATCGAAATCAATATCACCGACCTCCGCGAGATGAAGGAGGACGGCACCCCCGTGCGTGCCAACCACTTCTTCAGCGACAAGGGTCTGCGCGACTTCATCGCCTACCTCGACGAGAACCGCGAGAAGCTGATGCCCGACGCCATCTATATCGAGGGCGAGCGCAAAGGCATCCCCATCGAGATTGCCATGCAGTACAACACCGGCTACAGCGAGAACCTGCACAGCTATGTGAACAACATTAACACCCACGAGGGCGGCACGCACCTGGCCGGCTTCCGCAGCGGCCTCACCCGCACACTGAAAAACTATGCCGACCGCAGCGGCCTGCTGCAGAAAGCCAAGGTGGAAATCACCGGCGACGACTTCCGCGAGGGCCTCACGGCCATCATCAGCGTCAAAGTGGCCGAGCCGCAGTTCGAGGGCCAGACCAAGACCAAGCTCGGCAACGCCGAGGTGCGCGGCGCCGTCGACGACGCCGTCAGCGAGATGCTGGAGAACTACCTCGAGGAGCACCCAAACGAAGCCCACACCATCGTGGACAAGGTCATCCTCGCCGCCCGCGCCCGTCAGGCCGCCCGCAAGGCCCGCGAGATGGTGCAGCGCAGCAACGTGTTCAGCAGCGCCGGCATGCCCGGCAAGCTGGCCGACTGCCAGAGCAACGACCCCGCCGAGTGCGAGATATTCTTCGTCGAGGGCGACTCGGCAGGCGGCAGCGCCAAGCAGGGCCGCGACCGCCGCTACCAGGCCATCCTGCCGCTGCGCGGCAAGATACTCAACGTGGAGAAGGTCATGCGCCACCGCGCTTTCGAGAGCGAGGCCATCCGCGACATCTACACTGCCCTGGGTGTCACCGTGGGCACCCCCGAGGACCCGCAGGCCCTCAACCTCAGCAAGCTACGCTACCACAAGGTCATCATCATGACCGATGCCGATGTCGACGGCGCCCATATCGACACGCTCATGCTCACCTTCTTCTTCCGCTATATGCCCGAGCTCATCGAGAACGGCTATGTCTATCTGGCCACTCCCCCACTCTACCTCGTCAAGAAGGGCAACAAGCAGGTCTACTGCTGGACCGAGGACGACCGCGAACGCGCCCTGCTGGAGTTCGGCGACAAGGGCATCCATGTGCAGCGCTACAAAGGTCTGGGCGAGATGAACAGCGACCAGCTGCGCGAGACCACTATGGACCCCGAAGGACGCCAGCTGCGCCAGGTGACCATCGAGAACGCCGCCAGCGCCGACCGCATCTTCTCGCTCCTCATGGGCGACGACGTGCCGCCCCGCCGCGCCTTCATCGAAGCCAACGCCACCTACGCCAATATCGACGCATAATCAATGGAGTGCATGGAGTTCAAAGAAGTGCATGGAGCGCATGACAAATGACCTGTAAAAGCGGTATTGTCTTGCACTCCTTCGTACTCCTTGCACTCCCTCGCACTCCCTAAAAGACAACCCCTATGGATAAGAGAAACTTATTATTAATCAGCAACAGCACCATGCGCGGCGAGGCCTACCTCGGCTGGTGCAAGGACATGATTGCCGACTTCTGCCGTCGGCACAACGTGAAGAAAGTGCTCTTCGTGCCCTATGCCGGCGTGAGCCTGGCCGAAGGCGGCCTCACCAAGAGCTACGACGCCTACGAGGCCAAGGTGGCCAAAGTATATGCCGAATTCGGCGTGAAGCTCACCAGCGTGCACCACAAGGCGCTGCCCATCAATGCCGTCTACGACACCGACTGCGTGGCTGTGGGCGGTGGCAACACCTTCCATCTGGTCCGCGAACTGCAGCGCACAGGCCTCATGCAGGCCATCCGCCAGCGCGCTTTCGACGGCATGCCCTACATGGGCTGGAGTGCCGGCAGCAATGTGGCCGGACCCACCCTCTGCACCACCAACGATATGCCCATCGTCATGCCCGCCTCGTTCGACTGCATGGGTCTGGTGCCCTTCCAGATTAACCCGCACTACACCGACTTCTTCGACCCGAAGCACGGTGGCGAGACCCGCGACGACCGTCTGAAAGAGTACATCATGGTGAACCCCAAGGCCACCGTCGCCGCCATCCGCGAAGCCACGGCCCTGCTGCTCGAGGACGGCAAGCTCAAACTCATTGGCAAGCCCAACAAGATGAAGGTCTTCAAGACCAAGATGGAGAACACCCAGGAGCTTCCTCTCGACGCCGACCTCAACTTCCTTCTGAAAGCGTAAGGCAATTCAAGTGGGGTACAATATGTACCCCACTTACAATAAAATGTTGGCAAACGCGTTATACCATAAAAAGACAATATCATGCCGGAATTATTCAGAGCACACGGATTCGTATTTATGTTCTTCAGCCTCGAACATGCTCCCATTCACATCCATGTGGTGGGGAAGGATGGTGATGCTAAATACGAATGGAATGGAGAGAAGTTTGTGTTGCGCCAACAACACAATATCAAACCTTCCGATTTACGCAAGATTCGTGCAATGATTGATGACAACGCCGACATTATCATTAACCGATGGAATCAATATTTCAAGGAGGTGCGAAATGAAAATAACTGAAATTTGGTTCAAAGATGGCTATATCTATGGTAAAACCGACAATGGGGACGTTTTGAGACAGTCCATGCGTTTCTATCCGCGCTTACGCCATGCGACGGAAGACGAGCGCAACAATTACCGCTTTAGCACCGCAGGTATCCATTGGCGAAATATTGATGAAGATGTGAGTTTTGAGAGTTTCCTTTACGACGAACATGAGCCTGCGCTAATGTATGTAGGGTAGTCTTCCACCAGCACTATTTACCGCGCTGCAAATTGACCTTGCATAAAAAAGTCGGGCAACTTCCTGCAAAAAGTTGCCCGACTTTTCTAATAATCCTGCTCAACTTTCACAGAAAAGTTGAGTAACTTATTTTATACATCGAAGACATTAAGAATTACATATAATAACGATGTTGTACATCAATGCACTCCGACATTCCTTCTATATGAAATGTTTAGTATAATCCTTTCTCTCTGAATTCCATCCACCATTCCTTTTTCCCATATTCTTCATGCTTAAACAAAAGCATTTGTGTCAAGGCATTTCCTTTCCCAATTGAAATAGTTCCCTCTGAAAAAGCATAAAGATACGACTTAGGAAGCCGTTTCTTTAGTATTTTCTTTCTTGAAGCAGAATCTCTGACAACAACTACAACCCCTTTCCAACCATCATTATAATCAGCCGCTGTTACTTCAACTATTACATTTTGATAAAATTGACCTTCTATTATGGCATTTGCCACTGGTCTATCAAAAGATACTCCGAGTGTAGGTTTAACACTTTCGTCTTGCGCGGAAAGAACACTAACGCTCATAAAAAGTGTTACGATAACTGCCAACAATCTTTTCATTTTTATTTCTTTTTTTACTCTACTGCACCTCGTCGAGCATTATCAATAACAAAGCGTGGTGCTGATACACCATTCTTGGATAGAGGTCCTAGGAATAACCTTGCAACGAGAAGATGTAAACAGTCCACGCTGAAAGCATGAACCATCACACAGATTCTACGTTGCTTTGGAATTTCCTAGGTTCCTATCCGCAGAACGAGCGTAACGCTTCGCGATTTCCTTTGAAATCAAGTGCAAAAGTACAAACTTTTTTTGATATGGCAAAAAATTTGTATCTTTGCATTTCAAAATCACTACGACTATGACAAAATATATCGGAGCGCATGTGAGTGCATCGGGGGGCGTGGAAAACGCCATACTGAACGCGGAGGCCATCGGAGCCAACGCCTTTGCTCTGTTTACCCGCAACCAACGCAGCTGGGTGAGCAAGCCACTGCCGCAGCTGGAGATTGACGGCTTCAAGGCACTGCTCATCGACCGCGGCTTCAAGCCGGAGATGGTGCTGCCGCACGACAGCTACCTGATTAACCTCGGCTCGCCCGACGAGGAGACACTGCAGAAGAGCCGTGCCGCCTTCCTCGACGAGATGCAGCGTGCACAGCAGCTCGGACTCAAGCTGATGAACTTCCACCCTGGCAGCCACCTGAACAAGATAAGCGAAGAGGAGTGTCTCGACCAGATAGCCCGCGAGGTGAACCTTGCCCTCAGCAAGACCGAGGGCGTGACGGCGGTGATAGAGAACACCGCCGGACAAGGCACCAACCTCGGCTGGAAGTTTGAGCACATCGCCCGCATCATCGCCGGCATCGACGACAAGAGCCGCGTGGGCGTCTGCATCGACACCTGCCACACCCTCGCTGCCGGTTACGACATCAGTACCGAGATGGGCTACAACTTCTGCTTCGACGAGTTCGAGCGCATTGTGGGCTTCAAGTACCTCCGCGCCATACACCTCAACGACAGCAAGAAAGGCAACGGCAGCCATGTGGACCGCCACGAGAGCCTCGGCCTCGGCATGATGGGCAAAGAATTCTTCTCCCGCTTCATGCACGACGAGCGCTTCGACAACATGCCCATCATCCTCGAAACCCCCGACCCCACCCGCTGGGCCGAAGAAATCCGCTGGCTGCGCTCACTTTAAATTAATAAACCTCCCAGCCCTGCGGGCTGTTATCCATAAATCCAATAAACCGGATTAATAGATTACGCGAGCAACGCGAGCGGGATATAAGAAAGACTGACATGAGATTACACGAAGATACATTGCCGTTCCTGCGGGAGCTGGCGCGAAACAACAACCGGCCGTGGTTCAACGACCACAAAGAGCGCTGGATAGCCATCAAAGAGCAGTTCGAGGCCTTCACACAGACACTCGTCGACGAGATGGTGAAGCTTGACCCGAGCCTCGAGGGACTGACGGCAAAGCAGTGCGTCTACCGCATCTATCGCGACACACGCTTCTCGCCCGACAAGACACCCTACAAGACCCACATTGCCTGCTTCCTCAGCAGCTGGGGGCCGAAGAACAGCGGTGTGCCGGGCTACTACTTCCAGATGGGCTGCGACGAAGCCTACGGCCTGAAAGGCACCTGCAACCTCGGCGGCGGCATCTTTATGCCCAGACCGGAAGCCCTCAACGCCATCCGTCAG
The DNA here is from genome assembly GCA_017551765.1 of Bacteroidales bacterium. Lineage (GTDB taxonomy): Bacteria > Bacteroidota > Bacteroidia > Bacteroidales > P3 > Colimorpha. The sequence goes on from JAFZKV010000077.1 coordinate 7,643, forward strand.
GAGATATTCTACTGCACCAACGACTTCCTGGCCATCATCAACGAGCCAAACTATAAGAAGTACTTCGGCAGCGAGTTCTTCACCGTCAAGAAACTGCAGCGCGTACCCAAGGGCTATCCTGCCGACTGGGAGCACGCAGACCTGCTGAAATACAAAGACTACTGCACCGCCCACACGATGCCGGAGCGGCTGCTGACCAGCGACCGACTGAGCGACGAGGTGCTGAAGGTGTGGAAGGCCAGCGTGCCGCTGAACCTCTTCGTTCAGCGGGCGATGGAAGATCTCAAATAATCTTTGTGTTCCTGCGGGACGCGGAAGCTCTCGCAGGCTTTCTGTATCGTTTTGCGGCGCACCCATTCGGGCAAGCCGGCAATCACGGGCAGTGTGGCGTCCCATTGCTTGGCGAGGGCGGTAGCAAAATACCAAGCCTGCATCATGCGGATATAGTACTCCTCGCGCTGGATGGCGGCCACCCATTGTAGTTGCTCGGGGCCAAAA
>JAFZKV010000078.1 GCA_017551765.1 Bacteroidales bacterium
CCGAGCGGCTGCACGACGTGACGGCTCACGCCGAGATGCTGGCCTTTACAGCCGCCGCCGAACACCTCGGAGCCAAATACCTCAACGACTGCACCCTCTACGTCACCGTCGAGCCCTGCCCCATGTGCGCCGGCGCCGCCGGATGGACCCAGGTGGGCCGCATCGTCTACGGCGCCGCCGACCCCAAGCGCGGCTACACGACGGTGAGCGACCGGCTGCTGCACCCCAAGACCGAAGTCACCGCCGGCGTGCTCGAGGAAGAGTGCGCCGCCCTGATGAAAGACTTCTTCAAAAAGAAACGCTAACTCAAACAATCAAACAATCCAATATGAAACCCACATTACTTGTTCTGGCTGCCGGCATGGGCAGCCGCTACGGCGGACTGAAGCAGATGGACGGCGTAGGCCCCCACGGCGAGACCATCCTCGACTACAGCGTCAACGACGCCATCCGCGCCGGCTTCGGCAAAGTGGTCTTCGTCATTCGCAGCTCCTTCGCCGAGCAATTCAAGCAGCACGTCAATGCCGACCACTACGGCAACCGCATCGCCGTGGAGTATGTCTTCCAGGAGCTCGACAAGCTGCCGGCCGGCTTCACCGTCCCCGAAGGACGCGAGAAGCCTTGGGGCACCAACCACGCCATCCTCATGGCCAAGGACGCCATCCATGAGCCCTTCGCCATCATCAACGCCGACGACTTCTACGGCCGCGACGCCTTCGAGGTCATGGCGCGCCACCTCGAGACCCTCGACGGCACCGCAGGCCGCTACTGCATGGTGGGCTACCGCCTCGAGAACACGCTCAGCGAGAACGGCACCGTCAGCCGCGGCGTCTGCGAGACCGACGCCAACGGCCTGCTTGTCGGCATGACCGAGCGCACCAGCATCGGCCGCACCCCCAACGGCATCGAGTACAAGGACACCGACGGCAGCATGCACCCCCTGCCCGCCGACGCCACCGTCAGCATGAACCTCTTCGGCTTCACGCCCGACTACTTCGCCAAGAGCGAGGCCCTCTTCGTCGACTTCCTGCGCGAGCACGGCCAAGAGCTCAAGAGCGAGTACTACATCCCCTTCGCCGTCAACACCTTCATCCACCGCGGCGAAGCCACCATGACGGTGCTCAAGACCACGGCGCAGTGGTTTGGCGTCACCTACAAGGAGGACCGTCCCATGGTCGTCGCCCGCCTCCAAGCCCTCCATGACGCTGGCGAGTATTGATTTTGCGCGCAAGCATGTGAATGAAGATACCGCGAGGCTGCTGCTGAGTGCCGCGCGGTATCCTGCTGTCGATATGCCTGCTGCGGTGCAGCAGATAGAGGGGCTGCGCATGGCGGCAGAGAAATGGCCGTCGCTGCTGGCCTGCGAGGACTATCTCTACCCTCCCCGCCTCAACCGCGAACAGGCCTCGTCGGAAGCCACCGCCTGCTACAAAGCCTCACTCATCGCTCCTCACTCATCACTCACCACCGTGGCCGACCTCACCGGCGGCATGGGCATCGACAGCCTGGCGCTGGCCACCGTGGCCGGCCATGTGGACTATGTGGAGCGCGACCCGCAGCTCTGCACACTCATGGAGCACAACTGCCAAGCGTTGGGCACAGACAACGTCAGCGTGCACTGTGGCGACAGCCTGGAGTGGCTGGAGCACCACGACCGTTTCGACCTTATCTTCATTGACCCTGCCCGTCGCGACAAAGGAGGCCGCAAAGTGGCCGCCTTCGAGGACTGCACACCCGACCTGCTGCTTGCCCTGCCCCTGCTGCGCTCCAAAGGACAGCGCCTGCTGGTCAAGGCCTCGCCCATGATAGACATCACCCTCGCCCTGCGCCAGCTCGGCACCGTGGCCGAGGTGCACGTGGTGGCCGTCAAGGGCGAGTGCAAGGAGGTGCTCTTCCTCTGCGACAGTGTGCACGACGGCTCTGCCGTCGTGCACTGCGTCAATCTGAGTACTCTGAGTATTCAGAATACTCCGACTACTCAGAATACTCTGACCTTCATCCTCTCCGAGGAGGCTGCCGCCGAGCCCCGCTACTGCACCGCCGCGGGGCGCTACCTCTACGACCCACACGCCGCCCTGCGCAAGGCGGGCTGCTTCCGCCTGCTCGGCCAGCGCTACGGCCTGCCGCTCATAGGCCCCGGCAGCCACCTCTACACCAGCGACCTCTTGGTGCCCGACTTCCCGGGGCGCACCTTCGAGGTGCTGCGGGAGGTGAAACTGAACAAGAAAAACATCGTCGAGGCGCTGCCCGACGGCAAGGCGCACGTGGTGGTGCGCCACTTCCCCGCCGAAGCCGCCGCACTACAGCGGCAGTTGGGCCTGCGCGAAGGCGGCGACCTCTTCATCGTCGCCACCACCGTCGGCACCCGCCGCACCGCCTTCCTCTGCTCCTCCCCTAAGATAGGGGAGGGGGACCGCCGCTAAGCGGTGGTGGAGGAGTGTGCAAAGCGCAAAACACACGCCCCCGTCCAAGCTACGCTCGTCCACCCCCTCTAACTTAGAGGGGGAGCAGAAATGATTGAAGGGGTCCGGCGGTGCAGGCCGGACCCCTTCGGGTGAATATGTTGTGCTTGCTGAATATTAACTGCACTTGCTCCATCCGCACTGCGGGCAGCTCTTGCAGCCGCCGGTGTAGATGAGCTTGCTGCCACAGTCGGGGCAGGTCTCGCCGGTCTCGGTGCCGTCCTTGATATAGCGCTTCAGCGCGCGCGCCACACCGTTGCTCCAGGTGGTGATGCTGTCGGTGTCGAAGTTCAGCTTGCCGATGAGTTCCACCACGTTGGGGATAGGCATGCCGTGGCGCAGGATGCCCGAAATGAGCTTGGCATAGTTCCAGAACTCCTTCTTGAACATGCGCGACAAGCCCTCGATGGTGATATGGTAGCCGTCCTGATCGGTGAATTGGAAGTCGTAGCGTGCATGCTCCTGCCCTTTCTCTTTGACGCGGATCACCCAGCCCTTCTCCACATACTTGGGCAGCAGCAGGCTCTCGGCGCGGCCGGTGAATATCTCGTAGGGGCGGCCTTCATACATGCCCACCACAGCGATCCAATCCTCCTTCTCGTTCTTGAAGCGCACAATCTCGGCCTCCAGCTTCTTGGGGCGCTTGGGCGCCTTGCTCTCGCCGAAGCAGGGGTTGGGCTCCTTCTTGCCCTCGCTGGTGCTCACCAGCACACCGGTGCGCGAGCCGTCGCGATAGATGGTGCAGCCCTTGCAGCCGCTCTCCCACGCCGTCTCGTAAATCTTGCTCACCACCGCCTCGGTGGTCTCCTTCGGTATGTTGACCGTCACGCTGATGCTGTGGTCCACCCACTTCTGGATGGCGCCCTGCATCTTCACCTTGGCCACCCAATCGATGTCGGCACTCGTGGCGTGGAAGTAGGGGCTCTTCTCCACCACCTTCTGCAGCTCGGCATCCTCCATGCGCATCACCTCGTCCACATTGTAGCCGTTCTCGCGGGCCCAATCGATGAACTTGGGGTGGAACACATTGTACTCCTCGAAGTAGTCGCCGTTCTCGTCCTTGATAATCTTCTGCTTGCTGGCGTCCTTGTCGTTGGGGTTGATCTTCTTGCGACGCTTGTAGCTCACCAGGAACACCGGCTCGATGCCGCTGGTGGTCTGCGTGCAGATGCTCACCGTGCCGGTGGGGGCGATGGTCAGCAGGGCGATGTTGCGGCGCCCGTGCTTGGTCATCTCCTTGTACAGCTCAGGGTCGGCCTCGCGGATGCGACGTATGATGGGGTTCTTCTCCTCGCGCTTGGCGTCGTAGATGGGGAAGCTGCCGCGCTCCTTGGCCATCTGCACACTCGAGCCGTAGGCCGCGCAGCAGAGCGTCTGCTGCACCTTGACGGCGAAGGCTGTGGCCTCGTCGCTGCCATACTGCAAGCCCAGGGCCGCCAGCATGTCGCCCTCGGCCGTGATGCCGAAGCCGCTGCGACGTCCTTCGAGGCACTTCATCTTGATGTTCAGCCACAGGTTATGCTCCACCTGCTTGATTTCCTCGCTCTCGGGGTCGGCCTCTATCTTCTTTAGTATCTGGTCCACCTTCTCCAGCTCCAGGTCGATCAGGTCGTCCATCAGGCGCTGACCCTTGGCCACATGCTCCTTGAAGAGCTCGAAGTTGAACTTGGCCTTCTTCGTGAAGGGGTGCTCCACATAGCTGTAGAGGTTGATGGCCTGCAGGCGGCAGCTGTCGTAGGGGCACAGCGGTATCTCGCCGCAGGGGTTGGTGCTCACCGTGCGGTAGCCATAGTCGGCGTAGCAGTCGGGCACGCTCTCCCGCAAGATAGTGTCCCAGAACAGCACGCCCGGCTCGGCGCTCTGCCACGCGTTGTGGATAATCTTATTCCACAGCGCGCGCGCGTCTACTTCTTTGGTATAGATGGGCTTGGCCGAGTCGATGGGATACTGCTGCACAAAGGGCTTGCCGCTGCGGACGCACTCCATGAACTCGTCCGTGATTTTCACGCTCACGTTGGCGCCCGTCACCTTGCCCTGCTCCATCTTGGCGTCGATAAACTGCTCCGCGTCGGGATGTTTAATGCTGATACTCAGCATCAAGGCACCGCGGCGACCGCCCTGGGCCACCTCGCGCGTGGTGTTCGAGTAGCGCACCATGAAGGGCACGATGCCGGTCGACGTCAGGGCCGCGTTCTTCACGGGGCTGCCGCCCGGACGTATGTGGCTCAGGTCGTGACCCACGCCGCCGCGACGCTTCATCAGCTGCACCTGCTCCTGGTCAATCTTCATAATGCCGCCATAGCTGTCGCTATTACCCTGATTGCCAATCACAAAGCAGTTGCTCAGGCTCACCACTTGGAAGTTGTTGCCAATGCCGCTCATCGGGCTGCCCTGCGGCACAATATACTTGAAGTCCTTCAGCAACTGATAGATCTCCTCCTCGCCCAGCGGATTGGGATACTTGGCCTCGATGCGGGCATACTCACGCGCCAGGCGGCGGTGCATCATGTCTGGGTTCAGCTCATAGATGCTGTCGTCGTCGCGCAGGGCATACTTGTTCATCCACACATTGGCGGCCAGCTCGTCGCCGTGGAAATACTCCACCGAAGAGCGCATAATCTCCTCCGGAGTGTACTGTTTCTTCACATTCTTCTCTTGGGGCCTCGGGGTGGGCTCCACTGCCGAAAATAGGTCGCCTTGCATGGCTCGATTATTTTGTTTATCGTTCTTGTTTACAATGAATTATTCTGGAAGGACCGCAGTCCGTTTCGGTTGCTAAATTAGACAGAAAAACAGAAACGGCGACAAATAGTTATTAACAAAAAATCCACCACCCCCGTCCGAAATAGGTCGTGCACGACATAAATGGTGGTCGGGGGACGGTAATCGGTGGTCGGTAATTGGTAGTCGGTAATCGGAGGTCGGTTGTTTTTCTCTATTCGCTTTTCACTTCCCATCTTCCGCCTCCGCTCCCCTTTTACACTGCATCTTGCTGATTACCAGCACACAACGCCATTAACACACAGCAAAAACAAACCAACTCACTGATACCCAGCGCAGAAAACACCACCAAGTCCGACTCATGTCCGACTCAAGTCCGACTATGGTCCGACCCATGTCCGACCGCAGTCGGACAAAAGGCGGTGTACCTACGGTGCTGCCACGCCCCCTTCGAGGCGGCATCCAAAAATACATCGTGCACGACATAAATCATGTTTTTACACGCTCCTCCACCACATGACACACGCCCCCGTCCGAGCTGTGCTCGGCCACCCCCTCTAACGTTAGAGGGGGAACCAGATAGTACCAGCTGCTCCCCACCTCTATCTTCTGCTGCTCCCCCAGTACCTTCTCTGCTGCTCCCCTAAGTTAGGGGAGCTGTCACGCAGTGACTGAGGAGTGTGTTCAGTGACTGAGGAGTGTGTCCTAAGATTGACAGGCGGGAGAAAAGAAAAACAGGATTTCTGGATTACGCCGCAGGCGGGAGAAAAGAAAAACAAGATTTCCAAGATCTCCGCGCAGCGGGGAGAAAATAATTAACGACAATTCACGAACCAATTAACGGTAATTCACGTTAAAACAAAACAGGATTTATAGATTACGCCGCAGGCGGGAGGTCGAAAACCGCTGTCGGGAGACTAAAATAATGAGAATATGAGGATTACCACCGCCAGGCGGGGAGCCCAAAATGTTAAAAAACAAAAAAAGTGATGCCACAATAAATATAATTGGAAATAAATGCGTACCTTTGCACCTACAGTATTCATCCCAAACAGATGAAAAAAATGAACGAAAAAGATAGAAAATCAACCACTAAGAGAGGAAAGGGCACAAGTGTGACCAGACGGAAAACACCCCTTAAGCTGAGAAAGTTCAGGGGCTATAGTGAACTCGTTGCCGACCCATACAATCTCAGTGCATGAAGTATCTGCTTGATACACACGCTCTTGTTTGGCTTTTATCCTCACAAGACAACCGGTTACCGGCTGCCATCCGCGAAAGTGTACGCTATTGCGAAGATGCCTTTTTTGTCAGCGAAATGACACTGACCGAGATTATCCAGTTGCAGCAAGGAAACCGTATCAATTTGAAGTACAGGCCATCCACGGTGAGGAGTATCATTGAAGACAATAACATCATGATTATTCCTGTCACCAATGATATACTTGAAAAATTCTTTGAACTCCCCGTACCTACCATCAACGGCAGCAAACATGCCGACCCCTTCGACCGTATACTTATCTCCACAGCGCTCAAACGCGATATGACCATCGTGAGCGCCGACCGCAAATTCCCGTGGTATCGTGACAACTGCGGGCTACAACTGCTTGTGGTTTAAATAGCAAGCAAATTAATTACGAAAAAAACAACATTAAATTAACCTATTTATTCACCAAAATCACAAAACAATGAAACGATTTTACAAGTTTCTGATGCCTTTGGTCATGATAGTGGCCTTGGCATTGCCCGTCAGCGTGGCGGCTCAGACAACCTGCCAAATCACCATCGTCGGCGAAGACGACTATGGCGACGGTTGGAACGGCGGCAGCCTGACCATCACACAGGGCACGACGACGGTCGGAACCTTCACCATCTCCGATGGTTCTACCGGCACACAGACCTTCACCGTTTCGTCCGACACCTCGGTCACCTTCTCTTGGACGGCGGGGCAGTATGACGACGAGGTCACCATCAACATCTACGATGGTGGCGGCGCGATGGTCTTCACCGTCACGGAGCCCAACTCGGGCACCATCTACACAATGAACACCCCCTGCCCGAGCTGCATTGCTCCCGCCGGTCTGGCCGTCACTGTTACTGGCTCCGACGCGGACATCACCTGGACCGAGGGTGACGGCTCTGCATGGGAAATCGTATGGGGCACCGGCTCCTTCGACCCCGACACCGTGACCATCAACACTGACAACGCCTCCTCTGGCTCCTACTCTCTGACCAACCTGTCCGACGGTTCATACACCGCCTATGTGCGCACCGATTGCGGCAGCGACGGCTATAGCGCCTGGATGCCTATCTCTTTCTATGTTAATGCCAATGGATGTGTGATTGTTATCAACGGTCACGACTCCTTCGGCGACGGTTGGAACGGCGGCAGCCTGGCCGTAGTGCAAGGCGGTGTCACCGTGCAGACCGTCACCATGAGCAGCGGCAGCAGTGTCACTGCTACAATTCCCGTGACTACTGACCCAATCTCCTTTGTCTGGACCAGCGGCAGCTATGACAGCGAAGTATCTTTCACCATCTCCAATGCCAACAATGTGGTTCTCTTCTCCGCAAGCCAGCCTTCGGCAGGCACGGTCTTCTCAATGAGCAACCCCTGCTCGAACTGCTTTGCCCCCAGCGATGTGCACCTCACCAACGTAACCAGCGACGAGGCCTCCCTGACCTGGGGCGGCGATACTAACGCCACCTATGGCATCATCTGGGGCACCTCGGCCGACGTAGCCAGCGACAACGGCACCTCCGAGACTGCCAGCACCAACTCTATCACCTTCAACAACCTCACCTCTGGCACCGGCTATACTGTCATGGTGTGGGTCGACTGCGGCAACGGTGAAACAAGCGATACCGTAACCTTCACCTTCGCCACCATCGGCGATGCTGTCGACGAATTCCCCTATACCACCGGTTTTGAAGCCACCGACGACATCGCGTGGAGCTTTGTCAACGACGGCACCAACAAATGGGCCATCGGCAGCGCCACCAACAACGGCGGCACCAGCAGCCTCTACGTCTCCAATGACAACGGCACCAGCAACACCTATAGTACAAGCGGCGCACAGTTCAGCTATGCATACCGTGTATTCGTCATCAGCGATCCTGCACAATATGCCATCAGTTTCGATTGGAAAGGCTACGGCGAGAGCAACTACGACTATCTGCGCGCCTGGATAGCTCCTGGCTCGGCAGCCTCCGGTCTCACCGCCGGCCAGACACCCGACGGCGGCACCAGTGCCTACAACTACACCACCGCAACCCCCACCGGCTGGATTGACCTCGGCGGCAAGATGAACCTGTCGAACAACTGGCAGACCGCACAGGCTCTGCCCACCCTGACTGCCGGCAGCTATTTGCTCGTCTTCATGTGGGCCAACGACGGCAGCGGCGGCACCAACCCGCCGGCAGCTGTGGACAATATCGTTTTCAGTGCTCTCACCTGCTCGCAACCCCAGAACCTGACGGTCACCAACCTCACCTCCGACACCATTGCCCTCGCTTGGAATGCCGGCGGCTCGGAGGCTGCCTGGGAGATTACCAACGGCATCGACACCGTAGAAGTATACGACAGTGCCTATGTCTTCGACAATCTCAGCGCAAATACCAACTATACAATCAAGATACGCAGCATCTGCGGCACCGACGACACCAGCATGTGGCTCTCAATGAGTGTCCGCACAGCTTGTGGCGCCATTACCACCCTGCCCTGGGGTGAGGACTTCAATGCATTGTCGGTCTCTTCGTCCAGCATGATTCCCTGCTGGGAATATATGGGCGGCGGCTATGTAGCCACCACTTCCAGCTATTCTGTCTCCGGCAACGGCCTGGGCTTCTATCCCAGCAGTTCCAGCAGCAACGACCACATTCTGGTGCTCCCCGATTTCGACACCGCCACCAGCGGCCTTGAACTGAGCATTTGGATTCGTCCCGAGACCACCAGCGGCAGCAGCGGCTCATTCAGCCTGGGCTACGTCAGAGATGTGGACAGTGCCAGCTCGTTTGTCGAGACTCTCCACCTGGAAAGCACCCAGATGACCACCACCTTCACCCGCTACAAGACAACCTTCCCGACAGCTCCCGACAGCGCACGCATCGCCCTGCGCCACAACGTGAACAGCACAGCTTGGTATTGGTTCATCGACGACATCACCGTGAGCGCTCTTGCTCCCTGCCCGAATGTCGACGACATCACCGTCCAAGCCGGCCCCACCTCGGCAGTGGTCAGTTGGACCTCTACGGGTAACACCTACACCGGCGCCACGGTCGAATATCGCGACACAACCTCGGCCACATGGAACACCCTTAACGTGACCGGCCAGAACTACGCCATCATCACCGGCCTCACTTCCGAGACCTACTATGAGGTTCGCGTGGCCTCGAATTGCGTCGATGATGTTACGGGTAACTTCATCAACTCAAGCTTCAGCACCACCGCGTTCCCCTGCGCACAGTTTGACAGCACCTCGCTGATCAACGTCACCGTGGGCACCGGTGCCACCACCAACAGCTACATTCCCAGCACCTCTTTCTATAATTATGGTTATAGCCAGCAGTTCTTCAAGGCCTCTGAGATTGGCGCCAGCGGTGTCATCACCAGCATCACGCTCTATCCTTCGGCCATTACCCAACAGCGTACTTATGAGATCTACATGGCTCAGACCAACGACACTGCAGCTGCGTCGTTCATCAACCCCAACGGCCTGACCTGCGTCTACAATGGCGGCCACATTCAGCTCACCGCCGGCCAGCCTGTGACCTTCGACCTCACCACGCCGTTCAACTACAGCAACAGCAGCAACCTGCTGCTTATCTTCCGCGACATGACCGGTACGTATGTGAGTGGCAACAATTGGCAAGGCGACAACGCTTGGACCAACGCCAGCTGTTATGTCTACCAGGATGGCGGAGCCTACACTCCCGGCTCGGTCAGTGGTGGCACCGCTTCGACGTTCCGCAACAAGGTGTCCTTCTTCGGCGGCACCTGCCTGCAAGCCAGCACTTGCGCAGCCCCCATTCCCATTGTGACTGACGTAACCACCACCACCGTTGACGTGGCTTGGGCTCCCGGCAACACCGAGACCTCGTGGCGCGTCTACTATCGCAATGTCAACGATGCCAACTTCACCCTCGCAGGCACTGCTACCACCAACAGTTACCAATTCACCGGCCTTGCCTCCGGCATGCCTCACGAATTCATGGTGGTGCCCATCTGCGCTGACTCACTGCCGGCCACCATCCAAGCCACCACTGAGTGCGCAACCATCAGCAGCCTGCCTTTAATGGAGAACTTCAACAACTGGGGTACCGGCACCGGCCACATGCCCAACTGCTGGTATCGTACCGGCTGCTACAGCACCTACAGCTACATCAGCGGCAGCTACAACATGAGTGGCACCACCGGTGGCTCGGTCTACATGTACCAGAGCGGCTCCAGCCACTCCACCTTCTTCCTCCCGGCCCTCGACACCAACGTCATCCAGGCCAACCAGACCCAGCTGGTCTTCAACGTATTCTACACCACCAGCAGCTATATGAACCCCGCCATCGAAGTAGGCGTGCTTAGCGATCCTGAAGATATTACCACCTTCGTTCCTGTCGACACCGTGTTCCACACAAACGGTATCAACAGCTGGCAAATCTTCGAGGTGCCCTTGGCCAACTACACCGGCAATGGCGCCTATGTGGGTATCCGCACTGCAAACAACCCATACTCCACTGGTCAGTACACCTACTCTTACTTCTATCTTGACGATTTGACTCTTGAGATGATTCCTACCTGCCCGCGTCCCGACAGCCTGACGGCCGCCAACGCTACCATCAACTCGGTAGACCTCGGCTGGCATGAGCGTGGCAACGCCACAGAGTGGATGATTGAGTACGGTCCCCTGGGCTTCCAGCTTGGCACCGGCACCACCGTTATCGCGAATGCCAACCCCTTCACGCTGACCGGCATTCCCTCTGCTTACCAAGGCGAGTTCTACGTAAAGTCTATCTGTGGACAGGGCGACACCGGCGATTACAGCCGTCAACCCCTTGCCTTCAACACTACGCAGATTCCCGCCACACTGCCTTACAACTACGACTTTGAGGATCCCACCGAGTGGGCCAACTGGCAGACCAGCAGCAACAGCACCACCAACACTTGGTTCCGCGGCACCGCCGTGGCCGACAGCGGTAACTACAGTATGTATATGTCCGCCGACAATGGCGCCACCTACAGACCCTACAGCTACAATGCCGTTGTGAACGCTGCCGCCTATCGCGACATCGACTTCGGCCCCATCGACAGCAGCTACACCATCAGCTTCCGCGCCCGCGTGGGTGGTACCATTGATGCTAACTACGATGGTATGATGGTCTTCCTCGTCGATCCTGCCCTGCCCACCGTTCCGTCGAACAGCAACATCACCTCGCCGTGGGGCAACGTGAACGACCTCTACCGCATCGCTACTGTGCGTCGCGACACCACTTGGCAGACCTATGAAGCCAGCTTCGACACCATCCACGGTGTGCACCGCGTGGCCTTCTTCTGGTTCAACCAGAACACCACCTCCTACGCCAACCTCATCGAGCCCGCCGCTGTGGACAACATCCATATTGACTACAGCACTTGCCCGCGCCCGCTCAACTTGGATGCTGCTCCTTCCAACACCAGCACCCTGCTCACCTGGCAAGGAGCCCCCAACGCCACCTATCAGGTTGCCTATCGTATTGTGAACGGCACCAACCAATATGTTACTACCAACAACAACAGCATCACTCTCACCGGCCTGACACCCAACAGCGATTACTATGCTTGGGTACGCAAGCTCTGCAGTGTGGGCGATACCAGCCTCTGGAGCGACGGCGTGGCTTTCACCACCACTTTGTGCGATGGTGCCACCGAAGCCACCAACTTCGACCCCAATGGTAGCATGACCACTTCCACCTATACCCCCATCGGCTACAGCCTCTACAACTACAGCTACGTGCAGACCATCATTGACTCAGCCGACCTGACCAGCTTAGGTGGCGATATTTCCGCCTTCGCCTTCAATGCAGGTACAATCACCACTGGTAGCACCTACTTCAATAACATGACCGTCTACCTGTCCAACGTCAGCGAGAACAACCTTTCTAACGGCTTTATCCATCCCGATGCAACCCATGAGTTTGTTAAGGTGATTGATAGCGCCAGCTTCAACTTCAGTGAAGATGGTTGGCATATTCACAACTTCGACACTGTCTTCACATGGGACGGCCACAGCAACATCCTCCTCTCTGTGAAACGTGACAACGGTAGCTACAGCGGCAGCCAGACCTTCGTGGCTCATGCTGCCAGCGCTATCAAGAGTCGCTATATCTATCAGGACAGCGGTCCCTACGACATCAATACTGTCAACGGAGGTTCTACTACCACCACCGTTGGTAATGTACGTCTTATCAGCTGCGGTGCCGGTTGCGCTGCTCCCTCTGCCATGACGACTACCGGCGTTACCTACAACGCTGCCACCGTCACTTGGAGTGGTTCCGACAGCACCGAGATTGGTATCCACCAAGGTCTGTGGGATGAGACGGGTGTCAACTTCGTCACCGTCACCAACCACACCTACACCTTCACTGGCCTGACGCCAAACACGCAGTACACCGTTGCTGCTCGCACCCTCTGCGAGGACGACATGACCAGCAACTGGACTTTCGTTACCTTCACCACCGAAGACCTGCCTTGCTTCGCTCCGTCAAACATCCAAGTAAGCAACCAAACCACCAACGGCGGTAAAGTGACCTGGACGCCCGGCGGCAACGAGACCGAGTGGCTCGTCAACGTCTTCCGTACCGGTGTTATCGACACCAACTACACCGTCATCAACACCCCGATGTGCAACGTCAGCGGCCTCTATGCCGACATGACCTACACCGTGAGAGTGGCCTCCGTCTGCGGCGGCATCGAGACCGTGTGGTGCGACTCTACCGCTACGCTGACCACCACCGCCTGTCTGCCTCCCACCAATGTGGAAGCTGTGGCCAACGGCCACAACGCTATGGTGACTTGGACCAGCTCCGGCGCCAACGAATACCACGTGTTGTGGTACCTCGAAGGCTTCACCACGGGTGCTGACTCGGTGGTCGTGACCAATGGCACCACCAATGCCACCATCACCGGCCTTGAGC
>JAFZKV010000079.1 GCA_017551765.1 Bacteroidales bacterium
CAGACCCTTTTCGGTGCCCGGCTTGGCAGCATCGACACGCGCCAGCCGCTGGTGGCGGCCACGGCGCAGGGCGACAGACGCCGCGCCTTCATCTGGGGCGAAGGTATCTGGCGTTGGCGGCTGGCCGATTACCAAATGCACCAATCGCACCAGCACGTGGACCGTCTGGTGTCGCAGCTGATTACCTTCACGTCGCTGCAGGCCGACCGTAACCGTCTCCAGGTCGAGGCCGAGCGCAGTTATGCCGCCGGTGCCCCTATCGTGCTTCGCGCACAACTCTACAACGAAGCTTACCAGCTGGTCAACGGTCCCGAGGTGAAACTCACGATTAGTGGCGACTCGCTCAAGGCCGACTATACGTTCCGCCGCACGGCCAACAGTTACAGCCTCACGCTGCCCAACCTGCCGGAAGGGCTTTATCGCTACCATGCTTCCACCGACGAGGGACTCACCGACGACGGCAGTTTCGCTGTTGAAGCGCTTAACCTCGAGCAGCAGAGTCTGGTGGCCGACCATAACCTGCTGGCCACCTTGGCCACCCTCACCGACGGAGAGATGTACACCCCCACTCAACTCTCGTCTCTCACCTCTCAGCTCACCGCCCTCAAGCCCACCATCTACACCCATACGCGCTATGCCGAGATGTTGCGGATGCCGTTGGCATTGATACTGATACTGCTGCTGTTGGCTGCCGAGTGGGTGCTGCGCAAATATCACGGTGTATTATGAAGACATCGCCCATAGTGAAAGAGACAGGAACGCTGCTCAGCGGCAATGTGTTGGCACAGGGCATCGCGCTGGCGGCCTATTTTGTCCTGATGCGCATCTTCTCGCCCGACGACTATGGCCTCTACAACATCTTTTACTCTTACATCGAGGTGCTGATTATCCTCTCCACGCTGAAATACGAGATGGCGGTGGTGGTGGCCGGCAGCGACTCTGAGGCTAACGATATTTCGGGTGCCACGCTGAGGCTCAACACGCTGGTGTCGTTGCTGCTGCTCACGGTGGCGCTTGTGCTGTGGCTCACGGGAGCACTGCCGGGCAACTTTGCGCAGTTGGGCTGGATGGTGTTGCTCATACCGCCGATGGTCTTTTTCTGTGGCACCTCGCGTGTCTATGCGGCCTTGTTCAACCGCATGCACCGCTATAGTTCCATTGCCGTCAATGAGACCGTCAACGCCGGCATAGGGGCGTTGCTGAAGATTGTGCTGGGTTTGTTGGGTATGTTGCAGGCCGGTATGTCGGTGGGTACAGTGGCAGGCCGAGCCATAGCGAATATTACCTATCGGCTGAAGCTCAAGCAGCTGGGGCGTGCTCCATCGTTCCGCGGCAATCGGGCCGACGCTTTGACGGTGATGCGGAAGTACCGCAATTTCCCCTTCTATGTAGCCTCCAAGGATTTCATCAACAGCTTTTCCTACAACCTGCCTTTCCTTTGGCTGGCACTCTATTTCGACAGGGCCGAGGTGGGATTGTTCGCTTTGGCGTTGACTTTCACCTTCCGGCCAGCCAACCTGCTCAACAATGCCATAGAAAAGGTGTATTATGCCCGCACGGCCGAAGGTGTGCGCCGAGGTGAACCTATCGGCAGAATGATAATGCGGTTGCTATTGGTTGTCAATGCTGTGGCGCTGCCGGTGTCTGTCCTCGCCTGGTTTGTGGCCGAACCCGTTTTTTCGTTCTGCTTCGGTGGACGTTGGGCCGGCTGCGGTGTCTATGTGCGGGCGCTGCTGCCGTGGATATTCCTCTCGCTGAGTGCTACGCCCTTGACATTCATCAGCAACGTGTTCTCCACTCAGCGCATAGAGTTCTATTTCTATCTGGTGCTGCTGGTGCTGCGTGTGGGTGCCATCGCCGTTGGTATCCATGCAGGCGGATTTTTGCTTGCCATACGTCTATATGCAGCAACAGGGGCGCTTGTGTCGGCGTCCCTGCTGGTGTGGTATCTCTGGCAAGTGCGTCACTATGAGCGCACCCTCAAAGCATAGTTCTTATTGTGCCTGGCCACTTAGACTGAGGAGCATCGTCTGTGAATTGGTCAACGAGGAACCCTTACCAATGGTAATACGATACACCGTCGTACCTTCCACCTCGCTGGGGGTATATTGCACATGCAGTGGTAGGTTCTCATTGACACCAGGGGTGATCGTCAAAGTTTTGGAAGTCCACGGACATACAGCAGACATACAATTTTCGCCTAAGCAGAACAGCACAGTATTGGCGGCCTCATTTCCCGAAACCTTTTCCAGTTTCAGTACGCTCTGCAAGTTGGCGTTGGAGGTATTTTCTATAAAGAGGTCTGTAGTGGTGGACCAATCCTCCTGCACATCTTCTGCCGTGGGATAGAAATAGACAGTCTGCCCGGCTTCGAGGGTACGTCCCTGATAATGGAAAGCATAGAGTACCTCACCAGTGTTGTCTTCAGGGGTGGGGGCCGGTTCTTTCTCGGTGCAACCCACAATGCCGAGGGTGGCGGTCATCATGGCGAGGGCCATCAAATGTTTCATCTTCGTTTTCATTTTGTTGTTGTTTTTTATGGGTTAATCTAATTTCAGTACTGCGAGGAAGGCGCTCTGCGGCACCTCCACGTTGCCCACCTGGCGCATGCGTTTCTTGCCCTCTTTCTGCTTCTCCAGCAGTTTGCGCTTACGGGTGATGTCGCCACCGTAGCACTTGGCCGTCACATCCTTGCGCACCTGGCGCACCGTTTCGCGGGCGATAATCTTGCTGCCGATGGCGGCCTGGATGGCCACATCGAACTGCTGGCGTGGGATGAGGTCTTTCAGTTTCTCGCACATCTTGCGACCGATGGGATAGGCGTTGTCCACGTAGGTGAGGGTGCTGAGGGCATCGACGGGGTCACCGTTGAGCAGTATCTCGAGCTTCACCAACTTGGAGGGCTGGTAGCCGTTTATATAGTAGTCGAACGAGGCATAGCCCTTCGAGATGCTCTTCAGTTTGTCGTAGAAGTCGAACACCACCTCGCCCAGCGGCAGGTCGAAGGTAATCTCGATGCGGTCGGTGGTGAGGTAGTTCTGGTTCTTCAGGATGCCGCGCTTGTCCATGCAGAGCTTTATCACCGGCCCGATGAAGTCGGCCTTGGTGATAATCTGGGCATGGATATAGGGCTCGTAGACCTCGGCGATGTTGTTGGGCTCGGGCATGCCCGAGGGGTTGTAGACGTCAATCTCGTTGCCGTTGGTGAGCTTCACCTTGTACTGCACGTTGGGCACCGTGGTGATGACGTCCATGTTGAACTCGCGCGTCAGGCGCTCCTGCACAATCTCCATGTGCAGCAGACCGAGGAATCCGCAGCGGAAACCGAAGCCGAGGGCAAGCGAAGATTCGGGCTCGAAGGTGAGGCTGGCGTCGTTGAGCTGCAACTTCTCGATGCTGGCGCGCAATTCCTCGTAGTCGTCGGTGTCCACGGGGTAGACACCGGCGAAGACCATCGGTTTGACGGCCTCGAAGCCCTCGATGGGCTTCTCGCAAGGGGCGTTGACATGTGTGATGGTGTCGCCCACACGCACCTCTTTGCTGGTCTTGATGCCGCTGATGATATAGCCCACGTTGCCAGCCGATAGCTGCTTGCAGGGCTCCATGTTCAGGCGCAGCACGCCCACCTCGTCGGCGTCGTACTCCTTGCCTGTGGAGAAGAACTTCACATGGTCGCCCGTCTTCAGCGTGCCGTTCATGATGCGGAAGTAGCTGATGATGCCGCGGAAGGGATTGAAGACAGAATCGAAGACGAGGGCCTGTAGCGGTGCATTGGGGTCGCCCTCGGGGGCCGGTATGCGGTCGACGATGGCATCCAAAATCTCAGGCACCCCCATGCCGGTCTTGGCCGAGCAACGCAGGATGTCGTCGTGCGAGCAACCCAGCAGGTCCACTATCTCGTCAGCCACCTCCTCGGGCATGGCGCTGTCGAGGTCAATCTTGTTCATCACGGGGATGATTTCCAAGTCGTTCTCAAGTGCCAGATAGAGGTTGCTTATCGTCTGGGCCTGTATGCCTTGGGTGGCGTCGACCACCAGCAGGGCACCCTCGCAGGCGGCAATGGCACGGCTCACCTCGTAGCTGAAGTCCACGTGCCCCGGAGTGTCGATAAGATTCAACACATAGTCCTTGTAGTTCATCTGGATGGCGTGGCTCTTGATGGTGATGCCGCGCTCTTTCTCCAGCTCCATGTCGTCGAGCACCTGGTCCTGCATCTCGCGCTGGCTGACGGTATTGGTCACCTCCAGCAGACGGTCGGCCAACGTACTCTTGCCGTGGTCGATATGGGCTATTATGCAGAAGTTGCGAATGTTATTCATTGGGTCAAAGGGTGTTCAGGGCAGCCTGCACACTCTGGATGACGGCGCGGCTGGTGAAGGTGGCGCCGCTCACGGTGTCCACCTGTTTCTTCTTGGCTTTCTTGACGGTCAGCCCGTTCCACGAGTTGAAGAAGCCCGCCTGCTGCACACGCTGCACGTACCCGGGGGTCTCGCTGCAGGGCAGCAGTTGCACGCCAATAATCACCTTTTTGGTGTCGAGGGCTATCATCACGGGCGTCTCGCCGGCATAGCCTTTGATGCCGTCGCTGGCAGGCTTGCTGTAGACGGCGTAGCCGAGCAACTTCTTGCTGCCGTCGTAGACCTCGGTCCACTTCTCCGCTTTCTTGATGCTCTTCACCGTCGGGAAGGCGGCCGCTATCTCCACGGCGATGCCGTCGGCATTGACGCGGGGCGCAGCAGTCTGCTGGGCTTGCTGATGACGGCCGCAGTGCTGGCCGTTGCCATGATGGCCACAATGCTGGGCGCACACGCCACCCACACTAAACAGGGCCACAAGGGCCATAAGGAGGAGTCTTTTCATATCTCTAATTTAGCACTTTAAAACAATATTAACGCCTTTCGCCCGTTATTATTGCGTATGATGAAAAAAACATTGTTTCTGCTGGGCCTGCTGCCGCTGCTGGCCACCGCGCAGGTGCGCATCCCCAAGGATGCCAACTGTTTCACCTATTGGCAATTTGACTACGGCGAGAAGACCGACAC
>JAFZKV010000080.1 GCA_017551765.1 Bacteroidales bacterium
GAGCGCTTCAACCTAAACACCGTGATGACGGGTACTTTGGACCCCAGCCAACGTCTTCTGCTTATTAAGTTCGTGATAAAACACCGAACCATCGGCGGACAAGCCAATCCGAATCGCATAGGTTGGTGGCTTGACAATATCAAGGTGAGTTCCAGCGCTGACCCTATGGTGACACCGAAGATCAACATGATGATGTATCCCGACGGCTACTTTCTGGCAAGCAGCCGTGGCGCGAGAATAGAACTTGAGGCCACTACTGCTGTGGCAGCGGGCATCAACCCCGACTCGGTATATATCAACTACAAGGTGGGTAGTGACCAGACGGTTTATCGTGTGACGATGACGCCGAAGCCAGGTGTGGCCAACCGCTACGTGGCTCGGATACCTTTCTGTGGTTACGATACGGTAATGCAGTTCTACTGTGTGGTGCGTGACGCTACGAGTAACGCCAACCGTGTCACATTCCCCGCAGCCGACAACTCATGGGTGAGTTATATCTGTGTGCGTGGCACGTCGCAGCCGGCGGTGACGACTCCACCAGGCTATGAGACTATGTTCAACTACGACTTGTTCCCGTTCCCGTCCACGGCTGACCACAAGAGTGAGTTTATATATGACTCGGCCTTGCTGGCAGATGCAGGATATGGTCCGGGAGCCATCACCTCGTTTCGGTACACGCTGGCTGGTAACACGGTGTACCAGAACCGACCGCGCTTCCAACTGAGGATGAAAAATATACCTGCCGACTATGTGGCGGATTCTGTTGGTTCCAGCATCCCGTTTACGTCGAGTTACATGCACATCGTTTATGACTCGGCCTACAATATCGGTACATTGAGTGCCGGTACACAGCAGACATTCAATCTACAGGATACCTTCTTTTATGCCGGTAAGGACCTCATGGTGCAGATTATCATTGATGGTAATGCGGACCCGTCGGCCACAAGCATCAAGCATATCAGGGCGCATAATGCAAAGCACTCTCTGATAAGGTTCGGTGTCACGGCCAGCCTGGGCGCCAATGCTTTCACGTCTGTTGACTTCAACAAGGCAAACTACTCCTCTGGTCTGCGCCCCGCTTTCATTTTCAGTGAGTATCCCAATCAGCCTCTGGTGTATGACGCGGGCATCAGCGAGTTGGTAGACCCCAACTTCACGGTGCCGATGACGGTAATCCCTGGTAGCATTGCGGTGAAACTGAAGAACTACGGTGCCGCCGCATTTAACGCTATAACTATTTCCTATTCCATTGACGATACTGTTACCGGTTCCTATGATTGGACCGGCACGCTGAATGGCAGCCAGACACTAAATGCCGGCGATGAAGTGTTGGTGACGATTGCCAATTCGGTGGTGCTCGGTGCGGGCTACCACACCCTCAAGGTATGGGTAGAGGATACGCTGACGGCCAACGGCCAGCTGTTCCGCGATCATGAGCCGCTGAACGACACCCTCAGCACACCGTTTATCGTTTGCGAAGGTCCCCTGGGCGGTGTACGCAATATTGGCGGTAACAACCCCGACTACAACACTATAGAAGAGTTCCTGTTGTCGCTGAACCGCTGCGGCATGAACGATAGCCTGATTGTACGGTTGGCACCAGGTAGTTATCCTGCCTTTACGATGCCGACGGTCAACGGATTGTCGGAACAGAATTATCTCGTCTTCGAGTCGATGAATGACACGAAGGCGGCCCTCTATGCCGACACATTAACAAGCCAGGCATCCATTGCTAATCTTGAGAATGTTGCCAATGTGCGCTTCCGCAATGTGCGCTTTGTGCGCCGCAATGCGTCGATTGATGGAACTTTGCTGTCCAATATGGTCTTGATGGGGCCGAGCAGTGTTAATTGCCGCTTTGAGAAGTGTGATTTTATCGACAGTGTGGATAATCCCGTAGCTCCGCTCCGTATTGTGGCAATGCTGAATAATGGCTATGCCAGCAACTTGTTGGTTGATAGTTGTACCTTTGTGGGAGGCCGCGTGGGTGTTGATGTCAAAGGCTTGGCACCAGACATCAGGGCTACGGGCAACGTGGTGAAGCGCTGTCTCTTCCGCAACCAGAACGAGAGCGCTGTCAGAGTGGAGAACCAGACCGGCATTATCATTGAGGACAACGAGATGTACGATGTACTGGGTAACTCGAGTTATGTGGTGCAGATGAGTGAGTGCTACGGCCCCACACGCCTGCAACGCAACAGGATATACACCTCGCACGGTGCAGGTGCCGTGGGTGTGAGCAATATTATTGGCACGGAAGCTGTCCATGCGTTGGTGGCCAACAACATGGTCGTGTGCAACGATGACGGTACGGCCAACTTGATGCGTACAGCCTTTAATATCATCCAGGCTACCTATCTGGATGTATTCTTCAATTCGGTGAAGATGACGGCCCCGGCACGTGGTAACGTGGCGGCAGCAACCTTCGGAGGCGGTGTGCTGAACAATAGCCGCTTTATGAACAATATTGTGGTGACGCTCGATGAGGTAAACTATGCATTGAGTTACTTGCCGTTGACCAGCACTACCAACATTGTGTGTAACAACGTGTACTACTCTTTAGGTCCTGTGATGAACCGCAGAGGTTCTGCCTCCTACAGCACGGTGGCCAATTGGGCCACAGCCGTGCCTGAGGACACGACTTCTCTGTTCCTTAATCCCAACTTCCTTAATGGCAGTTTGGTGGACCTGCGTACCTACAACCGACAGGTGAAAGGTCTTGCAGTGCCGATGGCATCTGTGCCAACCGACTTGTTTGGTACTCCTCGTGATACTGTCGGCCCCTGCGTAGGTGCTTTCGAGTTTGTGTCGTTGGGCTATGACTTTGAGCCTGAATCAATGCTGAGTCCGATGGCGGAAGACTGTTATATGCCAGACCAGGTGGAGTTGGTGATAGTGATGCGTAACAGCGGTGTGAACAGTTATACCTATGGAGCAGGGCAGAACCTACAGCTTTCCTATCAGGTGAATGGAGGCACGGTTACCACGTTCAATGTAACGCAGTCGGTACCGGCTGAAGATACGGTAACGCTATATACGGGCCACACGGTGCACCTCCCAGCCAACGGTGTGGAGGATTCTAGCTATCATATCCGGGTGTGGACCTCGTTTGGACAAGACCCCAACCAAACCAACGACACCAATACCTTTACGGTTATCAGCCGCTACCATCCAGCGGCTCCCGCAGACGATACGGTTTGGACAGGCTATGCTACTTCGGCTATTGTGACACCGACGAATGGTGTTGACACATGGAGCGTATACGAGGATGCTGCTGCACCAGAGAGACCTTCGCAGATTTATTGGTATCATACACAGAACGATGCAGAACCGTTCTATGTGGGTCATACCTACACGACCGACACATTACGCGAGAATACCCAATACTATATCCGTCAGCGTCGCGCCATGCCTATTGTGCGCTTTACGCAGGTGGAGATCATCCAGCCTTCAGGAACAAATATACCAGCAGGTATCACCACCCCCATGCCTTATTGGATGAATACCGGTCGCAAAGCAGCGGTGCAGTTGACGAATATCGGCGATGCCACAGCCTATATACAGGGAGATACCTTGATGACCGTTTCGCCCAACACGTCAGGTCTAAATGCCAAGTATTATGTCTTCGGCGATGTGGCCATTGAACCTGGTCGCTCGTTGGTGGTGCAGTTCCTTTCGAGCACAGCCGCTACCGATCCCAATTGGACTGTCTATGATAATGCTTCCGGCAACACCGCCATCAACTATAACACCAATATTGCTTTTGTTTATAAGACCGGTGGCAGGGTGGAGGATGCCGTGCCGTTCAATGCCGTTATCACTGCTACCACTAACTATCCAGTGAAATGGTCTACTCTTGGTGTACCTTCTTATGTGTGGAATGGTGGAGCTATCCCGTTTGAGAATGGCATTGCTGGTGTCTATCGTACTGCTTTCAATGGTGATTCTACCGACTGGGTATATTCTACAAACGACAATCCCATGTTCCTTGGAAGCACCAACAGCGAATGGGTGCGCTATATAGACCGTGGCTGTGAAGGTGAGTTGGCCACTATGACGGTGGCCATCCTTAACCCGCCGGCAGTGGAACTTGCAGTGGGAGAACCCGTGTTACCTGATGGTGGTTGTGGTCTGGGCGATGAGAATGTCACCGTGACAGTACACAACTATGGTACCAACAATGTGGATTCCTTCCAGCTGAACTACTCTACCGGTGGCACCTCGGTGGTCACAGAGACGGTGACGGCGGGCGTGGCCAGCAACGATAGTGTTACGTATACCTTCAATACACCGCTCAACCTCTCATTTGGTGTGGATACCGAAGTGGTGGTATATGTGTGGGTAACGGCCTATCCGGGAGACAACGAGCAAGCCAACGATACGAACCAGGCAACCGTAGTGTCGCGGTTTACCCCAGGGATTCCTGATACGATTGCCGACCGCACGGTGGCTTATGCTGGCCGCGATACCATAACGATTGCTTATCCGTCAGGTACTATCCCCGTGTGGTATGACTATGACATGAACGCGGTGGATACTTCCTACACCCATGTTTCTGACATCCTGTACTATGGTGGTACAATGGGCGTACGGTATACAGCCATCTACGATGAGAACAAGACCGTAGGTTTAGGTATAACGCTTCCAACCAAAACTGCTTATCCGCAGCCCTACCAGCCCAATAACACTTATGCAAAGCAACAGTATATCTTTAGCCCATCTGAACTTGCGGCCGCTGGTCTTACTGCAGGCAACATATACTCCATCAGTTTCTTCCTCGATTCTATCTATAAGGTCAACAACACTACCCAGCGTGACTCGGTGGTGTTCAGTAATTACAAAATATCTCTCGGACTTGCAAGCGATACTATATTCAGTGCCAACAATGCATGGAAGACCACAACGGAGGTATTCCAGCGTCAGCCATTGACGATTTACCGTAGCCAAAGCAAGCAGTGGATTACCCATGAGTTTGACACTCCGTTCTATTGGGACGGCACATCTTCCCTCGTGGTACAACTGTACCACACGGTGCCTACGGCCATCACCACAGGTGTGCAGTCACGTTATACGGCCAAGGCTAATACTACGTTGTACAAGGCTCAAAACAGTGCTTTGGCCGAAGACTTCAGTGGCAACGGTACAAGAAATGCCAACCGTCCAAATATCATGTTTGGCAGCAAAGGATATGGGTGTGCTGGCGACATGAGAACTTATCAAGTGCATGTAAACAACGTACCAGCCGTCGATGCGGCACTCAGTTGGCCTTCTGCCGGTGGCAATGGAGAGGCTCCTAACTCCTGTGACATAATTGCGCCGATGGTCAACATCCGTAATCAGGGCGACAGCACTCTCAATGGTCTGAAGCTTTACTACTTTGTGGATGATGAAGCGGTGGACAGCATCTTTGTGACAGATACTATTCTCCCCGGACAGTTACATGGTGCAACACTCTTTAGCCGTACCTTCATCCCTGGTCGTCACACGATGACCGTTGTGGCAGGTGCTGAGAATGACAATGTGACAAGCAATGATACCATCACCCGCTCCTTCATGGTGCGCTTCTGTGGTGGCATTTACACTATTGGTGCCGATAGCAGTGCTGACTACCATACATTCGGAGCGGCCATAGACACACTTAACATTGTCGGTATTGCTGGACCTGTGACCTTCCAAGTAGCCGATGGCGGATATAACGAGCAGGTGACTTTGGGTGAGGTATACGGCAGTTCCGTGACCAATACCATCACCTTCTCGGGTCAGAATGACAGCGTGTGGCTGACGGCAGCTACTACGCAGGCCAATAACTTTGTTATGAAGCTTGACGGAGCATCCAATGTTAGGATTAACAACATTACAATTGCTTCACGTCCGGCTTCAGGAAACTATGGCAATGCCCTGGTGATTGCCAATTCCAACAATGTGAGCATTACGAACAGTAACCTCCGAGTGAAGGGAACGATTTCCAACAAAGATGCTTCATGCTTGGTGTTACAAGGGGATATATCGGGCTTGAGAGTGTTCAACAATGTCATGGATAGCGGATTTTACGCTGTCAATGCCGGATTTGCTCAGAGCCTTGAAAGTATCACCGTCACTAACAACACATTCAATGGTTTTGCCTCATGGGGTATCTATTTGCGTGGAGCCTCAAGCGTCAAGGTTGACCAGAATATCCTGCGCTCTGGCAACGCCACCAACAGCCGTGGCTTGATAGGTATCTATCTTGCAGCAATCACTGATAGCGTTTCTGTCCAGAAGAACCAAATCTATTTGATTGATGCCACCCAGGGAGCCAAGCGAGGCATTCAGTTGGAGAATGTCTGTGGCACCGTACTCAATCAGGGCTATATAGCCAACAATATGATTAGCACCTACGGTACAGCCTCCAAGGGCCTGCCTAACCTTAACAACAAGACCGCTTCGGCAGGTATAGCTATTGACTCATCTTCCACTTATCTTAATATTTTCTTCAACACTGTGCGCGTTTATGGTACCAATGCAACAAACACCGCTGATATGTCCTATGGCTTCTTTAGCGGCAATACGGTATCCCATTTGCAGGTGTTGAACAATATCTTCTCCAACTTTAGTTATGGTTTTACCTACTATGTTGCTGCTTTGAACACTGTCACTACCTCCAACTTCAACGCTTATTATACCCAGAGTGCCGCACCGTTCTTCTGGGGTTTGGGATACCAATCGCTGGCC
The DNA here is from genome assembly GCA_017551765.1 of Bacteroidales bacterium. Lineage (GTDB taxonomy): Bacteria > Bacteroidota > Bacteroidia > Bacteroidales > P3 > Colimorpha. The sequence continues at coordinate 6,712 of JAFZKV010000080.1, forward strand.
ATGATGCAGGGTGCCAATGGTGACGATGGCAATTCACTCTTTGAAGAGCCTTATTTTGTCTCCATCGACGACTTGCACTTGACCATGACTAACCTTGTTGACAAGGCACAGTACAACACAGAGGTGCCAGATGATATCGACGGCAACATCCGCCCGCAGATTCCTACGCCCACTATTGGTGCCCACGAGATGGAGCGTCTCACCCACGATATGGCCATTGTGCGCATCATAGAGCCTGTGCTGAACGCCAATCCACAGAATGTGGAGAGTGATTCGCTTCGTGTGATAGTGAAGTTCTACAACAATGGTCGCTCCAATGAGTTGAATGTCCGTTGGTATACTTACCTCAAAGACCATGAGGCTGAAACGCACTCCGACACTATTTCGCTTGGCAGCTTCTTACCTGCGCAGTTTAAGACCGATACGGTGATGATCCCCACAGTTTTGGGCATCATCGACACACAGTTGTTGCGTGTAATACTGATTTGTGAAACCGACACCACGTTGGACAACAACTACGATTCGACGCTGATTTTCCTTGACCCCGCTTATAACTTGAAGGCGGATGCTGTTACGGTTCTTGACAATCCTGCAGTAGCGGCCGGCTGTGATATGAATCATACTCAGGTCAAGATTACCCTCAAAAATCAAGGACGCAAGACCTTTGCCGCTGGCATGCAGGCCAAGATAGGCTACCAATGTGAAGTCAAGACACCAGCCAATCTGGTGATTCCTGGTATGACAGGTATAGTGGAAGAATGGGTTACCTTCGACGATGACCTGTTGCCGCTTGCCTCCGCCACTAAGGTTTTCGACTTCGACAGCCTCGCCAACCTCTATCCGACCGACACGGCGCTCAACATAGTGGTGAAAGTCAGAGGCTGGTGCTACTATCAGTACGACATCACGCATGCCAACGACACCACGGCATGGGTGAACAAAAACTCTCACTACCGTCCCACACCGCCCCTCGGACACGACACCACTCTTGCTTATGGCACATGGGGAGCTGTACGTGCCGAGCAACACACTGCCCATGCGGCATCCTCTTTGGCTGGCCGCCCCATCCGTTGGCATCGTGATTCGACCGATGCACCGTTCTATAGCCCCAACAACTACAATACATCGCGTATTTGGAACAATACCCCACAGTATTTCCATGACTCTACTTATTATTTACAGTGTTTCAGCGACAAGAACTGCCCCAGCTACTTCTCTTCGGTCACCGTGCATGTGGCCCCACCCGTTGAGCACGATATGGCCTACGAGGCAGTGCTGGCACCGTTGGGCAGCCGCGTCTATATGGAGGACGACACCGTGCGTGTCCGCATCGCCAACTATGGATACACGGCAGAGTCTAATTTCCCCATCACTTATCAGCTGAAGAAGAACAACAATATTCTACAGACAGTGACGGAAACCGTGACGGCAACCATCCTCCCGGGTGATACCTACGTCTTCACATTCGATACATTACTCAATATTACCAATACGTTGACTGCGGTACAGAACTACACCCTCAAGGTGTGGACCGACCTTGCCACCGACATGGTGCGCCGCAATGACACTATCCGTACACCGTACGCCTTCACCACGAAGCCTGAGTCGACTTATAATGCCGCTACACCTCCCGGCACTACAACCTTTGACATTACTCGTGTCTCGTTCAACCAGATTGACATCGAGATGCCTCCCCTTGCTAACCGTGGTTATAACAATCTGGCATCCTTCACCTCGCCCGACTATCCTGTGGTGCATGTACATCGCGGCACCCAAGACTCCTTGGTGCTCCAAATTACCCCCTTCGACGCCACCATGCAGACCTTCCGTCTCAAGGCGTGGGCCTTCATCGACTATGACCGTAGCGGTGTGTTCTCGTTGGAAGAGATGGTCGTCAGTGGCGAGACCTTCTACGAAGATGAGACCCCGGCCTACCTCATCACCATTCCGCAGTCGGCCTCCTACGGCTATATGCGCATGCGTGTGGTGGTTGGCATGTATTCTTCCTATTCCGACAATAGCGTCATTCCCTTCAATGGTGTTACCTCCGACTATGATGGCCATGCGATTGACTTCCTGCTCTATGTCGATGAGGAACCGCCCGCGAAAGACCTTGCCCTCACACAGTTTATCTCTATGCGCAATCCTTTGGTGCTCGACCATAACCCCAAGCAGGTCAAGTTCCGTATGACCAACCTCGGCACACAGGCCATCACCAACGTGGATATTAACTATAGTTTTGTTGGCGATACCATCGACACTACTGCCGCGGGAGTCATTCATTGGAGCGGTAACCTCGCGGGCGGCACCAGCACCATCGTTTCGCTGCCCGAACACCTCTTCCCCTACGGAACCTCCACGCTCACCATCTGGCATGAAATGGAAGGCGATCTTAATGCCAGCAACAACATCTTGACCCACGAGTACAACAAGTTCTATGTTGTTACGCTGATAATGAACGATGACTTTGAGTCCGATGACCTCTGGTACGCTCCCGCTGGCTACAACGAGAACACACCAAACTATAGTGTGTACACGCACAACTATTGGGAGCGAGGCATGCCGCGCAAGACACGCATCGACACCACTTACTCGGGTGAAAATGCATGGGTCACCGACCTTCGCAACAACATTGCAACCGGTACCCGCGGTAACGTCAGCTACCTCTACACACCTATCATCAACATTTCGCAGATACGACCCGACACTATCTCCTTCCGCCTGAGACGCAATCTCATCAACGGCAGCGCCCTGCATATCGAGTTCTATAACTTCGAGAACAAATGGGTCAAGCTCGACCACGATTCAGTTCTAACCTTCTACACGGATTTGGAAAACCGTGTCTTCGAAGGTACCACATCCAACAATGAGAGCTACACCCGCTACTATATCCCAAGTAGTTTGGTCAGTGGTGACTTCCCCGAGCGCCTGCAGTTCCGCTTCGTCTACACCACTCCGATGGGAGCCGCCAGCGCCGCCTTCGGCGAGGGCTGTGCAGTCGATGACTTCCGCATCGGGCGTGCGCGCCGCAACGTTGACGTCGGCGTCATCGACATCACCAAACCTGTCGAACCCAAGTACGGTCAGACGCTCTATCCCGAGGTCGTAGTGAAGAACTACGGCACCGACACCATCCGTCAATTCCAGATAGCCTATACCCACTACGGCACCAATCTACCATCAGAAAGCACCGTCAATACCGTCTTGGCTCCTCTTGCCACCGATACCTTCCTCTTCGATGCTCCCTTCATTGTCACCAGCGACTTCCCCGACACCTTCTACATCCAGGCCTTCACTATCCAAGCTGCTGACATCTACTATGACAATGACAGCGCCAAGCGGCCCTTCTATCTGTCGCCTCTCGACAATGACATCAGCGCTGAGGAATTCCTTGCGCCGCTCGACTACATTATTGCTGGCGACACCTCTGTGCACGTCACCATGCGTGTCCGTAACTTCGGTGTGAACCCCATCTACCATGCTGTTGCATCCTACACCGTCAACGGCCTTGATCTCGTCAACGAGGAGTTGAACTTCAACGCCCTCTTGGGTAGGCCGCTGCTCTTCAACGAGTACTACAACTACACCTTCCACCAGCCCATGCGCGCCTATATGGGCCTGATGAATCTCACAGCCTACGTTAAGAGCGACACCAACGAATACATCTACAACGACACCATCACCAAGCGCGTCGAGGGTATCACCTCCGTCAGCGACCTGGCGGCGGCAGCGGTCATCCTCGACACCTTGACCTCAATCAACGATGTGCGCATCGGTTTGGTGATTGACAACCGTGGTGCCCGTGGTGCCAACTACTTCGAGGTGGGCTATTGGATTGATAATGACACCAGCACCATGGTGCGCGAAACCTATGGCAGTACATTGCCCTTGCCGGCCCTCAGCCGCGGCTACTACCTCTTCGACAGCGTCCTGCCCGTCCGTCCGGCTCCCTACAACCATGTCTCTGCCTTTGTGCACATCGACAACGACAACGACCCCTCCAACGACACCACCAATGTCTTTGCCGAACAATACACCGACATTGAGGTCGTGAAGGTGCTCGTTGAGGAGAACGCCAGCAACGACTGCCGCGTCTTCATCGAATTGCGCAACATCGGCAACCTGGCTCTCGTGGACAAGACCCTCCGTCTCCGCGCCACCATCAATGGCAACGAGCTATCCTACAACGTCCGTCGCCGCATCAACGCCGGACAGACCATCCACGTCGAGTTCGACCGCACTATACCCAAGTCGCCCACCCGCCACTACGAGGGCACAGGCCGCGTGTTGGAGATTCCTGGTGATAACAACAATACCAACAACCAGACCTCGGTCGTCGAGGTGGTCAACTACGTGGAGGGCATCCCCACTGTCAATGCCGACCGCTTCATCCTCGACCAGAACTATCCCAACCCCTTCACCCACCAGACCACCGTCCCCTTCACCCTGCCTAATGCAGCCACCGTACGCTTCTTCGTCATGGACGCTATGGGCCACATAGTGCACTCTGCCGAGCGCTTCTATCAGGCCGGCGACAACACCATCACCATCGACATGGACGCCTACCCCGCAGGCTTCTACTTCTACGGCATCGAGGTCAATGGACAGCGTCAGATGCGCAAGATGATTTTGCGGTAATGCTACGGCAATTCAAGGACTATATCGACCGGCAGCACCTCCTCCCCGACGGGCGGCAGGTGCTGCTGGCCGTCAGTGGCGGCCGCGACTCGGTGGCCCTCACCGACCTCATGCGTCGTGCCGCACTGCCTTTCGCCATCGCCCATTGCAACTTCCACCTGCGCAATGCCGAGAGCGACCGCGACCAGGACTTTGTGCGCCGTCTTGCGGCCTCCCTCAACGTGCCCTTCCACACCGTCGACTTTGATACCCGCAGCTATGCAGCCGACCACCACGAAAGCATTGAGGAAGCTGCACGCCACCTGCGCTACGACTACTTTGCCGACCTCTGTGCCGCCCACGGCTACCCCTGCGTGGTTACCGCCCACCACCGCGACGACTCCATCGAGACCCTTTTCCTCAACCTCCTGCGCGGCACAGGTCTTCACGGCCTCCACGGCATACGTCCCCACTCGTCACTCATCACTCATCACTCATCACTTACAATAGTCCGCCCTATGCTCTGCTTCTCGCGTGCCGACATTGACCGCTATGTTGCCGACCACGGGCTTGACTATGTCGACGACAGCACCAACTTCGAGTCCGACGCGCGCCGCAACGCCCTGCGTCTCCGTGTGCTGCCGCTCCTGCGCGAGCTCTACCCCTCCTTCGACGTCACCCTGCAGGCCGACATCGACCGCTTCGCCGATGCCGGCGAGGTCTACGATCGCTATGTCGCCGACCTCCGCGCGCGCCTCGTCGCCGAGGAGCCTTCGCGCCTCCCCACCCATCACTCCCCACTCATCACTATTCAGCTGCAAGACCTCCCCGAGCCGCGCGCCACGCTCCTCTACGAGTTGCTGAGACCCTATGGCTTCAACGCCGACAGCGCCGCCGCCATCTTGGCCAAACCCCTGCGCACCGGAAGCTGCCACCGCTCGCCCTCCCATGAGGCTGTTGTCGACCGTGGCCGCCTCGTTGTCGCACCTCTTGTCAGTCCCGTCGCCCCGACCATCAGCATAGAGGAACTACCCACCGACTCATCACTCATCATTCATCACTCATCACTCGCCATCACCGTCGACGCCGACCTCCTGCGCCAGCCCCTCACGTTGCGCACGTGGCGCGCCGGCGACCGCTTCTGCCCTTTCGGCATGAAACAGTCGCGCCTGGTCAGCGACTTTTTGAAAGACAGTAAACTAAGCCTTATTGAGAAGCGCCACGTATATGTGCTCATCGACGCCGAGGGCCACATCGTGTGGCTCGTAGGCCTTCGCGCCGACAACCGCTTCCGCGTCACCGCCGCCACCCGCCGAACCCTGCGCCTCACCTGTGCCTGATTGGATTATCTCAGCACCGCCACTTTGCGTGTCGGTAGGTTGCCCACGCGCACCATATAGATGCCCGCCGGCAGTGCATGGTCGCCCACAGGACGCCCCAGCATGTCGTACACCCTCACCTCGCGGCCCTCGGCCCCCTCCACCACGATGTTGCCGCACTGGCTGGTGATGCGTACCCCGTCGGCCTCAACCTCATTGATGCCTACAGCCATGAAAACCACCTCGTTGCTCCAGTCGCTCCACACAATGGTGTCATAGGCAGATGTGGTGTAGCGGCAGGCCTTGCGCACCCACACCGAGTAGCGTGTGTCAGGCTGCAGGTCGGTGAAGGTAAAGGATGTGTCGGTAGTGTAGAACATGTCGCCCGAGTCAGGGTCGGTGCCCGCAATGTCCCATGGCGTGATGGAGATCTGGTACTGCTCCGGCGTATCGTTCTGCCGCCAAGCCACTGTTGCCGACAATCCACCTCTTTCGACCAACCTCAGACGTGGCTCCACGCACCGCAGTTTGATAATAGGAAAGACTGTGCCCCATGCCCATTTGGAACTTGTGTAAAAGTTATAATAATCAGGGGAAAGTATTGAGAAAGCAGCATTGAAACCGTAATTGTTAAAGGTAGAGTATTCGGGATTTAACATCATCATCCAAGGTTGTTGCCGTGTGGAGTCATATCCACACATAAGCAACTCATTGCCAAAAGAGGAATCTTCAGAGCAATACTGTCCACCAATAAAGAAAGTGTCCACTATTCCGGACGGAACGGGCGAGCCTCCAATTTGGCCAGATTTCAGAGAAATAGGATTGTCGAAGAAAAACTCATAGCAGTTGCTGGTGAAAACACTGTCGTCCTTTAACGATGTGTGGGTGCTGAAATCATATCCGAAATGATAGTCAAAATAACAGCGTTTCACCGGAGCCTGCCACATATTGAGTGTGTCAATTTGTCCGATGGAATCAATGTAAATATAGGAAGGATCTGGCACTCCTTCAGGTCCCTGTATGGGTGTGACAACAGAGTGGTAGAATATGCCATGCACAAGCAATAGTTCGGGTATCATTTCCGAGTCAGGAATGTTATGTGCCGTCAGGGCAATGCCGTAGATAGTATAGTTATTATTGGCATAAGCTTGATACTCCTGTAAAAAGAGGTCCGACAACACGAGGTTGTTTGTTCCACAATGGTTGCCAAATAATATTGGAGCCAATGATTCGTTGTAACATATACCTCCATGCCACCATGAATAAGGAACGTCAGGTGGATAAATATGAGTTATCGGATTAAACCCATACCACGGGTCGCCGTAGCGCACGGTGTCCTGTGCGCGCAACGCGAAAACTGATATCAATAGGCTTGCCAATAATACAATTCTTTTCATGGTTAGGGCGGGTTGAATTTCGACTGCAAAGATACGCACTTTTTCCGACGCTGCAAAATTTTTTTTTATCCCGCTGCGCGTAATCCATTAATCCTGATAAAAAAATCCCCAAGATTTACAGGATTTCTGCCGGAGGCGGGGAGGTAAAAAAACGGTGACAAAAATAGGTCGTGCACGATGTAAATGGGTAGTCGGAGGCCGGTAGTCGGTGGTCGGTTCGACCTTCAAACTACCCCGAGAAGGCTCCTTTGTCGGACAAAAGCAGGCAATGGCGTAATTTTATGGTGTTAATAATCACTGTTTCAGAGCGTAATACGCTGTTTGGGTGTCGGGGTGGCTACGCACCCCCTCCGACTGTGGTCCGACTCAAGTCCGAGTCAAGTCCGACTGATGTCCGACCACAGTCGGACAAAATACGGTGTATCTACGGTGCAGATACGAATATGTCGTGCACGACATAAGTTGGGTGTCCGGTGGCCGGTCGTCGGTGGCCGGGAATGGGGTCGCTGAACACCGGCTACTGACTACCAACCACCGACCACCCACTATGGGTTCGCCAGGCGGCGGACGGCGACGAGGCGGTCGGCGCGGTCGGAGGGGCTGCGGTGGTAGACGAAGACGGTGTAGCGGTTGGGGGCCTCGCGGTGGTCCCCCTCAAGGCGGGCGGTGGCTGAGGGGTAGCTGGTGGCCGGTAGCTGGTGGCCGGTAGTCGGTGGCCGATGGACGGGAACGACCAGCAGCTGGTAGGCGTAGTAGCCTTGCTTGAGCAATAGGCGTTTGGTGTAGGCGTGGTACTTGGGGTTGTATTCCATCTGGCTGAGGCTGTCGAGCCGCCAGTCGGTGAGGGCGCCGACGATGTGGACGGTGCCGTCGAGCATCGGCTGCGCCATCGGCAGGCTGAAGTTGACCCACACATAGTCGGCCTCGAGACGTGGGTTGTTGCGGTCCCAGATGTTGACTTTCATGCCGCCGTTGAGGGTGGTGGTGGCAATGTAGTGCTTGGCCGAGCGGTCTTCCTCGGGGCGCAGGATGGCGAAGGTTTCGCCGCCGTATTCCTCGACGCGGACGATGTTGTACATGGGGGTGCGCAGGTTGCTGCAGTCGAAGTAGCGGAAGTTGTTGCCGCCGTGGAAGATGTTCTCCTGACGGTAGCGGTAGGCGAGGCCCTGGCCGTCGTAGCCGCTGAAGGCGAGCTCGCTGAGGTTGTCGAGGCGGCCGTTCTGTTGCACCATAACATGCATATACTCAGGTCGCAGCTGTATCATGAAGGGCTGTTGCTGCCCCTCCTGCAGCACCACGTCGACCTCCTGGCGGCGGTCGATGTCGATGCCGTCGTAGGGGCGTGTGACGGTGGCCTCGACCTTGACGGCCTGCTCGCTGACGCAGAAGCGGCGGCGCAGCAGGGGGGTGGTGTCGGACAGGACTTCGACGATGTAGTTGCCCGAGTGGGTGAACTCGGCGTAGGCGGCAGGCAGGGTGGTGCTGTAGTGCACGTAGTCGGTGAGGGTGGTGAAGGAGAAGTCGTAGTTGTCGACGGTGCCTTCGGCAAAGCCGTTGAGGAACTCGATGGGGTCGAGGCCGTCGGTCCGCCATTGGCGGTCGCAATGCAGCAGGTGCCAGGTGAGGGACTCGGGCTCGGCGCGCAGGATGTCGAATTCGAGCACCAGACGGCGGTTGCTACCGAGGGTGAGCACGGGGAAGTCGAGTTCGGAGCCTTCGACATAGAGCTGGACGCTCTTCACGTCGCCGCGCATGGCGGTGTCGCCGAGGGTTTGCGCCTTCAGAGGCATCGCGCAGCAGAGCAGCGCCATGAGGGTCGGCAGGAGTCGTTTCATGGTGCAAAAGCTAATATATGATTACTTTCTGGGCAGGCATAGAGCCTACTTTGACCAGATAGACTCCGGCGGCGGGTTGCGTTTTGCTCACCTCGCGGCCTATCAGGTCGTAGACGCGGAACTCGTCCACCGGCCGTCCATCGAGGCTCACTTCAATGTGCCCTTCTGTGACGGCAATATGTATAGGGTTTGTCTTGCCAGGTTCTTCGATGCTTTCGGTGCTGCCCACAGCGAAGATGGCTTGTATGGCAGTGTCCTGCACTACAGCGAGGAAGCGGTGGGGCTCTGTGTTGCCGTCGCTCCATTGCTCGAAATGATAGCTGAGGAAGGGAGTGGCCTGCACTTCAGCTTCGTTGTTGTCGCAGTCAGGTTGGCGGAGTACTTGCACTATGCCGTGAGAACTGTGGTCGGGAGTGGCGCGGAAACTATAGGTGAATTCTTCCTCAGTGGGGAGCTGGTTCCAGAAGGAGGTATTCTGGTAGGTTGGGGCGGCGTCGCAGGGAACGCGGAGGGTGGCAGTGGACGGTATATTGGCGAAAGTATTGGATTGGGCTGTAGGTGGGGTGACTCCGCGCATGTGGATTTTAGATAGATGGATGCAACCACTCAGTATCCGTTGGCCCAAGGTTGTGACGCCACGACCGAAGAATATGTCGGTCAAATGATCGTTGTTCCAAAAAGCGAGGTCTCCAATGGATGTGATGCCATCGGGTATGTTGATGGAAGGCAAACTGTAGCAATTTGCGAAAACGCCGTCGCCAATGGAGGTAATGCCTCTGCCGATGTTGACGGAAGTCATGCTTCCGCACCCCAGGAATGCCGAGTCGCCGAGGAAGGTAACATTGTCGGGAATGGTGATGGAGGGGAGGCTATTGCAACCTTGAAAAGCCAGCCGATTGATAGCGGTGACACCGTGGCCAATACTGACTGCGTTTAGACCAATGCAATTGGCGAAAGCAAAGTCGTCAATAGTGGTGACGGAATCGGGAATGATGACGTGGGTTAGATTTTGCAGGCACGAACACACGCGGGAGGGGATGACCTTGACGTGTTCGCCAAAGATGAAGTGGGAGATGTTGTTACATTCAGCAAATGGCAAAAAGGAGGATATGTTTATTGCCATCGTCGAGCAGTTTTCTGCATTGAATGATACGGTGCTCAGGTTTTCGCAACCATAGAAGGCCCGCATGCCGAGGTAAGTTAGGGACCGTGGAATGGTAACGGTACTTAGGCCGCTGCAACCTAAGAAAGCATCGTCGTTGATATGGGTGATGGAGTTGGGGATATTGATGGAGGATAATTCACTGCAATAAAAGAAAGCTCTGCTGGCAATGGAGGTGACGGAGGAGGGGATTACGGTGTTCTTACAACCAATCAACAGAGTATTGGAAGCAGTCTCAATAATTGCATTGCAGTTGTTTCGGCTGTCGTAGACGGTGTTGTCGCTTGATACGACGAGATAGGAGCATTTCTTTTTATTGAAAATGTTATTGCCAATGTATGTGACGCCGCTGCCAATAGAAAAGGAGATGATGCTGTCGCAACCATCAAAGGCTCCTCCCCAGATGGTGGTGACGGTGTTGGGTATGGTGACGGAGGTCAGCATATAACATTGCTTAAAGGCGTCGGGAGCAATTATCGTGACAGGGTAGGTATTTCCATTGTGTTCGATGCTGTCGGGAATGATGAGGTCGCCAATGGGCGTAGGGTAGCCTGTCCAACCTGTAGATGTTGGAGAACAAATAGAAATGGACTGTGTGTTTTCGTTGAAAGAAAAGTAAATTCTTTGCTGTGGATTCAAATCAATATAGCCGCATATCGCTTGCAGGGATATCAGCAACACGGTCGCAATCAGTATTATCTTCTTCTTCATATTGTTGTATTGGTTTTGAGGTTAAAACACATGTATATACGACTGCAAAAATACGTTTTTTTTTCAATACAAGAGTAAAATAATTTTATACTTGTTGCGTTTTTATGCTACATGATGGAGAAGATATACATAGAAACGTATGGTTGTCAGATGAATTTTGCCGACACTGAGGTGGTGGGTTCCATCCTCGTGGCGGCGGGCTACGGCCTCACGGAGACGATAGAGGAGGCCGATTTTGTGCTCATCAACACCTGTGCCATACGCGACAATGCCGAACAGCGCGTGCGCCACCGTGTGCGCGAACTGAGGGCCCTGCAAAACCGCCATGCGCGCTTGCGCGTGGGCATCCTGGGATGCATGGCCGAGCGGCTGCAGGACAGGCTGATGGCCGAGGAGGACAACCTGTCGTTTGTCTGCGGCCCCGACGCCTACCGTAGGCTGCCCGAGCTGCTGCGTCAGGTGCGCGAAGGACAGAAGGCCGCCGAGGTGGAGCTCAGCACCGTAGAAACCTATGCCGACATTGAGCCTGTGCGTCTCGGAAGCAACGGCATCACGGCCTATATCAGCATCATGCGCGGCTGCCAGAACTACTGCGCCTATTGCGTGGTGCCCTACACGCGTGGCCGCGAGCGCAGTCGCGACCCGCAGACCATCGTGGACGAGGCCCGCACGCTTTTCGAGCAGGGCTACCGCGAGGTGACGCTGCTGGGACAGAATGTGAACAGCTACCGGTGGGCGGTGGACGGTGGGTCGTCGGTGGGTTTCCCCGAACTGATGGAGCGTGTGGCGCTGATTTCGCCGCTGCTGCGTGTGCGCTTCGCCACGTCGCACCCCAAAGACCTCAGCGATGACCTGCTGGAGGTGATGGCGGCACACCCCAATATCTGCCGCTGCATACACCTGCCCGTGCAGAGCGGCAGCGACAGGATGCTGAAGTTGATGAACCGCAAGTACACGGTGGAGTGGTATCTCGACCGTGTGGCGGCCATCCGTCGATACCTGCCCGACTGCTCCATCACGACCGATGTCATAGCAGGCTTCAGCACCGAGACCGAGGAGGACCATCAGGCTACCCTCGAACTGTTCAGGAAAGTGCGCTACGACTATGCCTATATGTTCAAGTACTCGTTGCGCGAGGGCACCTATGCCTGGCGCCATCTGGCCGACGACATCGACGATGCCGAGAAGACGCGTCGCTTGAACGAGATTATCGCCCTGCAAGGCCAGATAGCCCTGGAGAACAACCGGCAAGAGGTGGGGCGCGAGTATGAGGTGCTGGTGGAGGGTGAGAGTCACCGCTCGAAAGAGCGCCTTTTCGGCCGCAATAGCCAGAACAAGGTGCTGGTGTTCGACCGAAAGGATGCCGTCCCGGGCACTTACCGGCGTGTGCGTGTCACCGACTGCACAGCCGCCACGCTGTTGGGAGAGCTGGTTGGGTGATAAGTTATTAAGTGATAAGTGTAAAGATTAAGATATGGCAAAAGAGAATTTCTTCAAACGTTTCCCGTGGGCACTGCACCTGCTGATTATGCTGGGTGTGTCGCTTGTCGTGCTGATGGTGGTGCTTTTCTTCATCCGCATCTATGCGCGTCAGGGAGAGGAATATGAGTTGCCCGATGTGGTGGGGCGCAATATTGCCGAGTTGCAAGACGATAACCCCATTGAACTCGACGTGGTGGTGATGGACTCCATCTTTCGTCCAGGCGAGGCCGGTGGCCTTATCCTGACCCAAGACCCCAAGGCCGGCACAATGGTGAAGAAAGGGCGCAAACTCTACATCACCATGACGGCCTATACCCCCGAGGATGCCGTGCTGCCCGAGTTGGCAGGCCTCACGGTGCGTCAGGCGGTGAATGAGTTGTATGCCGAAGGCCTCGTGGTGGGTAAGTTGAAGTTTGTGGAAGATCCCTATAAGAACAACGTCATAGACCAGACATGCAAAGGCAAGACCCTCTATGCGGGCCAGCAGATTGAGCGCGGTTCGGTGGTGGATCTGGTGGTGGGTTTGGGCGACGGCTCGGGCCGCAGTGTGGTACCCTTCACCATTGGTAAGACGGCCGACCGTGCGCGGCGCGACATTGTGTCGGCTTCGCTCAATGTGGGCCGTGAGCACTATAGCGGCGTGAAGCATCGCCAGACAGCTGTGGTGTGCCGCCAGGAGCCCGACTATACGGGTGTGTCGAAGTATCCCTATGGCACCTCGGTAGACCTGTGGTTTATCGATGCCGACGCCACCGATGTGGACCGCATGGTGCGCGAGTTCAAGGTGGACTCAAGCAAGATTGAGGACCCCAATTTTATTGATGATGGACGCCCCACGCCTGACGAGATAGAAGCCAACGAGGAATGGTCATGGTAAAGCGGACGGTCATACTGTTGGCGGTGCTGCTGTCGCTCTCGGTGACGGCCCAGGAGGTGCTGTCGCCGGTGCAGTGGATGCCGGTGAAGCGTGCCGCTGCCCCCAAGACACAGCATGCAGCCTTGAGCCTTCCGTTCTTCGACGACTTCGCCTCAGGTACCCTTAATCCCGCTTTGTGGCAGCAGGAGGGCGGGGCACAAGTGATGCCCGATGTGAGCCCGCTGGCGCCTACGGTGGGCACCTTGACCCTCGATGCATTGGATGCGACGGGTAACCTGTATGAGCAGGCTACAACGAGCCTCTTTCCGGCCGATACGGCCACTTCTCTGCCTCTGCGCCTGGACAGTCTGACACCTTCAGACTCGGTGGTGCTGAGTTTTTACTATTTGCCTGGTGGCGGCTATGGTAATATGTGGGAACGTGTAGGATATGCCCCCGACAGTCAAGATACGCTTTTCCTTGAATTCTATAGTCCGGCCGACAGCGAGTGGCACACGGTGTGGTGCACCAAAGGCATCAGTGTCGATACACTGATGGCACGCACAGGTCACGGATGGCAATACGTGGCGGTGGCTATTGATGACAGCGGTTATTTCGACAGCACATTCCGTTTCCGTTTCCGCAACTATGCCAGCCTGGAGGCGACGCCCAAGGCCGGCAAGGCGGCCAACTGCGATTATTGGCATATTGACTATCTGATGATTGACGGTGGACGGACGGTGGCAATGGAGCCGGCGGTGCGTGATGTGGCTTTCGCTGCACCAGCACAGTCGTTCCTGCAAGAATACCGAGCCATGCCTTACCGTCAGTTTACGGCGGCGGACATGGCCACGTCCACCGAGGTGAAGATTACCAACCGCTACTCGTCTCAGTTGGCGTCGCGCTACGCCTATTCTGTACAAGACAGCAACGGCAATGAGTTGTACCTGTATGACGGTGGTTATGAGAACGCTCCGCCATACATGCCCGATGGGACCTACCAGACATCATCGGCCCATGCTACACCGCCAATAGCCTATAGTTTCCCGCTGATGGCGGCACCCGAGACCTTCACCATTGTTCATACGGTGCGCGAAGGTGCCGGTGGCGATGCCTATAGGCAGAATGACACCGTGCGTTACCGCCAGGAGTTTGCCAATTACTATGCCTATGACGATAGCACTGCCGAGAATGGCTACAGTTTAACCTCTTACAATTCCACCACTTCGCTGGCCTACCGTTTCGATTTGAACGTGGAGGATACGCTGACGGCGGTGGACCTGTATTTCAATTCGACGCAGAACGACGCCAACGCTGCCATACCGTTCTACTTGATGCTGTGGAGTGTGGGGGCGGACGGAAAGCCGTCGCAGGTGCTTTACCGTGACCAGAACCGGCGCAGGGCTACTACAGGCGGCTATGACCGTTATGTGCTGGAGGCTCCTACGGTGGTCTCGGGCAGCCTGTTTGTAGGCTTCGAGCAGGTGGGTAATGACTTTATCAATCTTGGCTTCGACCGGAGTCTGAATACCTCAAACCGCATCTATTACTTCTCCGACAGTGTGTGGCGCCAGAGTTTTCTTAGCGGCTCGCTGATGATACGTCCTTGCTTTGGAGCTTCTGCCGCGGTTGGAATAGGGGAGATGACGGTGGAGAATAGAGAGTGGTGTTTGTATCCCAATCCGGCTTCGGAAACGGTCAAGGTCAGTGGAGAGGTGGCTGTGATGGAGCTTTACGACATGCAGGGGCGCCGTGTGGCTGTATGCCGCCAGCCGGAGATGCCTGTCAGCCACCTGCCGGAGGGCCTCTATCTTGTCAGGGTCATATCTCCTGAGGGACAACAGCATTGTGCTAAATTGATAATCAAACACTGAGCATGGACGACGACAGCATAGACCTTGAACAACACGAACAGGACCTCTATGAGCATCATCGTTTCACGGTGGACCGAGGCCAGGCGCTGATTAGGCTTGATTTGTACTTACAGATGCGGCTGACGGGTGTCTCGCGCACCAAGGTACAGGCTGCCGCCAAGGCTGGCTGTGTGAGGGTCAACGACAAAGAGACCAAGTCGAGCTACAAGGTAAAGCCGTTGGATGTCATCACGGTGCTGCTGCCCGAGCCGCCGCACGAGTTTGAGATGTTGCCCGAGAAGGTGGACTTCCCGATCGTGTACGAGGATGAGGATGTGCTGGTGGTGGACAAACCCGCAGGCTTGGTGGTGCATCCGGGAGTGGGGAATTGGACAGGCACGCTGGTGAATGGCTTGCTGTATTATTTTGGCGACAAGGCGACGCCCTATCTTGTGCATCGCATCGACAAAGATACGTCGGGCTTGCTGTTGGTGGCCAAAAACGAGGAGGCGCAGGTGGTGTTGGCCAAGCAATTCTTTGAGCATACTATTGAGCGTAAGTACAACGCCTTGGTGTGGGGTGACTTTGATGAAGACGAGGGCACTATAGTGGGTAATTTGGCCCGTTCGCCGCGTGAGAGGCGTATGATGGCAGTGTGTGACGAGGAACATGGAAAGCATGCCGTCACGCATTGGAAGGTGCTGGAGCGATTTGGATATGTCACGTTGGTGGAATGTGTGCTGGAAACAGGCCGCACGCATCAGATACGTGCTCACATGCGCCACATTGGGCATCCGTTGTTCAGCGATGCCTTATATGGTGGCGATGCCATTCTGAAGGGTACCACGTTATCGCGCTACCGTCAGTTTGTAGAGAATTGCTTCGCTGTCTGTCCGCGGCAGGCATTGCATGCCCGTGTGCTTGGCTTTGAGCATCCACGTACCCGAAAACATCTTCATTTTGAGAGCCCTTTGCCCGACGACATGCAGCAACTCATCGAGCGTTGGCGCAGCTATGCGGTGCATCACGAATAGGCAAATAAATACTAACACCAACCGATCAACAATTGTTCAACGCTATTTCAACGGTATTTCAACGGAAAAAAGCGTTGAAATACCGTTGAACTGCCATAGAACAAACCATGAAGGGTAGTACCCATCCATGACTTTTCTATGCCCGTTCTTTGGTCGTTCTTTGCTTTTTTTCAAAGAACGACCAAAGAACGCCCGATAAACAATCAAGGAATGGTCGGCCCCAGGTCAGTGTGGGTCAGTATTCCCACATGTCGTTCTCGATATCGAAGACTTTGTCTTCGATACGTTCACTTTCGAGGAGGGCGTCTTCGCCGGTAAGGTATTGGCTGATGCTGCGCGTGTAGCGGTTGCTCTCTTTGGTGATGTAGGCGTTGTAGCGCTGGTAGACGAAGACATAGTCCCACGAGGGTTGGCCGACAAGGTTGTTCATGTCGGTGTAGGCGGTGTTTTGGGCCAACAGTCGGCGTACCTCAGGATTCTGCATGGGGACCCAGAAGATGGGCAGCAGGCCAAGGTAAATCTCCTCCTCGGTGTTGGCAAATTTGTGGTAGGATTGTTTCAATGGCGCCAATGCTAAACGACGGGAATCCTGGCGAGTGTCTTGCTTGCCGATGAACCAAGCCTCGCGCAAGGCAAACTGCAGTATTTCGGCTCCGTCAAATTCGCGTGGGCGTATAACGGTCTGGTATAGTTCGTTGTCGTCCTCGTCGTAGCCAATCTCAAGCTGTATGGTGTCGGGACGGGTGTATTGGCGCACAAAAAGTTCGTTGTCGATGGGCACCGTCAGGGCATCGTCCTCATAAATGGGTAGGCTGCCGTCGACAAGGGCATCCCATAGGACATAGGCGAGGCTCTTTTTGCCCGAGCGGTCGGGGTTCTCTATAGGATAATAGAAGAATTGGTTGAACAGCTCGTTGAGGTCGATTGTTTTCCACAGCATGGTGCTCCACGCCACATCGCTCTCGCGCAGAAAAGGGTAGGGCATGGGTTCCTGACGACCGGTCAGTCGGTGGGGATAGAATTCGTCGGGCGATTGTTGGGCCCAGGAACAGACCGTCAGCGTCAGCAGCAATGCTATGGACAAGCGTTTTCTCATGGGTAGAATAGGAAAGGAGTTAAGGGTTGGCCGATGTCAACACTTAACTCCTTTTGCTTCCTTAATAACGGGAATTAGTATTCCCACATATCGTTCTCGATGTCAAAGATTTTGTCCTCAATGAGCTGTGACTCAAGGATGGCGTCCTCGCCGGTGAGATATTGGGTAATCTCACGGTTGTAGACATTGCTCTCGCGTGTAATGTAACTGTCGAAGTAGCGCTGAATGAAGATGTCGTCATACGAACGCTCGGCCACATCGTTGTTCTGGTCATAGGCGTTGGCGTTCACCAGCACCTGACGCACGCGCATGTCGTCCATCGGAATCCAGAAACTCCACTCAGCCACCTCTTCGCTCTCACCGGAGCGCAGGATGTTCTTCATGAAGCGGAAGGCAAGGCCTGTGATGCGCACTTTCTGGCGCGAATCCTGTTTGTCGATGTACCAATACTCTTTGAGTTTGAGAAGACGTGCCGTAGCAGGGTCGAAGTCCTCGGGGATGGTGTCGTTGAACACCTCCTGATCGCCGAATTCATCTTCTTCACCGTAGCGTACTTTCAGCTGGCGTCCCTGCATGTTGACAAGCGCTTTGCTCCATTCCTGGGGAACCTTCATATCGTCATCCTCATAGATGTCGAAGTCGCCATTTTGGGCGGCATTCATGATGAGGTTGACGAGATTGATACGGCGCTGCTCGTTCTTGCCCTGCTCGATGGGATAATAGAAGAATTGGTTGAAGTTCTCGTTGAGGTCTATCTGACGCCAGACAGCCATTTCCCACACCACATCGCTCTCGCGCAGGAATGCATAGGGCATGGCGCGTTTACCAACCACGATGCCTTTCTGGTAGAAGTCGTTGGGGTTACGACCCTCTTCGGCATCAATGACGCTCTGTGCGTTGACGCTGATGGCAAGTGATGCCAAGGCGAAGATACTTAACAAAACCTTTTTCATATCATTATCATTTATTAGTTTTCTATGTCTTTCTGAGAGTGTGCTTACTTGTTGATGGTCAGGATGCAGCTGCTCGTCCGAGGAATACCGTCCGGCATCATCACCTTGGCGTCCACATAAATCTTGTCGCCACGGTTGGCGCGCTTGATGGCCGACAGCAGGTCGGGCTCGAAGGAGTTGCCGTTCATGTTGAAGGGCTTGTTACCCACGAATACCTCAAGACTCATCACGCGGATGCTTCCCTTGGGGATCTTGAAGGTAAATCCTTCGCCGGCACGGGCCACAACGGTGGCACCAGAAGCCAGATTGGCGCGAGACACTTTGGCACCGTTGGAGAAGCCGCCGACAGTGATGATGGGGTCAGGAATGGGCTTCACCTGGAAGGTGGGCTGGCCCATGCGCTGGGAACCCTTGTCGATGACGGCATCCACTCCGATGACCATCTTCTTGCCGCCAGGGGTGGGCTTGACCAAGTACTTCCCTTCGCCTTCGGTGGGGGTAAGGGTACCTTGACCTTCAAGAATGGAAGCCTTGACGTTGCGGCTGTCGACACCAGGGACCGAGACGGTGATGGGGTTGTCGATACCGGCGTAAAGAACCTGCATGTTGTCAAGCGAAACAACGGCTACGGGCTTGGCCACAAAGTAATTGTCGCTGATGGGGTATTCTTGCGTACCGCCGTCGGGGGTGGTGACGTATGCCGTTCCGGTGATGCGCTGCACGCCGAGTGTGTTGCAAACGGTGCGGTAATGCACAGAACCGCTGTCGGTCGAGTTCAGTTGCTGTCCGTTGACGGTGGCGGTGAAGTGCTGTTTGGAGTCGTAGGCAGCCACGTTGATGTCGGTCTCATAGACGCCACCTTGGATGATATAGGTGGATTTGGGACGCGAAATCATGGCAATCTGGTCAAACTTGAAGTCACCCTTGTCAACCTGTTTGTAGAGCATATTGACGGCATCGAACTCGGCGTTCATGGTCTCGGCTTTCAGTCGCGTCAAAGTCACAAGAGCGGAGCCTGACACCACTTCGGAGAAGCAGAGTACTTCCCAATCCAATAACTCATTGTCGGGGTTGATTTCCTTGTGCTCCACATTGAGCGCAATAGAGACATGGTTGGAGTCCTCACCCAAAATCTCTTTGACTTGTTTCTTATATTCAATAATCTTATTCTTCAGCTCGAGACCAGCGCCGCCATCAATAAACATTCGGGAACTTTCATGAAGCTCGTCCATTTTCAGCCAACGGAAGCCGGCAATCTCAATGGCCTTCTTGATGCTGTCAAAGTTGGGCGATTTGTCTTCGTTAACGACGGGGATCTTGCGTGTTTTCTTGGGATTGTTAATGTCGATAGGCACCTCTGCGGTAGAGTTGAGAGCGGCCATGAAAGTGTATTCGAGACTATCGATATAGCCGCCCATAGCAACAGAAAGCTCACGTACTTTCTGAGCCTTGTCGTATTGCTCTTGGACCTTGTCGGGGCTGTTCTGCAGAGCCTTTGAGAAGTTCGCATACGTCTCGTCAAGTTTAACCTGAATGTTCTCGTTTGACTTTGTCATGGCGGAACCCACGGTCTTGAAACCGTTGACAACTTCAGCGGAGACATTCAGAGCCAACATGGCGGTGTACACGAGGTACATCATCGTAATCATCTTTTGTCTCGGGGTTTCCGGACAGTTTGTTGCACCCATTGTCTATTCCTTTCTTTAAATTACACGTGGAGTTTAGTTAGACATGCGGTGTATTAAAGGCGGGTCTGCATGGCGGCCAGCATGTTGCCGTATACGTTGTTGAGTTCGGCCACCTTGCGGGTGAGGGCGTCAACTTGTTCTTTGTATTTCACGATGCCTTCGGCCGAGTCGGTGAAGTTGGCCAACATGGCGCTCATCTTCTCCTCGAATTCCTTGTTGAGGTTCATCTGGGCCGAGGCGTTGTTGATTTGCATCTCGTACATGGCGTTGATGCTGCTCAGGCTGTTCGACATCTTCTTCATCTCGTCGACATAGCTCACTTCGCCACCCAGCGACTCGGCGGTCTCGCGATAGATGGACGAGAGGGTCGAGATGGCTTCGGGAGCGCCCTGCATGCTCTCAAGCAATCTGCCAGCTTGGCCGGCCACGTTGTCCAAGTTGCTGATAAACTTGTCGGTGGCAGCGGTAACGTTGGCCATGTTGTTCATGGCGTTGGTCGTTTCGGCCAGGTTCTTCATGCCTTGACCTAGACGGTCGATGAGTTCGGGGCTGATGTTGGCATCTTCCAGCATCTTGTCGAGCTTGGCGCTCAGCGGGTCTTTGCTCACCGGCTTCTCGATGGGGTTGCCGTTCTCGTCAAACTCGATTGCGTTCTCGTCGACCATGCCTGCAAGTTCGGGATACACGAGGCTCCAATCCCACTCCTTGTGAGGGGGCTCAAAGGCCGAGAGGAAGAAGATGATGGTCTCTGTGGTCATACCTAAGATAAGCATCAGGTTGGCACCCGGCCAGTGCATGATTTTGAACAGAGCACCGAAAATAACGACAGCTGCACCAATACCGTACAGCTTGGCCATGAAGTTCTTATACGCTTTACTGCGAACGATGTTGTCTAAGACGCTCATAACTTTGTGTTTTTGTGTGTTTGCTTATGTGTGAATGTGTTTTTTGTCTGATGAATTGGTTGTTTAGCGGGCCACGTTGCTGGCGGTACGGAGGTTGTCACCCTTCACACGGCCGAGGTAGGGCTGCACGCAGCGGAAGCCGATGTAGCTCTTGGCGGTGTCCATGAACTCATAGCTGCGGGTCTGCACCTGGATGAAGTACTTCTGGTCCTTCCAGCTGCCGCCACGAATAACTTTGCGTTTCATGGCCAGCGGGTCGTCGTCCTTCGCGTCGTAGTTGTAGTAGGGGGTCTGCGAGTTGGCGATGATGTAGGTCGACTCATTGTAGGCGTCGAGGCACCACTCGCTGACGTTGCCAGCCATGTCGTACAGGCCGTAGTCGTTGGGGGCATAGTGGCCCACCATCAGGGTCTTCACGCCACCGTCGTCGTCATAGGCGCCGCGCAGGGGCTCATAGTTGGCCAGGAAGCAGCCGTTCGGGTTGCGCACATAGGGGCCACCCCACGGATAGCTCTGGGAGGCGATGCCGCCACGGGCAGCGAACTCCCACTCGCTCTCGGTGGGCAGACGGAAGTCGTTCAAAGTGCTGTAGTTGATGCTCTCAAGGTATTGGTTCAGCATGTTGGAACGCCACACGCAGAAAGCCTTGGCCTGACGCCAGCTGACACCCACCACGGGATAGTTGTCGAAGGCGGGCGAGGAGAAGTAGCTGCGGCTATAGTCCTCGTTCATCGAGTAGGTGTAGTCGTGCACCCAGCAGAGGGTGTCGGGGTAGATGTTGATATACTCACGCTGTATCTGGCTCGAACGGTTGTTCAGGCCTTTGGGGCGCACGGAGAAAGATGTGCCGCGGTACTCGCTCTTGCCGGCAGTGCCGTTTTCTTTCTTCGCCACCTCGGAGTAATTAATATAATAGTATTCATAATTCAATTTAGACACATCGACCACACGGCGGTGGTTGATGTCGACGATGTAGAAGCCACCGTCAATCAATGCCTGACGCACGTCGGCGTCGGCATAGTCAATCTTGGTCTTGTAGTTGATGATGGGCGGGTCGAGGGGTTCGCCGTATTTGTCTTCCTCAATCAAGAAACCATCAATACCGGCATTGCCGAGGATGCGGCGTGCCACCGAGTCGCGCACCGCATAGACGAATTGACGGTACTCGTTGTTGGTGATTTCGGTTTCGTCCATGAAGAACGAGCCAATCTGCATCTTGCGCGGTTGGGTGGGTTCACCGTATGTGACGCCCTGCACACCGGCGCCCATAGTGTAGTTGCCTTGGTTGATGAACACCATGCCTTTCAGGTCGATGTCTTCAAAATAAGGACGGTCGTTCACGCCGACGAGTTCACCCTTGTTGGGCGAGCTGCAACTGCAGAGCATGGCTGCCGAGGCGGCGAGGATGAGAACAAACTTTTTCATATTACACGTATTTTATTAATTTCCTATAACGTATGTTTAACTAAAAATGTTTCCTTTTTTTGTTTTTTTAATTGTTTATAGCAAGAAGCGGGTGGTTCGTGACACCGTGGGCGGGTCTTTCGGGATGATGATGCGGAAGGTGCCGTTGACGAATATCTCCAGCGAACCGAAGCTGCGGCCTGCCTTGAAGCCGCCGAGTTTCGAGGTGGTGAGGTCGTATGCCACGCCGACGCGCAGCCAATTCAAGTTTGCAAAGTTCCAATTCACGCCCGCCAGGAAGGTGACAGCGTCGCCCAGACGGTATCCGAGGCCGCTCCAGAAAAAGTTCTCATAGTCCAGCAGCAGTGCCGCCTCGGCCTGCACGGTGGAGAAGTTGGCGGTCTTGGCCATCAGCGAGGGCTTCAGTTTGAACGAGGGATTGTAGGGGAAGGTGTATTCGTAGCCGCCTATCAGGTACAGGGTCCTGGCGTTGCTGAAGGCCAGCTGGTCGCTGTGCGAGGCCAGCAGGTTCTTCACCGACAGGCCCACATAGTATTCGCTCGGCACCTGATAGTAGAGGCCTGTCGACACATCCACCATGAACTCCGACACCGCCTGTCCGTTCACCGCGGGGTCGCCCGATTGGTTGATGGGGTTCACGGGGTCACCCGTGAAGTCGCTTATACCCACCAGGTTCTGCGTGTTAAAGGCGAAGTTGTAGAGGTTCATCTCCACACCGGCCGCCAGGTTGCCGCGGCCCCAATAGATGCGGAACGCGTAGTCGAGGTTGATAGTGGTATTGTTGTGGTAACCGATTTGCTCTGAATTGAAGGTCAATCCTAAGCCGCCATGCAGCCACGACACCGGCATGTCGAAAGAGGCGAGGATGTTGGTCGGGGTGACACCGGCTTCCACCGTCGGTGTCGGAGCCTGCAGGTCCAACCCCATCCATTGGTTGTTGTAGAGGAGCGAGAAAGAGAGTGCACCCGAACTGCCCGTATAGGCGGGGTTATAGCTCAGTTGATTGAACATGAAATGGGTGTACTGACCCTCATTTTGGGCCGTGGCAACAGACAAAAATAGGGCCATCATCACAAAAAATGACGCTGTTTTTCGAGTCCAATGTAGGTTCTTTTGTCTATATTTTATCGCCACAGTGGCTTGTTTTTTAGTTCTTTATATAGTATTTACGCTCAAATGCCCCCCTCTGTTTTGGGGTGGATTTGATTGTGCAAAGATAATAATAATTTATAAATAGGCCAAAAAAAGTTTATTTTTTTTCTTCATTCAAGGGTTTTGCACCCTGATTTGGATGGCCGGAAAGGAGGGTTTCAGTGCCTTGCGGAGCTGCTCGGCCTGCTGGTGTGTCAGCCTGACGTCGAGGGACACGCTCAGGCTGTCGCCGTCGGCTGCCGGCTCCACGCGCACCTGGTCGCGGTAGGCCTCGGGCAATTTGATGACCATCAGGTAGGCCTGCCCGTGCGAGGCCACGGTGCCGAGGTAGAGACCATAGGTGGTGCCGCCTGTTCGGGGCGATGAGGCATAGACGGGTATCTTGCCTTGGGTGGCTGCCGGCGCGGGGGCTTTGGCCTGTGGCGTGGGATAGCGCTTCACGCTCACCGAGTCGAACATCCCCTCCTGCGCCGCCCAACGCTCCTCGTAGCCCGTGGGCAGCACGCGGATGGTCACCGGCTGGCAGCCGCGGATGCCGATGGCTTTGGCGGCGCGGTGGGTCATGTCGATGACGCCGCGCTTAGGGCAGCGGTCGTTGACCTTCACAATCACCTGCAGCCCCGTGTTCTGGTTGGTGACGAGAATATAGGTGCCAAGCTTTATCTTCCAATGCGCGGCGGTGAACTTGTTCTGGTCGAACACCTCGCCGCTGGCGGTCTTGCGGCCCACAAACTTGTCGTGGTAGAAGGTGCCTTTGTTGGGGTACTCCGTCACCGTGTCGCGCCAATCATAGTATTGCGCCTGCGCAGGGTTGAAAAATGAAAAATGGAAAATGAAAACCATGCTTGCGCAGAACGCAAGCGTCTTTCCCGTTACTATGTGTCTTTCACTTTTCACTTTTCACCTTTCACTTTTCACCTTACCATACCACAGCGTCGGGGTGGAACCATTGGCCGTGCAGGCGCAGCACCTGCTCGATGACGTCGCGCACACAGCCCTTGCCGCCTTCATACAGCGAGATATAGTCGGCAATCTCTTTGATTTCCACGGCCGCGTCGGCGGGGCAGGCCGAGACGCCGGCACGCTGCAGCAGGGGATAGTCCGGCAGGTCGTCGCCCATGCACAGCACCTCCTCGTCGCGCAGCCCGTTGTCGGCCAGAAACTTCTCGTAGGTCTTGATTTTGTCGCCGCAGCCCGTGTAGCACTGTGTCACGCCCAGCATCGCCATGCGGTTGTCGATGCTGGCCGACGTGGCACCGCTGATGACGGCCACCGTGTAGCCCTTCTTCACGGCGTACTGCACCGCGAAGCCGTCCTTGATGTTGCCGCAGCGCACCGTCTCACGGTCCGCATAGACCCACACGTCGCCGTTGGTCATCACCCCGTCGAAGTCGAAGACGAAGGCGCGCACCGGCTGCAGTTTCTCTTTGTAGTTTATCATATTCTCTCTATGTTATTTAGCCATGTCGAGCATCTGCTCGTACACCTCGCGCCAGCCCTCCCAGCCGTCGAGGTCGCACAGGTTCTGGTTGTGCACCACGCAGCAGAAAGTTCCGTCCACCTGCCGTGTGCTGTTTATCAGCGCCCTGTAGCGTTCCAGACCCTCCTCGGGCGTCAGCCTCAGGTGGCGTTGCAGCACGGTGTCCATCACGCAGAAGGGGTGCAGCACGAGCTCTGTCTCGTGGTCGCGCTCCAAGTCGTAGAAGGGGAACGGCACGCTGATGCCGGCGCGGAAGCCCGTGTCGTCGGCATAGCCCATCGTGTAGTCGTGCCTGATGCCTGCGTGCTGCAGGATGCGGTAGGACAGCGGCAGCTGCAGGCGCAGGAAATGGTAGCGCGAGCGCACGATGGTGCGGTGTAGGATGGCCTCCAGCCGCTTGGTCTCGGTGTCCACCGTGTGGGGGTGTTCCAGGGCGCCGTAGCCCGGGTGGATGCCTATCTTGGCGTGGTCGCCCAGATGCTGCAGCAACTCGCGAGTGTGCGGATTGAGGTAGTTGGCCGGCTTGTCATAGTGCCCGTAGTCGGCCAGCAGGCAGAAGAAGAGCAGGTAGGAGCCTGGCGCGCGCTGTCGCTGGTCGATAATGTAGTCGAACGAGTCGTAGGGGTCTGCCTCGCGGCCCGCCAGCACGCGGCAGCGCCGCCGCACCTCGGCCAGGTCGCGGCGCACCACCAGGTCGCGCAGGGTGCCCGCCAGCGTGCGGAGCACTCCCTTGTGGCGGTAGCGCCAGGCGGCGTCGATGTCCACCGTCTGCACAAAACGGTAGGTGCGCGGCGGGAAGGCATAGTCGGGATAGCGCTCTTCAATCAGCCGCTTCAGCAGGCAGGCCCATTGGTCCACCACCGGCTCGTCCTTGAAACCGGCCTGCACGGCCAGGTGCTCCGGCGTGGCGAAGCGGCCGTGCTCGTCCTCGCGGTGAGGCAGATACTCCTCGTAGCGGCTCACCATGTAGAACGTGGCCGCCAGCAGGTCGAAGGGTAGCTCCAACCCCCGTCCGTAGACGGGAAACAGCATCCACTGTCCGTCGCGCTGGAAGGGGCGCGGCTCCTGCTCCTCAATCGAGGTCCCAAACAGCAGGCCGCAGCTCTTCACGTGCAGGCTGTCGCCAATGCGGCGCGGCCCGTAGCAGAACTTGGCATCGTCGTGGCGCAGGAAGTAGTCCTCGTCGGTGGTGATGCTGAAGTCGGTGTGCAACAGGTGTTTGAGCAGCACGTTGAGGGTGTAGCCCAGCCGGTTGGTCAGTCGTGGTACGTATACGAGCAGCATATCAGGGTGCAAAGATACGACATTTTTTTGATTTGTGGACCTCCAGCGTGCAATTAATTCCCAGCGGAATGGCTAAGTTGTTGTCGCCCAGGTGCCCGAAGGGGGCGCCGAAGGCTATGGGATAGTGTTTGTCGGCCACCGCTTCCATCACAATTTGCTCCGCCGTGCGGCCGAAGGGCACCGTGTTGTCGTGCATGTCGCTCAGCCCGCCCACCACCAGGCCCGCCAAGCCGTCGAGCATGCCCGCGCGCCGCAGCGCCTGCATCATGCGGTCGATGTGGTAGAGGTACTCGTCCAGGTCCTCGATGAGCAGTATCTTGCCGCGTGTATCTATCTGTGAACGTGAGCCCAGCAGGCTGTAGAGGATGCTTAGGTTGCCCCCCACCACCGGCGCCTGGGCCAGCCCCTCGCGGTTCAGCGTGTGGGGTTCCCATTCGTGGTCCACGTAGTCGCGGTTGTGTCCGAACAGGAAATCGTGCATCGTGCGTGTGGCGGGAGTCTCCTCGCCGTGCATGTTGACGGGCATCGTGGCGTGCAGCGTCGGCAGGCCCAACGTGCTGTGTATGTGGCTGTGCAGCACCGTGATGTCGCTGTAGCCCACCACCCATTTAGGGTGCTCCGCCAGGCGGCTGAAATCGAGCCGGTCGATGATGCGCACCGTGCCGTAACCGCCGCGGCAGCAGAAGATGGCCTTCACCTCGGGGTCGTCCAACAGGCTCTGCAGCAGCGTGGCGCGGTGCCGGTCGCTGCCGGCCAGCTGACCCTCCTCGGCGTAAAGGCCCTTGGGCACAACCACCTCCAGCCCCCACGACTCCAGCATGCCGATGGCCGGCGCCATCTCGTCGGGGCTCACCTTGCGGGCCGGCGCCGCCAGGGCCACGCGGTCGCCCTTGTGCAGAAAGTGCATTTTCTCCATTATATTATCCCATAACGCGCACCCCCGAAAAATATTGTATCCGCACCCTTAGGAAAATAGGTCGTGCACGATGTAAATAGTGGTCGGTAGCCGGTAGCCGGTGGTCGGTTTTCGGCCCGAATACCTACCTACTGACTTCGCTCTAACACCGCCCTAACGCCCACTGTTGTCCTATTGTTGTCCTATTGATGTCCCATTGTTGTCCGTTTAATAATCGAACAACAAACGGACAACAAACGGACAACAAACGGACATCAGTCGGAGTTACATTGGAGTTACACGGGCTTTGTTCGGTACTAATAACCAATTTATTGCGTGCCGAACTTTACATTTCCTGCCCTGATATCAGCGCCGCTGCATGTGGCACCAGCCAGAATGTCTTGGTTGTCTCCGTTGTTGTCCCCAATCACCGGCCACCGACCACCGGTTACCGACCACCCTAAAATACATCGTGCACGACATAAATCTGTTTTACACACTCCTCCACCACCGCTTCGCGGCGGTCCCCCTCCCCTAACTAAGGGGAGGAGCCAGATAGTACTCCTCTCCCTGCTGCTCCCCTAAGTTAGGGAGCTGTCACGAAGTGACTGAGGAGTGTGTCCCAACCTCCCCGCCTGCGGCGGTAATCCAACAATCCAAAAAAGATTTACAGGATTTATGGATTACGCCGCAGGCGGGAGAATAAAAAAAATTTGTGCACCTCGGTTTTTCTTCGTATTTTTGCAAAAAATTTGATGCCATGAAACGTATTGTTCTGATTTTCGTAGTTTTGTTGTTGTGTGGTAGTGCGTCAATGCAGGCACAGATTGACGACCCATCCCGGGTGTATGATGTTGTGACGGACACGGCTTCGTATTATCTTTTTTCCAAACCTAAGCCCTGTTTTGATGGTGTGTACTATTGGGCATTTACACCCACGAACAGAATGGTTCAGGAATATGTTGTTCACGACACTGTGACCGTTTATGGGGTGGCTATCACATTTGAGAATAATCTTGGTCCAATGCCCGAGGAAGACACAAGTTTCCATGTTTGGTTGTTTAAGTACAAAGGACCTTCTTTTGCTACAAGCACCACTCAATATTACGAGTTCCTGCCAATTGATAGTGTTAGACTCAACCGTTCCAATCCACGTTTCTGCTGGTTTCTATATGAAGACACCTGCGAGAAGGAAAATACATATCAGGCTCCCTGTTATGAGTTTTACTTCGACACGCCAGAACAGATTAATCGCATAACAGACACATTTTATGTAGGGCGTTCCAAAGATTATGTACAATATGCACCTGGTGAACTTGGCCTTAATTTGAGGGAATACGGTGCACGATATGACAATTCGCTGCCGGCTCATGTTTATAAGGATGCCAGTCCAGGACAGGATGTAAATGACCGTTTCGTGCTTCGAGATTGGTATGACGATAAGCGATGGGGATGGGCGTTTCCCATCATCGGCTTTAGGTGCGGGCCGATACAATGGTATAATTTGGACTTCTATGAAGGAAGAATAGCCCAAGTGCGCTGGCGCAGTGTCGAAGAGGGTACTGTGTACAATGTGCGCCTGGTGGGCGACGATGGCAGCGACACCACTTACATCACATCCGACACCACCTATACCTTCACGCAGCTGTTGGACGGGGTCCGCTACAACGTGATGCTGCGTAAACAATGCCACTATGCCACCTCGAACTACGACACAACGGTCTACGGTGAATGGCTGTCATATATCTTCTTCGGGGGAAATAACGACAGTGTGGGCATTGCGCAGCCCGAGGTGGAGGGTTTTTCGCTGGTGCCCAATCCGACCAGCGGCGCGGTGCTGCTGACCGCTGATGCTGAACTGACGGGCGTGGAGGTCTACACCTCCGCCGGTGTGCCGTTCCTGCGCCTGCCGGCATCGGGACGCACTGTGCGCTTCGACACCACGACCTGGCCTGCGGGCACCTACCTGCTGACGGTGAGTACTACGCAAGGCATTGTTACTCGACGCCTGACGGTGACGCGGTAAAACACACTAGGACACACTCCTCCACCACCGCTTCTCGGCGGCGCTCTACACAAAGCTCTGCCCGGAATGCCACAGGCATTCCTCTTCCCTCCCCTAACTAAGGGGAGGAGCCAGGTGGATTTCCAAGATTTACAGGATCTCCGCGCAGCGGGGAGCATAAAAAAACAGGATTTCTGGATTACGCCGACAGGCGGGAGTTTGAAAACCGCCGGCGGGAGGTGGAAGAAAAATAAATTTGCGTTTTCGGATTAGTTTGTGTATATTTGCAGCGATGAATTGCAGCCCCCAAAAGGGTTGATGCGTGTGTAATGTGCTGATTTATTTTGGTTAATGTGAAAATTAAACATATTATAATATGACTAAACAAATCCTTTGTGCCCTCGGAACGCTGTTGCTGCTGGCCGCCTGTGGCGGCAAGGGCAGCTGCCCCGACAGCCAGGAGGTGACGCTGGCTCCCGAGGAGAACAGCGCCGACTTTGTGACCCTCACCGATGTGGTGCCCGACGCTATCCTGGAGATACGTTATTATGGCACCTACAATTTTGTGGGCGCCCGCATCGACGGCTACCTGCAGCCCACGGCGCTGCTCACGCGCCGCGCCGCCGACAGCCTGCGCGCCGTCAGCGACGACCTGAAGGCCCAGGGCTACCGCCTGAAAATCTACGATGCCTACCGTCCCCAGATGGGGGTGGACCACTTTGTGCGGTGGGGCAAGGACCTCGAGGACACGCTCATGAAGCCCTATTTCTATCCCAACGAGACGAAGGATAGCCTGTTTATCAAGGACTATATCGCCACCCGTAGCGGCCACTCGCGCGGCTCGACGGTGGACCTGACGCTTTTCGACATGCGGACCGAGAAGGAGGTGGACATGGGCGGCACGTTCGATTGGTTCGGCCGTGAGAGCCACCCCGACTGCGGCGGCAATCCCGAGACGGGCCTCTACCGCAAGAACGACACCGTCACGGCCACGCAGTTTGCCAACCGCATGCTGCTCCGCACCGCCATGCTGCGCCACGGTTTCAAGCCCTATGACTGTGAGTGGTGGCACTTCACCCTGCGCGACGAGCCCTACCCCGACACCTACTTCGCTTTCCCTGTGCAACAACTGAATAATTAATCCTATATCTACAGTATCATGAAAAAATCACTGCTGATTGCGGCCCTGATGGCCGTTGCGATGAGCGCCAGCGCTCAATGGTTCGATTTCTCAAACAACAAGGACCGCTATGAGGTCGGTTTCAATATTGGTGTGGCCGGTCTGAACACTACTTATCAAGACTTTGGGGCCGGTGCCAGCATCAGTGCTTGGGGTGTCTATATCGACTGCCTCTCGGCAGGCCCGGAGCACCGCTATGACAATCATGTGAACGGAAACTTGTGGGAAGACTCCACGGCCGTGGTTGTCAATGCCGGTTACCAAATCCCCGTGCTTCCGTGGCTCCGTATGATGCCGATGGTAGGCTATTGCCAGACCACCTACGGCCTCACCGATGCCTCGACGGTCAACGTTGAGACCAACGAGAACAGCAGCTCCATCTATCACGACTATGTGGTCCTTGCGGGCACACGCAAGCATTACTTCAACTTCGGTGCCGGCATTATCGTGTCGCCTTTCAAGTGGTGCAGCATCTACGGTGTCTACAGCCGCAACGCCATCTACGGCGGCATCAGCGTCAACCTGGGCGGCGTCAATTGGAATGAAATGGGAGATTAACTATTTTTATTACATCACGATATGACTTTACAAGCGATTGTTGACAAGCTCGGCGCCTCGGTGGGCCTTGGCGCCGACAAGTTGGATAAGGAGGTGGAGCACTGCTTCGCCTCGGACCTGATGAGCGACGTGCTGACCTTGAAGGACACGCCGGTGCTCATCACGGGCCTGTGCAATGTGCAGACCATCCGCACCTGCGACATGGCCAACCTGGAGGTGGTTATCTTCGTGCGCGGCAAGCGCCCCACGGAGGACATGGTGGAGCTGGCCGACGAGAATGACATGGTGCTCATCTGCACACCCTATTCGATGTTCAAGACCTGCGGCCTGCTGTGGGAGTTGGGCATGAAACCGTTATATTGATAGATTATGCATCAGGAGTATACAGTGATAGAAGGCGACTTTGTCAATGCCGGCAAAGCGAGCAGCTCGGTGAAGAAGACGCTGAAGCAGCTGAATGTGAACCCGCAGGTGGTGAAGCGTGTGGTGGTGGCCCTCTACGAGGCCGAGGTGAACGCCATCGCCCATGCCTATGGCGGCAAGGTGCTGGTGGACATCGACCCCGATAAGATACGTATGGTGGTGGCCGACAAGGGACCCGGCATCCCCGACATCGCCCTGGCTATGCAGGAAGGCTACAGCACCGCGCGCCCCGAGGTGCGCGACATGGGCTTCGGCGCCGGCATGGGCCTGCCCAATATGCAGAAGAATGTCGATAAAATGAATGTGACTTCCGAGGTCGGCGTGGGCACCACCGTCGAGATGGAAGTGAACTTTGTATAGTATGTTTTACCACGCCCTACAGATAGAAGAGCCGCGCTGCATAGGATGCTCGCGCTGCATGAAGATTTGCCCCACCGAGGCCATCCGCATTTTTGGCGGCAAGGCCTCCATACAGGAACACCGCTGCATCGACTGCGGCAAGTGCTACGAAGTCTGTCCGGCGCAGGCCATCAGCATCAAGGACGACGACTTCGAGGCGTTCCGCCGCTACCCCCATTCGGTGGCTCTGCTGCCGGCGGTCTTTATGGGTCAGTTCCCTGACGACATCAGCGTGTCGAAGGTCTACGCCACCCTCTACGAGTTGGGGTTCGCCCACGTGATGGAGGTGGAGAGCGCCGCCATGATATACAAGGAGGCCAAGGAGCGCTATGCCCGTGAGCACCCCGACATCAGGCCCCTCATCTCGTCGTTCTGCCCCGCCATCGTGCGGCTGATACAAATCAAGTATCCTTCGCTGGCGGAGAATGTGATGCCCATCAAGGTGCCGCTGGACCTCAGCGCCATGTATGCCGTCGAGGAACTGATGAGCCGTGGCATCCCGCGCGAGGAGATTGGCCTGTTCTACATCACCCCCTGTGCCGCCAAGGTGTCGGCCGTCAAGGCCCCCGTGGGTGAGGAGAAGAGCATCATTGACGGTGTAATCAACATGAACTCGTTGTTCAACCGTGTGTACAAGCGCATGAAGGACAACGGCAAGAACCACCAATACAAGCCCTTGACACGTCAGCGCCTGGGCGCCGACGCCATCCTCAGCACGCTGACCAACGGCGAGCGCCGCATCTGCACCGCCAAGCGCAGCTATGCCATCGACGGCATACAGAACGTGATGGACTTCCTCGACAAGATGGAAAACGAGGAGGTGGAAGGCGTGGAATTCCTCGAACTCAGGGCCTGCGACCAGAGTTGCGCCGGTGCCCTGCTCTCGTGCGACAACCGTTTCCTGTGCGGCGAGCGCATGTATGCCCGTGCGCGCAAGGCCGCCGAGCGCGAGCGCAACGGCGAGATGCCGCGTGACCGCGAGATGGAGAAGTATCAGGAATATCTGATTGAGCACTCGCTTGTCGAGGAGGTGCAACCCCGATCGATGATGGTGCTCGACAGCGACATAGGCAAGGCGCTGGAGAAGATGGAGAAGATTGAACGGCTGAAGGTGCAGTTGCCACAGATTGACTGCGGTGTCTGCGGTGCGCCCACCTGCGAGGCCTTCGCCACCGATGTGGTGTGCGACAAGGCCCACCTGCACCAATGCGTCTTCTATCGCATCCACTTGGAACAGAACGGCAAGATGAGCCTCCGCGACGGCGGCGCCAACATGAAGAGCATCTGGGGCGAGGACCGTATCGAAAAAGAGATAGAACTTTGACCGTCAGCAATTATTTTGCACATTTGCGCGCGTTGGTTGCGCAGGAATTGGAGGAGGAGAAGCGCGCCTACCAGCGCAGCCTTGAGGAGAAGGGTGTCACGCTGACGGGGACCATCCACGAGGCCGCTTGTCGCTATCCGATACGGTTGGGCAACAACGCCTACAACGCCCTGGGACAGCTTACGGTGGAAGTGCGCTATGAGGTGGACGAAGACGAGGTGGAGCTCGACTTCGAGCCTGGAAAGCCTGTGACTTTCTTTTACCTGACCGATAGCGGTGCCAAGGAGTTGCCGCACCAATGCTATGTGGAGCGTGTGGGTGACGGCGCGATGGCGCTCAGCATGCCCAACAAGGCCGCCGCTCAGAGCCTGCACGACACTGCCGAACGGCACCTGTTGGGGGTGCAGCTGGGGATTGACAACACTACTTTCCGCGTGATGGCCGAAGCTTTGCATGAGGCGGAGTGTAAGGAGGATGAGCGCTTCGTGCGGCTGCGCGAGGTGCTCCTGGGTCAACGGCCGCCGTCGTTCCGTGTGCTGCCGCAACTGAGTTTTCCGTGGCTCAACCGTAGCCAGCAGGACGCCATACAGCGTGTGGTGGAGTCGCAGGAGGTGGCTATTGTGCACGGTCCTCCGGGGACGGGCAAGACCACCACGTTGGTGGAGGCCGTCATCGAGACATTGCAGCGTGAGATGCAGGTGCTTGTATGTGCACCGAGCAATGCTGCGGTGGATTGGATCAGTGAGCAGTTGATGCGTCGCGGTATCCATGTGCTGCGGGTGGGCAATCCGCTGAGGATGAGCGACGAGATGCTCGACTGTAGTTATGAGCGCCGCTATGCAGCGCACCCCGACTATCACGAGCTGTGGAACATACGCAAGACGCTGCGCGAGGGTGCCAAAGGTGAGCAAGCCCACCGTCTGCGCAACCGCGAGACGGAATTGGAAATCAAGATAAATGCAGACCTTTTCGAGCAGGCACGCGTGGTGAGTTGTACGCTGATAGGCAGCGCCTACCGCCTCATGGAACGCCGCCACTTCTCCACACTGTTCATTGACGAGGCAGCCCAGGCGTTGGAGCCCGCTTGCTGGGCGGCGATGCTGAAGGCCGACAGGGTGGTGATGAGCGGAGACCACCAGCAGCTGCCGCCAACGGTGAAGAGTCTGGAGGCAGCCAAAGGAGGCTTGGCCGACACGTTGATGCAGAAGGTGGTGACGCTGTGGCCGCAGGCGGTCAGTCTGCTGACGGTACAGTACCGTATGAATGAGGAAATAATGGCCTTCCCGTCGCGATGGTTCTACGGCGGGCGCCTGCTCGCTGCCGACGAGGCGGCGCACCGTCTGGTGTCACCGATAGACACACCCTTGATATGGCTCGACACCTCGGCGCTGGACTATGAGGAAAAGGAAAACCGGCATAAGAGCATCAGTAATAGCCAGGAGGCGCGGCTGGTGATACACACCCTGCGGGACTACATAGAGATGATTTCACCCCAGCGGGTTGAAAGTGAGCGGGTGGACTTTGGTATTATCACTCCCTACCGAGGCCAGGCGCGGCTGATACGTCGCCTGCTGAAGATGCAGCATTATTTCAGGAAGTTGCGCCGGCATATCACGGTTGGTACCGTCGACGGCTTTCAGGGACAGGAGCGCGACGTAATCGTTATCAGTCTGGTACGCGATAATGCAGGCGGCTCCATAGGCTTCCTGCGTGACCTGCGGCGTATGAATGTGGCGATGACCCGTGCGCGCATGAAACTTATTATCGTAGGTAGCGCGCAGACGTTGGGCCACCATCGTTTCTACCGCGAGTTGGCGGAACATGTCAGGCGGTACGGAGAATTCGTTGAGGTGCCACCAGCAGAAGAATCACGCTAATAATAATTGCAGCCATCGCCCAAGGACTTGGAGTGATGTTTTCCACGACGGCGTGCGGGAGCGTCGATACCCATCCTGTCAGCGTATCGACGAGTTGCAATAACAGGCCAAGGGGCCATGCGGTGAGTGAGCAAGGAATGGCGAGGTAAAGTAGAGACAAACCCAGCAGTATGCCGGCCAGAGGTACGATGACCACGTTGGCAATGAGAAAGTAGAGAGGCAGCCGGTGGAAGGTGGCCGTCACGATGGGGAAGGTGGCCAAAGTGGCGGCGATGCTGACGGTGGCCGCCTGCCACAACCAATTGCGGAAGGCGCGGATAACGGGTTGCGCCAGCAGTATGCCCGCCACAGCGGTGAACGACAACTGCCATCCCACATCGAACAGCAGCATGGGCTTCACCGCCAGCATGATGATGGCCGCCGCAGCCAAGAGGTTGAGGGAACTTGTGCGCCGCGCAAGGATGTTGGAGACGACAAAGAGGCTGAACATGAGTGCGGCACGAACTGTGGATGGCGCAAACCCCGTCAGCAGAGCGAAGCCCCACAGGACAATGAGTTGTGCTGTACCGCGCAGGATACGTCCTCGTCGTGCTTTTCCCGCCCAAAAGAAGAGTCCGCCAATGAGGGCGGCCAGCAGGCCTACGTGCAGTCCACTGACGCACAGCAGGTGCACGATGCCGCTGTCGCGAAATGCCACATTCATTTTCGGGTCTATATCTCCGCGCCAGCCCAGCGTCATGGCCTCGGCGACGCCGGCGTATTTACGCTCCAGAGGCCCTCGTTGCATACGATGCAGCAAAACCATTCGGGTGTGCTCGATTTTGGCGCGGAGTGAGGTGCTGTCGCGTTGGGTGACAATGTAATGGTCGGATGTGACGTAGATTGAGCCCCTTAAGGTGTCGGGGTAGCCGTGCATCAGCAGTTGGTCGCCGCGTTGCAAAGAGGCGGCTGTGCTGTCTTTGCGCAGGTAGAGCGTGATGTCGCCGCGACGAGGGTGGCTGTCCACGGAAATAACCTTGGCCTTGACGCGGTAGCAGCGTTCCCGAGGCAAGGGTGTTTCTGTTGTTTTCACAGCAAGATAGACCTTCTCGGGACAATTGTTTGTCCAATGCTGCGGGGCGTATTGAGGGTCCTCAATGCGCATCAGCAAACCACCAATGCCGGAGATAAGTATCAGCAGCCCAAGAAAAGCAGGCAGATGCTTGGTGTGGAACAGTTTGAGCGCCACTCCGGCAAACAGGCCACCACAGCCTGACAGGATGAGCCAGAAGGACAATGGTAGCGAATGGAGATGGTGCGCTGCCAGCATGCCTGCCATCAGCGCCAGCGCTACCGCCACCAACGGGGCTTTACGCATGGTTCAGTATGAGTTCCTCCGCACGCACTTTGGGTACATAATGGATACCGTCTCGGCGGTAGTAGGCGTGCGGTTCGTCTGCGTGTATGGGAGTCAGTTCGATACGCTCAATTCCTTTGCCGATGGCCAGCACCATCAGCGGGTCGTAGGGCAGGTGGAAGGCCTCCTTCAACTTCTCTCGGTTAAAGGCTCCGATAATCAATCCGTTGAGACCCATTTCCACTGTCTTGAACAGCATGCTTTGCAAAGCAATGCCAAGGTCTACGTCGACCAACTTACTCTCAGGCGTTGTGGAGCAGCAGATGATAAAGGCTTCGGGTTCGGAGCCTGGGAGGGGGAGGTGCAGTTCGGGGAGGGCTGCGCCAAGCCGGATGAGCGGCAGTACCAGCTCGGCGCCGGTCTCTTTGGTGACAAGGAAGAAGCGCAGTGTCTGTTGGTTGCAACCTGAAGGTATTTTGGAGCATACACCGACAATGCGTTCCAGCTCATGGCGGCTCACCACATAGTCCTTGTTATAGCCTCGGTGGCTGCGGTTTTTTTTCAGCAGATCGTCGACGGTATGGCCTATGCGTTTTATTGTTTTTTTGCCCGAACCGAGCGTTTCTTCGTATCTTTTTTCCAAATAGTTGTCTGCCATTGGTCTGTTTTTTTGAGGGTGTGACGGCTTGTTATGGACGGCTTGTTTCCTGTTCATTTCCATTGAGATACAGGCGTGCCGCCCACGTTGGCGGTTTGCAAAGATACATTTTTTTTGAAAATAATTTGGTCAGTTTTAAAAATGTTTGTACTTTTGCACCCGCTTTTGAAGAGAAAAAGTGCTCGATTGATCTGTTAGCTCAGTTGGTTTAGAGCGCTTGCTTGACAGGCAAGAGGTCACAAGTTCAAATCTTGTACAGATCACATCTCCAAGCGATGCAGGTTGTTGCATCGCTTGTTTTTATATCACTCCGACTGTTTTTCGATTGCTTTCCGGATGTTTAACTACTGTTTAACTAAAAAATGTAGTAAAACAGTAGTTAAACAGTAGTGGTACAGAAGTTAAACGGTGGGACTATGTAAGTTTTTTATAAATACTTTTTTCTGTTTGCCAAATAATTCGTATCTTTGCACTTTCAAAAAACAATACGCTGGGGTACGGATTGGGTCCGTCGAGCCCCAAGCCTTCGCTGTATTTAAAATATGCTATGATGAAAAATTTTGCACTGATTGGAGTGGCGGGTTATATTGCGCCGCGTCATTTGAAAGCCATCGCCGATACGGGCAACAATCTGGTGGGTGCCTATGACTTGTTTGACAGTGTGGGCAGGTTGGACAGTTCCTTCCCCGAGTGCGCTTTTTTTACTGAGCAGGTTTTGTTCGACCGTTTCTTTACCAAGCGCCAGCAAACGGATAATCCCATCGGGTGGCTCACGGTTTGCACGCCCAACTATACCCACGACGCGTTCATCCGCTACGGTTTGCGTTTGGGCTGCAATGTGATTTGCGAGAAGCCGGTGGTGCTGAACCCCTATAATATTGACAACTTGATGGAGGTGGAGCGGCAGACCGGCCACCATGCCTACACGATCCTACAGTTGCGTCTGCATGACTCAATCAAGGCGCTGAAGCGCAAAGTGGAGGAAGGTCCGAAGGACAAAGTCTATGATGTGGACCTCACCTATATCACTTCGCGTGGCCGGTGGTACTATACCTCGTGGAAAGGCGATGTGCACAAGAGCGGAGGCGTGGCCACCAACATCGGGGTGCACTTCTATGACATGTTGCAGTGGGTGTTTGGCCCTGTACAGCGTAATGTGGTGCATGTGATGAGTCACGATCGCGTGGCGGGTTATTTGGAGCTGAAGCAGGCCCGTGTGCGCTACTTCCTCAGCATCAATGCCGCCTGTCTGCCGCCTGATGCTGTGCAGGGCGAAAAACGAACCTACCGCCTGATGACTGTCGACGGCGAGGCATTCGAGTTCAGCCAGGGCTTTACCGAACTGCATACTGCAAGTTATGAGGAGATTTTCGCCGGTCGCGGTTTCCGCATCAGTGAGGCTCGCAACAGCATACAGATTGTGAGTGATATACGGCACTCGACACCGATAGGCCTAAAGGGTGACTATCATCCGCTTGCCCGCTTGCCGCTGGCGCCGCATCCTTTCGGCTGGGATGATGTGAAATATTGATTGTGTTATGGAAAAGATGCAGATGGTGGATTTGAGGGGGCAATACCTCAAAATCAAAGACGAAGTGGATGCTGCCATGCAGGCGGTGGTTGACGGTACGTCGTTTATCGGAGGCAAGGCTGTGGCCGACTTTGCCGAGCACCTGTCGCGCTATGTGGGTGGCTGCCCGGCGGTGACTTGTGCCAACGGCACCGACGCGCTGCAGATAGCCTTGATGGCGTTGGGTTTGAAGCCTGGCGACGAGGTGATTGTACCCGCGTTTACTTATGTGGCCTCGGCCGAAGTGATTGGGTTGCTGGGCCTGACTCCCGTGATGGTGGACGTGGACCCGCGCACCTTCAACGTGACAGTCGACAACATCAGTCGCGCCCTTACTGACAAGACCAAGGCCATTATTCCTGTGCATCTGTTTGGGCAGAGTTGCGACATGGAGCCGATACTTCGGTTTGCAGACGAGCATCAACTGTATGTGATAGAGGATAATGCACAGGCCATTGGCGCAGAGTATACTTTTGCCGACGGTCATAAGGCCAAGACGGGCACAATGGGTACAGTGGGCTGCACCTCCTTCTTTCCGTCGAAGAACTTGGGATGCTTTGGCGACGGCGGTGCTATGTTCGCTCATGACGAAACCCTTTGTGAAAGGCTTCGCATGATTGCCAACCACGGTCAGCGCGTCAAGTACCACCACGACATTATCGGTTGCAATTCGCGTCTGGATGCCTTGCAGGCAGCGGTGCTGGATGTCAAACTCCGCCACTTGGATGACTATTGTAGTGCCCGACGCCAGGCGGCTCACTACTATACCGAGCGTTTCAAGGCTTTTGACCCTGAGGAGGCTTGCCTGCTGACTCCGGTGGAGTTGCCGCAGAGTACGCATGTATATCATCAATACACGTTACAGGTGCTTGATGGCAGGCGTGATGCTTTGAAGGCCTGGCTCGCCGAGCGTGGCATACCGAGCATGGTCTATTATCCGCTACCGTTGCAAGAGCAGGAGGCTTTCAAAAAGATAGCCCGTGCGGCAGAGCCTCTTACGGTGTCGAAGCGGTTGGCCGGCTCCGTGCTTTCGTTACCCATGCACACGGAACTCACCCGAGAGATGCAGGATCGTGTGATAGATGCTGTAATTGAATTCTTTAAACATGGAAGATAAAGGATATTTCGTGCATGAGTCGTCCTACATTGACGACGATGTGCAGATTGGTGAAGGTAC
>JAFZKV010000012.1 GCA_017551765.1 Bacteroidales bacterium
GAAGACTAGCCGTCCGGCACAGCAACGCTCAGCGCGGGTGCGTCGCATCCGCGCTTTTTTATGCCTATCGCACAATATATGTTCTACTTTCTCGTTATCAATGAACTTTTTAATAATAAAATGTCATGACACAAGAACAGTTGATGCTCAACCCCAACCCTCTGGTGAAGTTCCTCGGCAAGCCCAAGGCTGAGTTCACCAAGGAAGATATCCTCAAGGTCATCGAGGAATTCCAAATAGAGATGATCAGTTTCCGCTACATGGCGGATGACGGGCGATTAAAGACACTTAACTTTGTCATCCAGAGCCTCGCCCATGCCGACGAGGTGCTGACCTGCGGCGAGCGAGTGGATGGTAGCAGCCTTTTCCCCTACATCGAGGCCGGCAACTCGGACCTTTATGTCATCCCGCGTTTCCGCACGGCTTTCCTCGACCCCTTCACCGCGGTGCCTACCCTCGACCTGCTCTGCTCCTTCTACACCAAGGACGGCGAACCCTTCGCTATGGCCCCCGAATACACGCTACAGAAGGCCGGACGTGCCTTCCGTGAGGCTACAGGCGGAATGGAGTTCGAGGTAATGGGCGAGTTGGAATACTACGTCATCGCCCCCAAGGACGAGGACTACCTGCCTGCCGACCAGCGTGGTTACCATGAGAGCAAGCCCTTCTGCAAGTTCGGGGCTTTCCGCACGGAGGCCATGCGCATGATTGCCGCCGCAGGCGGTGAAATCAAATACGGCCACTCCGAAGTGGGCAATTTCTCTTATGGCGACCTGATGTATGAGCAGAACGAAATTGAGT
Organism: Bacteroidales bacterium; assembly: GCA_017551765.1. Lineage (GTDB taxonomy): Bacteria > Bacteroidota > Bacteroidia > Bacteroidales > P3 > Colimorpha. The sequence goes on from JAFZKV010000012.1 coordinate 802, forward strand.
TCCTGCCCACGCACCTCGAGGATGCCGCCGACCAGCTGGTCATCGCCAAGTGGATGATGCGCGAGTTGGCCTACGAGCACGGCATCACGGTTACCTTTGCCCCCAAAATCACCATCGGCAAGGCCGGCAGCGGCATGCATGTGCACACCCGCGTGAGCCTTGACGGCAAGAATATGTATGTAGGCGAGAACGGACTCAGCGACGTGGCACTGAAGACGATGGCCGGCATCCTGAGCCTCGCCGGCTCGTTGACCGCTTTCGGCAACACCAATCCCACCAGCTATTTCCGTTTGGTGCCCCACCAAGAGGCTCCCACCAACATCTGTTGGGGTGACCGCAACCGCTCGGCGATGGTGCGTGTGCCGCTGGGCTGGAACAAGGGCAGTGGCAATATGATGGCCCACTGCAACCCCTTGGAGAAAAAGACCGAGGTGGACTTCAGCTACAAACAGACTATTGAATTGCGTACGCCCGACGGCTCGGCCAATGTCTACCTGTTGCTGGCCGGCATGACCGTCGCCGCCCGCCACGGCTTCGAGATGCCCGACGCGGTGCAGTATGCCAAGGACCGTTATGTGAGCGTCAACATCTTTGAGCACGAGGATGTGCTTAACCGTCTCGATGTGCTGCCCGACAGTTGCGCCGCCAGCGCCGACCTGCTGGAGCGCGACCGTGCCCTCTACGAGCAGGACGGCATCTTTGCCCCGCAACTCATTGACGGCATCATCCGCCAACTGCGCGCCTTTAACGACCGCACCCTCCGTGCCGACATAGGCCACGACCCGCAGAAGACCCTCGAATTGGTGGAGAGCTTTATTCACTGCGGATGAACCGCGTGGCGCTACTGATAGGCGGCAACCAAGGCGACCGCCGTCGTCTGATAGAGCAAGCGACCGTGCTGATACAGGAACGTATCGGCACGGTTGCTGCACTCTCCAGCTTCTATGAGACCGAACCTTGGGGGGACTTTGAAACGGAGGGCGGAGAGCGGAAGCCGGAGAATTTCCTTAACCAGGCCCTGCTGGTGGAGACCTCCCTCAATGCTCACGAAATCCTCTGCGAGGCACTGTCCATCGAAGCCGCTTTGGGCCGCGTCAGGCCCACCACCTCTCACCCCCGAAAATACCATTCCCGCCCGATGGACATCGACCTCATCTTCTTCAACGACGAGGTGATAGACACTCCCGACCTCACTATTCCCCACCCTCGGATGCACCTGCGCCGCTTTGTGCTGGAACCTCTGGCGGAAATCATGCCCGACTACCGCCACCCTCTGCTGAAAAAGACCGTGAAAGAGATGTTACATGAAGTGTAAGTTGCTCATCCTGTTCCTGCTGTTGCCGTTGGGTGCATGGGCTCAGTCCTACACCATCAGCGGCACTGTCACCGATGCCAAAAACGGTGAGACCCTTATCGGTGCCACCATCCTCGACACCCGCAGCGGCAAAGGGGCAGTCACCAACCTCTACGGCCACTACTCGCTGACCCTCAAGAGCGACAGTGTCAACCTACGTATCACCTTCGTGGGCTACGAACCCCAATATTATAGTTTCAGGCTCAACGCCAACCGCGAACTCAACGTGCGTCTGCGCCAGAGCATTACACTCGACGAGGTGACCATCACAGCCGAGCGCACGGGCGACATGCGGTCGTCGCAGATGAGCGCTATGGAGATGCCCGTCGAGGTGGTCAAGTCGGTGCCGGTGCTCTTCGGCGAAGCCGACATCATCAAGGCCCTGCAACTGATGCCCGGTGTGCAGAGCGGCAGCGAAGGCAACAGCGGCATGTATGTGCGTGGCGGCGGCCCCGACGAGAACCTCTTCCTGCTCGACGGTGTGCCGCTCTACAACGTCAGCCACATGGGCGGCTTCTTCTCGGCCTTCAATACCGATGCCATCAAGAACGTGACGCTCTATAAGGGCAGCTTCCCCGCCCGCTTTGGCGGTCGCCTGAGTTCGGTGCTCGACGTGACACAGAACAACGGCAACGACCAACAGCTGCACGGCAACGCATCCATCGGCCTTATCTCCGCCAAGTTCAACCTTGAGGGGCCCATCGTCAAAGAGAAGACCACCTTCAGCCTTTCGGCCCGCCGCACCTATGCCGAGCTTTTCATCATCCCCGCCGTGATGTGGATCAACTCGCAAACCAGCGAAGTGAAGGGCCCCGACGTGGTGAAGAACGCCGACCTCGGTGCAGGCTATTGGTTCTATGACCTCAACGCCAAGCTGACGCACAAGTTCAGCGACAAGAGCCGCCTCTATGGCAGCTTCTACATGGGCGACGACAAGATATACGGCTCCATCAATACCGTCAGTTCCCTGGGGCAGAACGTGAAGCTCGGCTTCGAGAACCTGTGGGGCAACATGGTGGGGGCGCTGCGGTGGAACTACGAGCTCACCCCCAAGCTCTTCCTCAATGTGTCGGCCGCCTACACGCAGTACAAGAACAACCTCATCGGCAGCATTGTCGACCTGACGAGCATCCACGACACCAATTCCACCAATATAAAGGGTGTCTATACCTCAAAAATCCAGGACGTTACCCTGCGCGCCGACTTTGACTACACCCCCTCGCCCGACCACAATGTCAAGTTCGGCACCACGTTTGTGCGCCACATCTTCACCCCCGAGGTGGCGCGGAGCGAAATCAGCTTCTACGACCCCGTGCAGATGAACGGCGCCTACCGCGACACCATCGACATCGACAACGGCACCATCCTCGCCAACGAAATGACCGCCTTTTTCGAAGACGATTGGTCCATCACCGAGAGCGTGAAAATCAACTACGGTCTGCACCTCAGCGGCTTCAAGGTGCAGAACTCGTTCTACCCTTCGCTGCAGCCGCGCCTGTCGGGCCGCGTGATGCTCACCCCCGACCTCTCCATCAAGGCGGGCTATGCTTGGATGCGTCAGTATGTGCACCTGCTCAGCACCACCAGCATCACCCTGCCCACCGACCTCTGGGTACCCGTCACCGACAAGGTGAAGCCTATGGAAAGTCACCAAGTGGCGGCAGGCCTCTTCTACAGTCTCGTGGGCATCGCCGACTTCTCCGTCGAGGGTTACTACAAGGCAATGGACAACCTCATCGAGTACAAGGACGGCGCCACCTACTTCGGCTCCAGCGAGAATTGGGAGAACCTCGTCTATGCCGGCCGCGGCTGGAGCTACGGCGTCGAGCTGCTGGCCCAACGCGAGATAGGCAAACTCACCGGCTGGATAGGCTACACCTGGAGCCACACCGACCGTCTCTTCGACCGCGAGGGGCAGGAAATCAACAACAAGAAGCCCTTCCCCGCCAAGTACGACCGGCGCCACGACCTCTCCATCGTGCTCAACTACAAGTTCAGCGACCGCTTCGACGTCAGCGCCACCTGGGTCTACTCCACCGGCAACACCGCAACCCTCCCCAGGCAGACCTACGCCGTAGCCTCGGAAGACCCCGACGACTACGACAACCTCGAAAACCACACCCACACCGGCACCCTCACCCGCTACGAGGGCCGCAACAACTACCGCATGCCAGCCTACCACCGCATGGACCTCGCCGCCAACTTCCACCGCCAATTCAAGCGCTGCCACCGCACCATCAACGTCAGCGTCTACAACGTCTACAACCGCCAGAATCCCTACATGATCTACCAGAACTCGCAGGTGGGCTATCACGGCTACCCCTCCTCCCTCTGCCAGCTCTCGCTCTTCCCCATCCTCCCGTCGGTGGCCTACACGCTGTACTTTTAAATGAAAAACGTGAATGAAAAAAAATAAACAGAAAAGGTCGCTGAGAATGAAACAGTTGATAAGAGTCTTGCCTCTTGTTTTCGTTTTCCATTTTTCATTTTTCATTTTCTCTTGCGAGAAGGTGCTCGATGTGGAGGAGCCTCTCGAGCGCGACCTGGTGCTCAACGCCGTGCCCGCCGCTGGACGTCAGGCCTTTGTGCACTTCGCCTATACCCGCTTCTTCCTCGACGACAACAACGACCAGCCGGTCCCCGGCGCCGTCATCACACTCCGCATCAACGACACCGTGCAGACGCTCGACAGCGTGGTGCGCAGCAAGTACTTCTTCGACCACCTGCTGCGCGAGGACGACAGCCTGGAGATTGACATCCAGGCGGTTGGCCGCCATGTGCATGCCAAAACCTATGTGCCGCTCTACCCCGTGGTGTCCAACTTTGCGGCGGCCTATGTGCCCACCGCCGACTTCAACTATGTGCTGGCCTCGTTCTACCTCTCCGACCACGCCGGACGCGACGAGTACTATAACGTGGTGGTTACCAGGCGCGACAGCGGTGTGCGCTTCAACGAATGGCTCGAGCGCTACGACACCGTCGACACCGTGCAGTCCACCATCTTCTTCGTGCCCTACAGCGACGAGATAACCTCCTCCGACGTGTCGTCCTACAGCCCCCTGGGAGGCCGCATCATGTTCCTCGACCGCAACATCGACGGGCAGCAGTACCAGGTGCCGCTCTGGATTTTGCAGCGCGTCGACACCACCGAAGTGCCCCCCTTCAAGCATGAGTATATCGTTGAGGTTGAGTCGGTCACGCCGGCCCGCTTCCGATACATCCTCTCGGCCTCGTCGCAGGGCGGCATGACCAGCTTCTTCGCCGAGCAGGGCGAAGTGTACAGCAACGTCGAGGGAGCCCTGGGCATCTTCGCCGGCAGCGCCAAGCGCCGCTTCACCTTCAACCCCGACACCATCCCCGGCGTGCCTGTCCCTACGGGTCTGCAAGTCCCCTCGGAAATATATCGTGCACGACATAAATTGGACTTTTAGTCCCCGTTCCTTCCCTTCTGATACCCTTTTCCGGTCCTTTCAGGCCCCCAAACAGCCGTATGCTATAATCCCCCCAAAAACAGCACAATGTGCTGATAATCAGTATTTAACCGCATATAACAATATCTACATCGCTGTAAATCAACGCAAAAACCCCACCAAGTCCGACTCTGGTCCGACTCAACTCCGAGTATTGTCCGACTGATGTCCGACTTCAGTCGGACAAAACACGGTGTACATACGGTGTACGCACGGTGCCGAAACGGATATGTCGTGCACGA
>JAFZKV010000081.1 GCA_017551765.1 Bacteroidales bacterium
ATCTACACAGGAAAGGAAATAAAGCTATAAAATAATTATGAAGAAGAAGACACGCACCTGGCTAATCGTCATAGCCATTGTTATCGTTGCCGCCGCGGTGGTGGCGGTGGTCACCCGCCCCAAGGAGGTGGCCGTCATCAATGAGGAGCCCTGCACCGCGGGGTCGATAGAGAAGACCGTCACCGCCACGGGCGAGATACAGCCCGTCTACAAGGTGGAGGTGGGCACACAGGTGAGCGGTATCGTGGAGAAGATGTATGTCGACTACAACAGCGAGGTCAAGAAAGGGCAACTGTTGGCCGAGCTCGACAAATCGCTCCTCCTCGAGCAGGTAAAACAGGCGCAGGCAACCCTGAGCACCTCGACCAGCAACCGCAACCTGGCACAGAAGAACTTCGACCGCGTGAAGGCCCTCTACGAGAAGAAGGCCGCCACGCAGGAAGAATACGACCAAGCGGAGACAAGCCTGGAGCAAGCCAAGAACCAGATGATTACGGCACAGAGCGACTACGAACGGTCGCGCACCAACCTCAAGTACGCCGAAATCTATTCACCCATCGATGGCGTCATCCTCAGCAAGGCTGTGGAGGAGGGACAGACGGTGGCGTCGTCGTTCAGCACCCCCACCCTCTTCACCATCGCCAAGAACCTGACCGACATGCAACTTGAAGCCAAAGTGGACGAGGCCGACATCGGACAGGTGGAAGAGGGCCAGCAGGTGACCTTCTCGGTCGACGCCTTCCCGGGCGACGAGTTCAAGGGCACCGTGCGCCAGATACGCCTGGTGCCCACGGTGACCAGCAACGTGGTGACCTACACCGTCATCATCGACGCCCCCAACGACGACGGCAAGCTCTATCCCGGCATGACGGCCAACATCACCATCCTGGTCGAGGAGCAGCAAGGGCTGGTCATCCCCTTGGAGACCACACTATTCACCCTCGACCCCATGACCACGGCTCGCTTGGCCAAAGAGGGCTACACCGTGGAGGAAGCGGAAGGCGGCGAGAACTCTGTCGTTGTGATTGACGGCAGAAAGCTTGTGCGCCGTACCGTCACCTTAGGCATCAACGACGGCGCCAACGTGGTGGTCACCTCGGGCCTCAAAGAGGGCGACCGCATCGTGCGCAGCGTGGAGTTCGTCAAAGCCGGCAAGAAAGACGACAGCAAATTCCGCATGGGCCCGCCCGAGAGGAAGAAACGTGAGTAGCATTAACGCACTAACGCAATCACAAATGTCCATCATCGAAATAAACAACCTGAAGCGCGACTTCATTGTCGGCGACGAGACGGTGCACGCGCTGCGCGGCATCTCCTTCGGCATCGACGCGGGCGAGTTCGTCAGCATCATGGGCACCTCGGGCAGCGGCAAGTCAACGCTGCTCAACATCCTGGGATGCCTCGACACCCCCACATCGGGCGACTACATCATCGACGGTGTCAATGCCGCCACCCTCAGCCGCAACGAGCTGGCCGACATACGCAACCACAAGATAGGCTTCGTCTTCCAGAGCTACAACCTGCTGCCTCGCACCTCGGTGCTTGAGAACGTGGAGCTTCCGCTGATGTACAACAAGCAGTACAGCGCCCGTCAGCGCCGCGAGCATGCAATGGAGGTCATCCACCGTGTGGGCCTCGACCAGCGCATCCACCACACCTCCGCCCAGCTCAGCGGCGGCCAGCAGCAGCGTGTGGCCATCGCCCGCGCCCTCGTGGGCGACCCCGTCATCATCCTGGCCGACGAGGCCACCGGCAACCTCGACACCCGCACCAGCTACGAAATCATGGCCCTCTTCCAGGAACTGCACGCCAGCGGCACCACCATCGCCTTCGTCACACACGAACCCGACATCGCCAGCTTCACCAGCCGCACCATCAAGCTGCGCGACGGCCACATCATCGAAGACAGCCCTGTGCAGACACAGAACGCCCAAGCCGCCCTGGAGGCATTACCCAAGAACGAAGACTATTGAACCATGAACCTCTCCAACCTACTGAAAATAGCCCTGCGTGCCATCCTGCGCAACAAGACGCGCGCCCTGCTCACCATGCTTGGCATCATCATCGGCATCTCGGCCGTCATCACCATGCTCTCGCTCGGCGAAGGAGTGAAGCTGGGCATGACCTCCGAATTCTCCAGCATGGGCACCAACAGCATCATGGTGATGCCCGCCCGCCAGCAGCGCGGCGGCGTCGACATGGGCAACTCCACCTCCAAGAGCCTCGACGAGAAAGACCTCGCGGCGCTCAAGAAAAGCTGCCCCCACGTGGCCGCCTTCTCGCCCTCCGTCACCTCCGGCGCACAGATGGTTTACGGTTCCAGAAACCACTCCGGCTCGGTGCAGGGCTGCTCTCCCGCCTACCTCTCCATCAACAACTACTCGCTCGAACGAGGCCTGATGTTCACCGACCAGGACGTGAAAGTCTACTCCAAAGTCTGCGTCATCGGCAAAACCATCGTTGACGAGCTCTTCCCCGACGGCACCAACCCCGTTGGACAAACCATCCGCTTCGGCAACATACCGATGAAGGTCATCGGCGTGCTGAAAGAGAAAGGACAGGGCTCGTTCGGCAACGACGCCGACGACATAGCGCTGGTGCCCTATACCACCGTGCAGAAACGCTTCCTGGGCATCAACTACTTCCAGATGCTCGAAGCCTCCGCCGTCAGCCAGGAGGCCTCCGAGGCGGCCGCCACCGAAATCACGCACACCCTCCGCGCCACCCACGGCATCGGCAACCCCGACGACGACGACTTCGAGGTGCGCACGATGGACGAGCTGCTCACCTCGATGAACTCGATGATGAGCATGCTCACCCTGCTGCTCACCGCCATTGCCAGCATCTCGCTCATCGTGGGCGGCATCGGCATCATGAACATCATGTATGTCACCGTCACCGAGCGCACCCGCGAGATAGGCCTCCGCATGGCCATCGGTGCCCGTCAGCGCGACATCCTGCTGCAGTTCCTGCTTGAGAGCGTGGTGCTGTCGCTCATCGGCGGACTGATAGGCATCCTGCTGGGCATCCTCCTGTCGTATGTGCTGGCCACCGCCATACAGTCGGGCGGCGACATGCCCATCTCCTTCGTGCTCTCCTATTCGGCCATCGGCCTCAGCTTCGTGGTGTGCGTGGCCGTGGGCGTCTTCTTCGGCTGGTATCCCGCCAAGAAAGCCGCCGGCCTCGACCCCATCCAGGCCATCCGCTACGAATAATCCGCACCAACAACCTACCAAGGACTTACCATCGACTTCCCAAGGACTACCCATCGACTACCACGGTGGTAGTTCACACGGCCATAAAAGGCTGATGATTGCGTCATTGTGTGTTTTTTGTTGCCACCTATACAATATTCCGTGTGCGTGCACGTTATTTTTCTTAACTTAAGAAGTTAAAAATAATCAAGCAATCAAACAATAACGCAATAACGCAATGAAAAAGGAAGTGGATTTCACCAAGGTGGTGGCTCACGCGAAGGAGTATGGCTTCGTGTTCCCGAGTTCGGAGATTTACGACGGCCTCGCCGCCGTGTACGACTACGGCCAGCTGGGCGTAGAGCTGAAGAACAATATCAAGCAGTATTGGTGGCGAGCAATGGTGCAGATGCACGAGAATATCGTGGGGCTGGACAGCGCCATCTTTATGCACCCGCGCATCTGGAAGGCCAGCGGCCACGTGGACGCCTTCAACGACCCGCTGATCGACAACAAGGACAGCAAGAAGCGCTACCGCGCCGACGTGCTCATCGAGGACCATATAGCCAAGATGGAGGAGAAGATTGAGAAGGAGGTGGAGAAAGGGCGCAAGCGCTGGGGCGAAAGCTTCGACGAGGCGCAGTTCCGCGCCACCAACGCCCGTGTGCTGGAGCATCAGCAGAAGATTGACGAAATTCACACCCGCTTTGCGGAGGTCATGAACGCCAACGACCTGGCAGGCCTCAAGCAGCTCATCCTCGACCTGGAGATTGTATGCCCTATCAGCGGCACGAGGAATTGGACCGACGTCCGTCAGTTCAACCTCATGTTCGCCACCAAGATGGGCTCCGTCATCGACGACAGCGACACACTCTATCTGCGTCCCGAGACGGCACAGGGCATCTTCGTGAACTTCCTGAACGTGCAGAAGAGCGGCCGCATGAAAGTGCCGTTCGGCATTGCGCAGATTGGCAAGGCGTTCCGCAACGAGATCGTGGCGCGACAGTTTATCTTCCGCATGCGCGAATTCGAACAGATGGAGATGCAGTTCTTCGTGCGTCCCGGAACGGAGCTGGAGTGGTTCAAGCATTGGAAGGAGGAGCGCATGCAGTGGCACCAGGCGCTGGGCATTCCGGCCGAGTGCTACCGTTTCCACGACCACGAGAAGCTGGCCCACTACGCCAACGCCGCCACCGACATTGAGTTCCGCTTCCCCTTCGGCTTCAAGGAGCTGGAGGGCATCCACAGCCGCACCGACTTCGACCTGGGTCGCCACTCGGAGTTCAGCGGCAAGAAGCTGCAATACTTCGACCCCGAGCTAAACGAGAGCTACACCCCCTACGTCATTGAGACCTCCATCGGCGTTGACCGCATGTTCCTCGCCGTCTTCAGTCACGCGCTGAAGGAGGAGACGCTGGAGGACGGCAGCGTGCGCACGGTGCTGAGCCTGCCCACCCGCCTGGCACCCTACAAAGCCGCCGTGCTGCCGCTGGTGAAGAAGGACGGCCTGCCCGAGAAGGCCCGCGAGGTGCAGCACCTGCTGATGCCCGACATGATGGTGCAGTACGACGAGAAGGACGCCATCGGCCGCCGCTACCGCCGTCAGGACGCCATCGGCACCCCCTTCTGCATCACCGTGGACAACGACACGCTGAACGACAACAGCGTCACCGTGCGCCACCGCGACACCATGCAGCAGGAGCGTGTCAGCATCGACCAGCTGCTCAACAGAATTAAAAATTAAGAATTAAAAATAAAGATGAGAAAAATCAGTTTATTTCTGCTCTCCTTGTCGCTGGGCTTCGTTGCAGCGGCGCAGGAGAAGCTGGACGTGGAGACCTTCTACCTGAACAACGGGCTGAAGGTGATTGTTTGCGAGGACCATTCGGAGCCGAAAATCTATGGTTCCGTGGTGGTGCACGCGGGCTCGAAGAACGAGGACACCGCCGCCACCGGCGTGGCCCACTACTTCGAGCACATGATGTTCAAGGGCACCGACCGCATCGGCACCACCGATTGGCAGACGGAGAAGCGCTACCTGGACAGCATCAGCCAGGCCTACGACCGTCTGCACGACGCCACAAGCGACAAGGAGCGGCACGACATACAGTTGGAAATCAACCGTCTGAACATCGAGGCCTCGAAGTACGCCATTGCCAACGAGACCGACGCCATCCTGCAACAGATGGGTTGCACGGGCCTCAACGCCGGCACCAACTACGACTATACCGTCTACTACAACATCCTGCCCAGCAACCAGCTGGAGAATTGGATGGAGGTGTACGCCGAGCGTTTCCGCAACCCCGTCTACCGCCTCTTCCAGGGCGAGCTGGAGGCCGTCTACGAGGAGCGCAATCTCTACGCTAACGAGATGACCTACACCTTCAGCCGCAACATCTTCACCGAGAGCTTCGGCGAGCACCCCTACAGCCGCGACATCATCGGCTGGGACCGTCACCTGAAGAACCCGCAGCCCTCGGCCATGAAGCGCTTCTATGACAAATACTACGTGGCCTCGAACATGACGCTCATCCTGGTGGGCGACCTCAACATGAAGAAAGCGCAGCAGATGGCCGAGAAATACTTCAGCCGCTGGCCCAAAGGCAGGCCCGTGAAGGAGCCAGAGTGGAAGCTGCCCACGTTTGAGAAGCAGGTGGTCAAGAAGGTGAAGCAGACCCCTGTCAAGGTGGGCCTGATGATCTTCCCCAGCGTGAAAGCCAACGACAAGGACGAGCTGACGCTGGAGGTGATGAGCCGTATCCTGGCCGGCGGTAACGGCCGCCTGGACGAGCTGACCACCGAGGGCAAGCTGATGTCCGCCAGCCTCATCCCCCTCACCCTGCAGGACGCCGGCACCAACGTCATCCTCTACATCCCCAAGCTGCTCGGCCAGAAGCACGAAGCCGCCGAGGAACTCATCTGGGCCGCCCTCGACAGCGTGAAGCAGGGCCGCTTCAGCGACGAACTGCTGGAGAGCATCAAGATGAACAACCTGGTGGACCGCAAAGAGCAGATGGAGAGCTACCGCAGCATCGCCATGCTGTTGCAGAGCCTCGAACTGACGGGCAGCAGCTATGAGCAATGGCTCGAAGACAACGAGCGCCTGCAGAACATCACCCGCGAGGACATCATGGAGGTGGCCAAACGCTACTTCGACCGCGACCACTGCACGCTGGTGCGCTCCAACATGGGCTTCCCCAAGAAGGATGCAGCCATCAAGCCCGATTGGGAGCACCTCGACGCACAGAACAAAGGCCAGCAGTCAGCCTTCGCCAAGCGCATCGCCAGCCGCAAGGTGGACCCCATCCGCCCACAAATCATCGACTTCAATAAAGAGGTGGAGGTGGTGCCCGTCAGCAAATACTGCAACCTCTACGCCTCGCAGAACCCCAAGAACGACCTCTTCAGCCTCAACATCTACTACCACTACGGCACCGCCGACAACCACAACCTGGAAGTGGCCGACGGCTACTTCAGCCAGCTGGGCGCCGGCGACATGACCCTCCAGCAGTTCAACATTGAGCTCGACCGGCTCGGCGGCTCGTTCTGGTTCGGCACCGGCTACGACTACAGCTACTTCCACATCGGCGGCCCCGAGAAGAACATGGACAAGATTGTCGACCTCGTCATGCAGAAACTGAAGAGCCCACGTCACGACCCCCAGCAGCTCGACAACCAGATTGAGGCCCTCGAAGCCACCAAGAAGGCCGCCAAGAACGACGCTTCCACCTGGACCAACGCCCTTTATGAATACATTGTCTACGGCGACCGCTCCGAATACATCAACCACACCACCATCAAAGAGATGAAGAGCCTGAAAGGAACGGACCTCATGGACATCATCAACAACATCTACGAGCGCGACGGCTACGTCACCTTCGTGGGCAACATCGACCCCAAACAGGTGGCCGACATGCTGCTCAACAACCAGCTCGTCCGCGACGAGGTGAAGGTCATGCCGCAACGCGTGCGCACGCCCGAAAACCTCACCGACAACGCCGTCTATTACTGCACCAACAAGAAGTTCCTCAAGAGCGACATCGACTTCCGCATCACCACCACCAACTTCGACTACGACAAAGACCGCGCCGCCTGCGCCCTGTTCAACGAATACATGAGCGGCAGCATGGCCGGCATCTTCTTCCAGGAGATACGCGAATTCCGCTCCCTCGGCTACAGCACCTACGGCCGCTTCTACTACGACCGCTTCAACCGCTTCCCCGCCTACTACTACGGCTATCTCGGCACCCAATGCGACAAGACCAACGACGGAGTGGCCGCCGTGCGCGACCTCATGCTCAACTTCCCCGAACGCAAGGAGAAATTCGAGTCGGCACGCGACTATCTCATCTCCACCCGCAACTCCAGCTACATCACCTTCCGCAACCTCCCCTCGCAGGTGCGCTATTGGATGGAGGTGGAGAAAGTGGGCCGCGACCCGCGTATTGCCGTCACCAAAGA
>JAFZKV010000013.1 GCA_017551765.1 Bacteroidales bacterium
CGCTACCTGATGTACAACTACATCGGCCGCACGAACTTGCGGTGGCATTGCGTCGTCCTTTTCATCCTCCCCTTCCTGCTGGGGCTGTGGGGCTTGCTGCGTCACCGACGGCGCTCGCGGACGGACTTCTGGGCCGTTATGATGCTCTTCCTTTTCGGTGGCATATTGCTCAACCTTTACCTCAACCATCCCTGCTATGAGCCGCGCGAGCGCGACTATGTCTATGTGCTCTCCTTCTACGCCTTCGCCTTGTGGATAGGTATCGGCGTGGATGAGTTGCCGCGCCGGTGGTGGCGGTGGCTGGCGTTGCTGGCGCCGCTGACCCTGGCCGTCGGCAATTGGAGCGACCACGACCGCAGCAGCTGCCACTCGGTGCACGACATTGCCGTCAACCATCTTGAGAGCTGCGCCCCCGACGCCATCCTCATCACCTTGGGCGACAACGACACCTTCCCCCTGTGGTATCTCCAACAGGTGGAGCGCCGCCGCACCGACATCAGCATCTATAACCTGGGGCTCACCGGCTGGGGAAACATACAAAGGGTGCTGCAGGACAACGACTTCCGCCGTCCCGTCTATGTCAGCCACTATTTCTACCAGCGCTTCGGCGCCCTCTTCGCCGACCGTCTGCATTGCAGCGGCTTCTGCTGGCAACTACTGCCCGACGGCGACCAGCCACCAGCCACCGGCCAATGGCTACCGGCCTTCGAGTGGCACATCACCGAGGACGAATACATCGACCCCATCGCTGCCAACTTCCTCACCATCTGGCAGCAGAACACCGGCATGACACCCAAATGATTTTGGTCATTCAACGGCCGTTCTTTGGTCGTTCTTTGCTTTTTTCCAAAGAACGACCAAAGAACGGCCGTTGAACAGCCATAAAACAGGCGGTGTTATATAATTCCCTGCGCGAATTCAAAAAAAACATGTATCTTTGCAGTTTGAAAAACACCCAATCATGGAACAGCAACTATTGATATACAACACTTTGAGCCGCCAGAAGGAGCTCTTTCGCCCGCTGACCGAGGGTCGTGTGGGCATGTATGTGTGCGGCCCCACCGTCTACGGCGACGGCCACTTGGGCCACGCCCGTCCCGCCATCACCTTCGATGTGGTCTTCCGCTACCTCAGCCATCTTGGCTACAAGGTGCGCTATGTGCGCAACATCACCGACGTGGGACACCTGGAGCACGACGCCGACGAGGGCGAGGACAAGATAGCCAAGAAGGCGCGCCTGGAGCAGTTGGAGCCTATGGAGGTGGCGCAATACTACACCAACCGCTACCATGCGGCGATGGAGAAGCTCAACGTGCTGCCCCCCAGCATCGAGCCTCATGCCAGCGGCCACATCATGGAGCAGATAGCTTTAGTACAAAGCATCCTTGATGCCGGCTATGCCTACGTTTCTAACGGTTCGGTCTACTTCGACGTGCCCAAGTACCAGGAAGAAACCCACAAATACGGCCAGCTGAGCGGCCGCGTCATTGACGAGATGCTGGCCACCACGCGCGAGCTCGACGGTCAGGACGAGAAGCGCTTCAGCGGCGACTTCGCCCTGTGGAAGAAAGCCGCGCCGGAGCACATCATGCGCTGGCCCTCGCCCTGGAGCGACGGCTTCCCCGGCTGGCACGCCGAGTGCACCGCTATGGGCGCCAAGTACCTCGGGTCGCCCTTCGATATTCACGGTGGCGGCATGGACCTCGTCTTCCCCCACCACGAGAGCGAGATAGCGCAATGTGTCGCCTCCACCGGCCACGCCCCCTGCCGCTATTGGATGCACAACAACATGATTACCATCAATGGCCAGAAGATGGGCAAGAGCCTGGGCAACTTCATCACGCTGGACGAGTTCTTCAACGGCAGCCATAAGGACAAAGACGGCAAGGAGATGCTCGAGCAGCCCTACTCGCCCATGACCATCCGCTTCTTCATCCTCCAGGCCCACTACCGCTCGACGGTGGACTTCAGCAATGAAGCCCTGCAGGCCGCCGAGAAAGGTTTCTCCAAACTCATGGAAGCCTACAAGGCCCTCGGCCGCATCACCCCCTCCGGCAACGCCACAATGGCGCAGGTCGGAGACCTGCGCGCCAAGTGCTACGACGCCATGAATGACGACTTCGCCACGCCGACGGTCATCAGCCACCTCTTCGAGGCCGCCAAGATAATCAACAGCGCTGCCGACGGCAAGCAGAAGCTCTCGCAGGCCGACATTGACGAGCTGAAGTGGGTCTTCGACACCTTCCTCTTCGAGGTGCTCGGCATGAAAGACGAGGCTGCAAGCGACAACACCGCCTTGATTGACGGCCTGATGCACATTATCCTCGACATCCGCGCCAACGCGAAGGCCAACAAGGATTGGGCCACCAGCGACAAGATACGCGACGCCCTCAACGCCGCCGGCGTCACCGTCAAAGACGGCAAAGACGGCGCAACTTATAGTTTTTAGTTCTAAGTGAAATGAAAAAAGGAGACTTTATACTTATCGCTTGTGTCGCCGTGGTGGCGGCACTCTTCGCCATCCCGCAGACCCACTGCGCCGAAGGCTTCAATTGGGCCACCGCCCACCACCCCTACATCATGGCCTTCTTCAAGTTCGCCATCCTCGCCACCCTGGGCGAGATGCTGGCCTTACGCATCCGTGAGGGTGTCTACAACAAGAAGGGCTTCGGTGTGGCTCCCCGCATGATTGTGTGGGGCTTCCTCGGCATGGCCATCGCTATGGCCATGGTCATCTTCAAGAGCGGTGTGCCGGTATTCCTCGGCACCGTGGCCGATGCACTGACGGGCGGCGGCACCCACGCAGCCACCTACACCGCCGTCTTCAAGGCCACCGAACTCACCTGGGGCAAAGTAGGCATCGCCTTCGCCGTCAGCGTGCTGATGAACAGCATCTTCGCGCCCGTAATGATGACCTTCCACAAGTGCACCGACATCCACATTACCGACAACGGCGGCACCGTGGCGGGCCTCTTCCGTCCGATGAAGATGCGCGAGATTATCAGCAAAAAGGTGAATTGGGATGTGCAATGGAACCTGGTCATCAAG
>JAFZKV010000082.1 GCA_017551765.1 Bacteroidales bacterium
ATGCCCACCTGCCAGACACCCCATCCTCTGGTGGATGTTCTTTGAACTCTCTGTACCTATGGCTCTTAGACGGCACCATATAGACCTATATGTAACCCCCGACGGCTTCATGCCATTGCATCCTAAGGTGCCTACCCTGTCGGTGATACACGACCTCAACTTCGAGCATGCCTCCGACAACCTGCGGCCCTCGCACCAGCGCTACATGACCCATTTCTTCCCTCGCTACGCCCAGCACGCCACCCGTATCGCCACTGTATCGACCTACTCCAAAGAAGACATTGCCGAAACATACCATATTGATAGCAAGAATATTGATGTAGTATATGACGGTGCCCATGAGCGCTACCGCCCCCATAGTGAAGAAGAACAAGTTGCCATCCGCAGCCGCTTCACCAACGGCAAACCTTATCTTATCTTCATCAGCACCATCCTCAAGCGCAAGAACCTTGCCAACCTATTGTTGGCGTTCGACCGTGTAAAAGACATAGACACAAGAGGTCTGAAACTGCTGGTGGTCGGCAAACGTGTCTGGTGGCAGGATGAATTGGCTGAGGCCTACAACACTATGCGCCACCGCGATGATGTGCTGATGCCTGGCCGCGTGGAGCCGGAAGAACTTTCGGCACTGCTCTCGGCTGCCGAGGCATTGGTCTACCCATCATACTTTGAGGGCTTTGGCATCCCCATCTTGGAAGCCATGTATGCCGAAACTGCCGTCATTGCCTCACGCACCACCTCCATGCCCGAGGTGGGTGGCGATGCCGTACTCTATGTGGACCCCTCCGACCCAGAAGATATAGCACATGCTATCAGCAGGTTATCCGATACTCAACTACGCGAAGAACTCATCGCCAAAGGACGTATTCAACGACAGAAATTCAGTTGGGACCGTACAGCCAACCTACTGTGGAATAGCATGATGAAGACATTAAAGCAATCATGAGACGACATTGGACCACCCTCATCGGGCTGCTGGCACTGCTGCAATGGTGCCATGCTCAAGAGAATATGGTGTACAACCCCTCCTTTGAGGAGCACACCCTCTGTCCACAACGCATTGAGGCCATTGGCATTATGCAAGGCGTTGATGCCTGGTGGCAACCCACGAAAGGCAGCAGCGACTACTTCCACCCTTGCGGCGGCCGCGAGTGCCAGACACCACGCAATAAGATGGGTTATCAGGCAGCACATACGGGGGATGCCTATTGCGGCATCTATTGCTCGAAAGAAAACTACCGCGAGTATCTGCAAACCGAACTGAAAGAGCCCCTGGTCGCCGGCCGTCGCTACCGCGTCAGTTATTGGGCCAGCCTGGCTGACAAGTCACCCTATGCGGTGGCTACACTCGGTGCGCTGTTCACCACCGAACGTATTGCCGACTCAACATGGGAAATACTGATGCAGCGCGAGACGATAGACGAGATGCAGGTGATTGCCACCTACTACAAGCCTCAGGTGGTTAATCCGACCAGTCGCGTCTTTGTATTTATGGACCAATGGAACGAAGTGACCGGCGAATTTACAGCCGCCGGTGGCGAGAAGTATCTAACCATCGGGAACTTCAACTCCTTTAACCATTCGAGCGTTGTTGCCACCCACGCCGAAAACACCGTTCTCTCCGGGGCTTACTACTACATTGACGACGTGTCTGTTGTCTGCCTGGATTGCCCTGTCGATTCGCAAGTTACCGACACCATTCCCGCACCCCAGAAAGGAGACATTGTCACGCTTCACAACATTCTCTTTAACACGGACGAAAGCGTGCTGCTGCCTCAATCATACAATGATTTGCACACGTTGATTGAACTACTCAACGCCCATCCAACCATGAAGATTGAACTACGTGGTCACACCGACAATCAAGGCACCGCTGAACACAACCGCCGTCTCTCGGAAGCCCGTGCGCAAGCAGTAACAGAGTACCTTGAGTCACATGGTATTGACCGCAGCCGACTCTCTTGGCGCGGCTTCGGCAAGACACGACCCATCGACAGCAACGACACCCCCGAAGGAAGACAACGCAACCGACGGGTGGAATACTTAATAATAGAAGAATAAAATGAATATTATATAATAATAAGAGGGGCCGCTCAATGAACGGCCCCTCTTGTATTGTTGTGACTATTTGATTAGTCAATCACGCGGTAGAAGCTGACGCGACGGTTGATGGCATACTGCACATCGCCGAAGGGAGCGCTCTTACCCTTGAAGTCGACCTCGACGCGGTCCTCGTCAATGCCATACTTCTTGGTGAGCAGACGCTTGACCTCTTTGGCACGCTTCTCAGAGAGCTTCATGTTGTAAGCATCGCTGCCGGTGTAGTCAGCAAAGCCGATGACCTTAATCTTGATGTCGGAGTTGTCTTTCATCACGCGGGCAACAGCTTTAACCTTGTCCATCTCTTCCTCAGAGACCTGCCACTCGTCAACACCATACTGCACCGAGAAGGGCATAGCATAGTAGTTAATCTGGTCGGCCTTGATCTGGTTGATCACGTTCTGCAGGCTGTCGGCAGAAGCGCTGTTGACAGTACCCTGTTTGGCCAGAGCCTGGGCGAGTTGATCCTCGAGTTCGGCAATGCGGTTCTGGAGTTTCTTCTCGTTGTTGCGGCTGGAGGCCACCTGCTGCTCGAGGTCGGTAACCTGAGTGTTGAGGGCGCCAAAGTTCTCCTGAGTGAGCATGCTCTTCTGAGCGGCAATGGCCTGGTCGGCTGCGGTCAGACCGAAGTGCTTCATAACACCAATATGGAAAGTACCGTGGGTCAGGTCCCAATCCAGGAAGTCCTGCCAGAAAGCCACATGGTAGTCGTTCATGTTGAGCTCAAGTTCGGCATGCAGCGACCAGCTGTCGGAGAAACGCAGGCTGTAACCCAGACCGGCATCCACAACGGGAAGCACGTGACCAGTAGCCAAATTGCCATAACGGGTGCCGCTGAAGTCAGCATTGTCGATGAAGCAGTTGACACCGGCAACACCAAATCCGACAAAGCCGTACCAGCTGTGACGACGGTCGGGATCGTAACCCTTAATCCAGTCAGTGAAGGAAACCTTCACCTCGGCGGTAACGGTGGTGTAGCGGGCCATGTACATGTTGTCGTTATCGAGACGACCCTTGCCGAGGGTGGCCATGGTCAAACGATAACGGGTGTCAAGCATGTGGTTCTGCTTGTGCTGCATGAAGACATCGAAACCAGCATTGAGGCTTCTTCTCCAGAGATCGCCTTCCGTACCGGCGTTGTCACCAGCAATACGGTCAGTGCGGCCCGAGTTTGCATGCTGAGCCATTTCCCAAGTCAGAGCGCCACCAAAGCCAAGCGACCAGTTGCTGCCGAAGCTGTAGCGAGGATACTCAGCCTTGCCGGTGTTCTGTGCAGAGGCGCCAACCGATGCCACTAAGAGCGACATCACAACGCCTACTCTGATTAATTTTTTCAACATATCAATTTTAATTTAATTAGTTTATATTTCTTTACTTAGCGTTAATTCACACTATTTAACGATGTGCAAAAATACAAATATTTTTTAATACAGCAAAAATATTTTTTTATCTTTTTCGTTAATGTCAAGAAAATAACGCAGTTACAATTGCAACTTTTTCAAAAAAGCCTTCCGTAGAGGCATAAAAATGAGTAATTTATAATCAAATATTTCTCAAAATGGAGACTATTAAAGTAAACATTGAACACACCCAAGCACACACTGCAAAAGATGAAATCAACGCTCTTTTGCCCGAGATTCTCACTGCAAAAAAGCATCTTTTGGCGGGGGATGCTGCCGGAAATGATTTTCTTGGATGGGTGGACCTGCCCGACACCATCGACACAGACATGCTGACCCGTCTCAAGGCAGATGTCGACAGACTCTCGGCCAAAAGCCGTGTGCTGGTGGTTATTGGCATCGGCGGCTCCTATCTTGGCGCACGCATGGTGATTGAAGCCCTTCAGTCGGAATTCGCCTCAATGGTTCGCGGCGAGAAACCCCATATCGTCTATGCCGGCCATACCCTCGGCGAAGACTACTACAGCCAGCTGTTGGCGCTGTTGGACCGCGAAGACTACAGCATCTGCGTCATCTCCAAGAGCGGCACCACCACCGAGCCGGCCGTGGCTTTCCGCATCGTCAAGGCCCATCTTGAGAACAAATACGGCCGCGAAGAAGCCTCCAAGCGCATCGTCGCCATCACCGACGAACACCGCGGTGCCCTGCACGACATTGCCGTCCAGGAGAACTATCCCATGTACGTCATCCCCGACAACGTGGGAGGCCGTTTCTCGGTGCTGACCCCTGTCGGCTTGCTGCCCATCGCGATGGCCGGCTACGACATCGACCGCATGCTCGAAGGTGCACGTACCATGCGAAACCTCTGCATCAACGACGACACCCTGGAAGGCAACCCCGCGCTGATGTATGCGGCCATACGCAACTGCCTCTACCGCAAAGGCATCAAGGTGGAGATGCTGGTCAGCTGCCAACCCAACCTGCGCTATCTGGCCGAGTGGTGGAAACAGCTCTACGGCGAGAGCGAGGGCAAGGAGCACAAAGGCCTGCTGCCCCACAGCCTCAGTATCACCACCGACCTGCACTCAATGGGACAGTACATGCAGCAGGGCGAGCGCCTGATGATGGAAACCATGATACGTGTGCGCAAACCCAATGCCACCGTCACCATCCCCACCGACGCCAAGAACCTCGACGGCATCAACTACCTGACCGACAAGAGTCTTACGCAAATCAACGACTGCGCCTCCGAGGGCACCATTCAGGCCCATGTCGACGGCGGCGTTCCCGTGGTGGAGATTACCGTCGACAAGATAGACGAATACACCCTTGGCCAACTCATCTACTTCTTTGAGTTCGCCTGCGGCGTAAGCGGCTACACACTCGGCGTCAACCCCTTTGACCAACCCGGCGTAGAGGCCTACAAGCGCAACATGTT
Organism: Bacteroidales bacterium; assembly: GCA_017551765.1. Lineage (GTDB taxonomy): Bacteria > Bacteroidota > Bacteroidia > Bacteroidales > P3 > Colimorpha. The sequence continues at coordinate 4,939 of JAFZKV010000082.1, forward strand.
TCACCTGTTGGGCAAACCCGGCTTTTGATTGGCACGAAAGTTGCAGCAGGCTGATATTATGGAAAAAAGAATGACATTTGACGTAGACCGCACCACCGTCACCGAGGGTGACGTCGTCGAGGTGCGTTGGGACTGTAGCGGCGCCGACCGCGTGGAACTCAAGATTGACAACGGCTACAAAGCCAGCGTCCTGCCATTGGACATCACCGGCACCAAGCGTTTCCGCCTCAACCGCTCGAAGGGGCGCACCGCATTGACCATCACAGCCTGGAAGGATGGCAAGCACGGCTCGAAGACCATAAAGGTACGTGTAAAGGAGATGCCCACCACCCATGCCGAAACCGTCGATGAGAAAGGCCGCACGATGGGCAACCTGCGCCAGTGGTGGCAGCAGCAGAAACCGCGCCTGCAAGCGCTGCCTGCCGACAAACGCATAGCGATGCGCATACTGACACTCCTCGGTGCCATCCTGCTGGTTTCCCTGCTGCTTCCCGCCTTCCTCGGCATCGGCCTCATCGCACTGATGATCTACCTATGCTATATCCTTTGGAAGAAGTAGCAGCCAGCAACGTCAATAAATCGTAAGCAAAGTACCCTCGACCACCACGCCGTACTGATACAGCATACACGAGGTAGCGGAGCCCTCCAACGGGGCTCCGTTTATTATTTCAAACCGCGACCCGCAAGCCGGACAGGTAAGCACCAGGGCATCATTCTCGCTGTCGGGAGTCATGCGCACCTCGTGGTCTTTGGGGCAGGCACACTCGAAGGCCGTGTACTCGCCCACCCCTGCACACCGCACAATCACCCCTTTATGGCCACAACTGACCACCACCGTGCCGCCGGCGTGGTTATAGATGTTGCTGAACTGCGGGTCGGTCATGTCTATTGTGGCACCCTGACCGAAGGGTGTGTTGCAATTCTCCGGCTTGCAAGCTGCAAAAAGCAGCAGCGGAAGTATGAGCAGCCAACGCTTCATTTCTCAGCGGGATAATCACCGTAGAGGGTTTTCATGGTGACGGTGGCCACCGTGCGCAGCGCCTCGCGGTTGACCGAATTGAGGTCATCGGTAGTGGTATGCCAATGCCGGAAGAAGCTGATGTTCGGACTGTTCTGCACAATATCCACCATCGGTATGCCGGCAATCTGATTGACATACAGGTGGTCGTCCAGGATGGCGTCGGTGCTCTGGTTGACAAAGATATTGCCGTAGCCCAACGCAGCGGCCACCGACCACAACTTGTCGGTCAGGCCCGGCGCATAGTAGCGGCTCACCTGCTCCTTGGTGAAACGGGGCTCAGGCGCGCCCACCATGTCGAACAGGATGCCGTAAACGGCTGTGTAATAGGGCACGTGGCGGTTCTGGGCCCAATACTGCGAGCCCTTGCACCAGGTGTTGTCGTCGTAGACCTCACTCCACTCGGGAAGCCCCTGGTCCTCAACGTCGAAGAAGATAATATCCACACCCACCGACGGCGGCATCTGGCTCATGCCGCGGGCCATCTCCATCAGCGTGGCCACACCCGATGCGCCGTCATTGGCACCGGGCACAGGCTTGCGCTGCAGGTTCTCGTCGGGGTCGTGGTCGGCCCACATGCGGCTGTCCCAGTGGGCTGCCAGCAGCACACGATGGGAGGCCTGCCGGTTGATTGAGGCAATGATGTTGCGACCCGGCACCGTGCTGCCGTCCCACAGGGTGGCGTTGAAGCGCTGCACGATAACCGTGTCGCACCAGCGGCCCATCTGCGCCGCCAGATAGTCGGCGCAGCGCTCCCAGGCCTTCGTGCCGGGGATGCGGTTGCCGAAAGCCAACTGCGCCTCCACAAAGGCATAGGCGCTGTCGGCATCGAACGCGGGCACCTGCACCTGCGTGTAGTCGACCGCAGGCACCGACGGCGTGTCCGTCTGTTTATGCTTGCAGCCTGCCAGCACAAGCAGGCAGGCCGCAATGAGGAGTGTTTTGCTTTTCACTTTTTACCTTTTACTTTTACTTCAGGCGCTCGGCGTACTCGCAGGTGCGGGTGTCGACTTTGATGCGCTCGCCTTCCTTGATGAAGAGGGGCACGCGGACCTGCACGCCAGGCTCCACGGTGGCGTCCTTCATGGCGTTGGTGGCGGTGTTGCCGGCGAAACCGGGCTCGGTGTAGGTCACCACGGTCTCAATGAACGGCGGCAACTCGCAGGTGAGCGGCGTCTCGGTGTCGGCCTCGACGGTAATCTCCACATACTGACCGTCCTTGAGGAACTGCGGGGCGTTGATGATCTGCTCGGGGATATAAATCTGCTCGTAGGTCTCGGTGTGCATGAAGACGTGCATGTCGCCCTCTTTGTAGAGGTAGGTGTAGGGGCGACGCTCGACGCGGACGATGTCAATCTTGGCACCGCTGGGGAAGGTATTCTCCAGCATGCGGCCGGTCTTCACGTTGCGCATCTTGGTGCGCACAAAGGCGGCGCCCTTGCCGGGTTTCACGTGGAGGAACTCGACGATAGTGTAGATGTCGTTGTTGAAATTGATGCAGAGTCCGTTCTTAATGTCTGTAGTTGTTGCCATAAATGATTGATTGTTTATTTGTTATTATTCTTTTTCTTCTCTTCGGCCAGCAGTTGGGTGAGGCGGCGCAGGTCGTTGCGCAGCTCGTCGTTCTCCTCGTCGCAGGCTTTGTAGCGATGGCGGTCCATCATCCAGCGGCAGAAAATGGCCAGCGCCAGCACCAGCATGGTCAGCGACAGGCCCTGCTGCTTCAGCCAGAAATAAAGGGCCATGGCACCGAGTATCAGCACGTATGATGCTATCTCGTAGACTTTTATAGCGGTCTTGTGACTCATCTTTGGGGTAAGTTTTGAAGTGCAAAAATACATATTTTTTTTCAATTGCAACCAATTATTTATCATTCACGCCTTGAAAAGCCAATACCGAACTGCCTCCCAGCCACTTGCCAACACCGAGCTTTCTATGCCCGTTCTTTGGTCGTTCTTTGGAAAAAAGCAAAGAACGACCAAAGAACGACTTTTCAACGACCGTTTAACGGCCGTTCTTCAACAGGTGGACTTAGGACGTAGTCTGTTCGGGGTTGGCACAATAATTGCAGTCGATTTTCGTTATCTAACCAAAATATTATTGTATTATGGCAAACAAACCTCAACCGCAGCAGCAGAACCTGAAACTGAACATCGCGCCCGACGTGGCACAGGGCACCTACAGCAACCTGGTGGTAATCAGCCACACACCCGCCGAGGTGGTCCTCGACTTCGCCCAGATGCTCCCCGGCACCGAGGGCGCCACCATCCGCCAGCGCATCATCATGAACCCCATCCACGCCAAACGCACCCTGGCCGCGCTGAACGACAACATCAAGAAGTACGAGCAGCAGTTCGGCACCATCGAGGAGCCCCGCATGCCCCTGCCCGACGGCACCGTGCCCTACGACATCCTCGGCAAGGCATGACCTCTGGCAATCGGTGGTCGGTGGCCGGTGGCCGGTGGCGGACGCACGCCGAGCAAAGCGAGGCGGCGCGTCGGCTGCTGGGTGAATTGTTGGGTTGCGAAGCCCTCGTCAAACACGACGCCCTCGGAGCGCCCTATCTGCCCGCGCATCCCGACCTGCACATCAGCCTGAGTCACTGCCACACGGCGGTGGCTGTCGCCGTCAACGACCGCGCGGTGGGCATCGACATCGAGAGCCGCCGCAAGATAAATCCTTCATTGATCGGGCGCGTCTGCACACCCGACGAGCAGCAGGCCATCGACCGCAGCGACGACCCCGAGATGGCGTTCCTGCAATTGTGGACGCGCAAAGAGGCCGTCCTCAAATGCCGCGGTACGGGAATAAAAGGGTTC
>JAFZKV010000083.1 GCA_017551765.1 Bacteroidales bacterium
CACGGTCAGCGGCGGCTTTCTCGGCGGCAGCCTTTTCTTCGGCGGCCTTGCGCTCAGCCTCGGCTTTTTCGCGGGCGGCCTTCTCGGCGGCCAGACGCTCGGCTTTGGCCTTCTCGGCAGCGATGCGTTCAGCCTCGGCCTTCTCGGCAGCGGCGCGTTCGGCAGCCAGACGCTCGGCTTCAGCCCTTTCTGCGGCCAGGCGCTCGGCCTTGCGGTCGCGGCAATCCCAACCGAAGTCGATGCCTACCTTGACACCGGCGCGGAGCAGGTGCAGGGCGTTGATCTGGTTGGAACCGAAGGTGCCGTTGTAGTCAATCTGCGAGGGGTCGGTGGTGTTGACCGCCACCAGCGGGGCATCCTGCTGGGCGGCAAGCATGTTGGTGACGCCATAGCTACCGTAGACGCCGAGGTAGAGACCCCAATTGTCCTTGAGGGCCAGGCGGACACCGCAGTCGGCCAGGATGCTGACGACGACGGCCAGGTTGTCTATCTTGGCGTTGAAGGCGTTGTCATAGGTGCTGAAGCCATGCTCCGGCACATCGCTCACCACGTAGGAACCCAGGGCGTTGGGGAAGGTGCCGGTGGTGCTGTACTCGCCGGCGGCACCGCCATAGTTGCCGTGCAGCGGCAGGTCGACCTGCACACCCAGGCCTCCGATGAGGGTCCATTTGTCGTTCAGTTCGTTGCGCCAGAAGGCCTCGACGGGGATGCCGAGGATGCCTACGGTCTGGCGCTCTTTCCAATTGTCGAAATTGGTGGAGAGGTTGTAGCTCACGTTGGGGTTGCCGGCGTGGGTGAGGCCTGTGGTGGTCTCGCTGAAGTTGTAGAGTGCATAGGCATTGGCATAGGTGTAGTGGACGCCGAAGCCGAGGCCGAAGTGCTCATTGAAGAAGTGGGCATAATGCAGACCGGCGTCGAAGCCAAAGCCGAGGCCTTGGGTGCCATCTGCGGGGCTGAAGGTCATCGTGTTCAGGCCTCCGCCCAAGTTCAGACCTGCGTAATTGCTGTACCCGTTCTGCTGGGCGCTGACACCGAGGGTCAACAGCACAGCTGCGAGCAATGTCAATATATGTTTCATAATCTCTTAATTCTTAATGGTTAATTCTTAATTTCTAATTACGCGCACGACCACGCCGTCCACGCTGACCATGTAGTTGCCACGCTGGTAGCCCTGCATGTCTATCGTGGTGCTCGGGCCGTCGAAGGTGCGGCTCTCCATCTCAACGCCCATCGTGTTGATGACGCGCAGCAGGTGGGTGAAGGTGTTGGAACCACTGACCACCACGTTGACGTTCTCGGCGGTGGGGTTGGGGTAGGCCGACACTTTGACGGCCTGCTGCTCCTCGCTGATGAGGGTGGTCACATCGCTCTGCGGGCAGGTGTAGGTCTCCACGCCGTTCATCTTGGCGCGCACGAAGTATTCGCCCGTCAGGCCGCCTTCCTCGCGGTAGTAGTAGTCGGTGGCACCCGGGATGGCCTGCCACTCGGCGGAGGCGTTGGCGCGGTGGTACCACTGTATGTCGGTGAAGCAGTTGCAGGTGTCAACCAGGGCAATGACGTTGTCGAACAACGGCATGGTGTAGGTCTGGGGCAGGTTCACGTGGATGTTCACGGTGATGGGGGTGCTCTCAAGACCCGGGAAACGACTGTCGCGGAAGATGATGTCCATCGCATAGTCGCCCGTAGGGATGTCGGCGGCGGGGATGGTGACGTTGATAGTGCCGTTGGCTCCGGCGGTGGCCAGCTTGGTCCAATTCACATCGGTGAAGCGGCTGTCGGCGAAGTCGATACGGTATTGGTCAGGGCTGCCGCTGATGAGGTGGTAGTTGATGCTGTAGCCGTTGCCGGTGCAGTAGCCATAGGCGGAGAGCTCGATGCCATGCTGGCCGACGCTGTTGTCGGGAAGCATGTTCGGGATGACGACACCGGCGTCGGTGTAGAACTGCGAGGAGGGCGAGAGGATGTAGTTGCCCAGCACTTCGGCATCATCGCTCACGAGGGCATAGTACAGCGTGATGGTCTTGCCTGTGCCCACGATGGCGTCGCTGAAGATGGCGGTGGTGATGTGGCTCACCGGGTCGTTGCCCAGCACACCGTTGAGGGTGCCCGGCTCGGTGACTACGCCGGCCAGGGTGCCGTCGGCAAACTTGGCGAACTCGGCAGCCGCGCCGGTCACAAACACGGTGGCGGGCTGGATGTTCAGCATGGCGGTGGCGCCTTCCAGCGGGTCGTTGGTCGAAGGCGAGTAGGCCGTCACCACCCAAGCGCCGGCGTTGACCGGATAGTTGGGCGCATTGATGACCTCGGTGCCGTTGGTGAAGGTGAGCGCCAGGGTGTGCGACACATTGTTGGCGTCGACATACGAAGCGCTGAGGACGTTCTGCGGCTGGGCGTTGTAGACCACCGTGGTCTCACCCGTCCACTGCACAGTGAAAGCCCGTGCGGCGGTGGAAAAGCACATCACTGCCAGCAGGGCAAGAAGCAAGTGTTTAATTTTTCTCATGTTGCAAAATATTTAATTATTGATTAATTGACCATTAGTTTCAGCAAGTCCTGACCTATGTCGCGGCGGTTGTATTTTCCCTCCCACTCGATTTCGGCGGCGCGGTTGTAGCTCTTCAGCAGTGCCTCGGGCAGCGTGGCCGCCAAGGCGGTGGTGCAGATGACGCGGCCGCCGTTGGTGAGCAGTTCGCCCTTCTCGTTGCACTTGGTGCCGCAATGGAATATCTGCACGTCGTCGACATCGGTGCCGAGTGTAATCACCTTGCCTTTCTCGTAGCTCTCGGGGTAGCCGCCGGCCACCATCATCACGCAGGCCGCTGTGCGCGAGTCCACGCTCAGCGTGCAGCGGTCAAGCTGCCCGCGGGCGGTACATTCAAACAGCTCCACCACATCGCTCTTGATGCGCGGGAAGACGCTCTCGGTCTCGGGGTCGCCCATGCGGACGTTATATTCAATGACATAGGGGTCTCCGTTGCAGTTCATCAAGCCTACGAAGATGAAGCCACGATAGTCTATCTTCTCTTCGGCGAGGCCGCGCACGGTGGGCTTCACAATGCGGTCCTCCACCTTCTTCATGAACTCCTTGTCGGCAAACGGCACAGGGCTCACCGAGCCCATGCCGCCGGTGTTCAGGCCTGTGTCGCCTTCGCCGATGCGCTTGTAGTCCTTGGCCGACGGCAGCATCAGGTAGTGACGGCCGTCGGTGAGCACGAAGACGCTCAGCTCGATGCCACTGAGGTACTCCTCGATGAGCACGCTGGCGCTGGCCGAGCCGAATTTGCCACCCAGCATTTCGCCCAGATGTGCTTTGGCAGTGGCCAGGTCGTTCTCAATCAGCACCCCTTTGCCTGCCGCCAGGCCGTCGGCCTTGAGCACGTAGGGAGCCTTCAGCGTGTCGAGGAAGGCCTCGCCCTCCTTGAGGGTGTCGGCAGTGAAAGTCTGGTAACGGGCTGTCGGTATCTTGTGGCGCATCATGAAGGCTTTGGCATAGTCCTTGCTGCCCTCCAGACGTGCGCCCTCTTTGCGGGGACCCACC
>JAFZKV010000084.1 GCA_017551765.1 Bacteroidales bacterium
AATGCCGCCAACCAGCAGTTCGACATCATCATGCGCAAGACCTTCGTCGACTCCCCCACCATGTACCTCAACCCCGGCATGGACATCACCGACGAAATCATCAACGGCCTCAACGAAGAGTACGCCAACCTGAAGAAGTAAACAACAGCAAAGCAAATAGAAAGGGCCTCGCAATCGCGAGGCCCTTTCTTTATCTCTTCACCACCCGTTGCACCTGGCCATTGGCCCGCAACAAGTAGATACCTTGCGGCAATGACCGCAGGTCTATTGTGGTGCTTCCTTCTGTGGCCTGTACCGCCATCAGGCACCGGCCCATCATATCGTAGAGCCGCACTTCGGAGGCCTGGGAAAGATTGACATGAAGCATACCTGTGGTAGGATTGGGATAGACCAACCATCTGTCAGCCAGCACCTCGTCCACTGCCACCTCGTGGGGTGCCGAATAGGGCATATAGACGAAGGGACGTCCACTATTGGTGGTGTCGCGCATAAACTGACTGCGCACACTGTTGCCGAGAATATTGAGGACCTCCACTGATGCCCAACTGTCGGTACTGCCGAAGCCGGTCACATAAGCCACATCGAACTGCTGACGGCTACCCGCCGCTAATGTGAAGGGACCGCTGGCACCAATGCCACGACGGTCGCCAGGCGTATTGCCAGCCGTAAGCTCATACCAATTATAAGCATCTATGGACGGCACAACACCATCGGTACCCCAATTCCAGGGATCGGTGCTCCCGGGGAACATATAGTTGCAGTCGATAACGTCAGTACCCGACGACACACCGTTGCCCCCATATTTAATATGCTGTCCATTCTTCCAATAGCCACGCATATAATTATAGAAGTCGCTGGCCTGCATGGGCTCTCCACAGATAGCATTGGTCGAATTATCGTAGTAGGTAAAGTTGGTCATACCCAAGCGCTCGTTGTCCGCGATGCCGTCGCCGAAGCCCATGCCATTGATGGCAAAGTTGCCTGCATCGTTACCCGGGTTGAAATACCAACTATTAGGGTCATAAGCATAAAACAGTTCAGCATCGCGTGTGATGGCTGCCGTATCGTAGGTGCCGTCGGGTCGAAGATACTGCGCCAGCAGGTTCTTCACTTGCTGATTGGTGTAACCGTCAGAGAGTATCCTGTCAATATCCACCTTTAAATTATCGCGTCCGTCAGCCTCCAACAAACCGCCAGCCAATATCATACAACTCTGCGCCGGCGGCACCCCAGTGAAAGAGCCTTCTCCTGGAGAGTCGTTCTGCGCACCATTGTAGCCATAATACATGCCGTGCTTTACATCACAGCCCACAAAATCGTCCCAAGCATAGCCAATGTCAAAGTCGGTCCAGGCGCCGAAATAGGTATCATTGTAGATGGCCGACGAGCGGTTATACACATCATAATGCACAAAGACGGTGTTCCACAGCGCGCTGTCCTGCGGCTCGTTGAAGGCATAGGTCATGGCGTGCACCTCGATGCCGAGGGGCTGTCCGTTGCTTTCAGTATGCAAGCCCTGATCGTTGAAGATGCTGAAGACACATTCGTCGCCACGTATCAAGGGATAGTCGCCTGCAGCAGCCAAATAATGGCCGTTGCCATCGGCATCGTAGTAGGGGGCCAACTGTCCGGCAAAGCCATCGGTGCTGTCACCGTTACCGGGCCAGGTCCTTATGTCGTCGGGAATCTCATAGCCTGCCTCACCGCAATGGGCGATGTGGTAATCGATCATCTCGCGTGTCACATGCCACACACGGCTATAGCGCATTGCGTTCTCCATGTCTGTAGTGGCATCGGTGGTGCGCAGCGGACCGGGGAAATAATCGTAACCGTCATTCATGAAACGCACTGCCGCCACATGTTCGCCGCTGCCTACCCACAGGGAGCTTGCAAAGACGGTGGAGGCATTGGGTATGTCCTGGAATGTGTAGTTTGCCATTTGGCCGTCGTAGCTGAGATTACCAAACTGATAGACCGGCGTCACGATACGGCTGGCACTGAGGACAGCATAGTGCATCGTGTCCACATAGCAGATGACGGTGTCGTTGTGCGCCGGCATCACATAGGGATGCTCCGACAATGTGCTGCCATCACTCCAGCCGAGGAAGAAGCCCCGACGCCCATAGTATATCATATTATAATCTCCCTTCCACGAGAAAGGTATCGCACGGAGCACAGCCGTATCGCCAGCCTCGAAACGGCCACTGCTGTACAGCAACATATTGTTCATCAAGATACTGTCGACGCGCACCACGCTGTCCATTGAGGGGATTACATCGAGTTTGTAGGCGCAGTCGCTGGTCAACATACCGAAGCGCCTCCAATCGTCCGAGGCCTTCCATGCTGCCAAGTGTCCGCAGGGCACGTAGACAGGCAGCGATGCAAAGTGGAAGTCGGCACCGAAGACCATATTAAAGCCACCACTGAGGGCCATAGGCGCTTCGGCATCGAAACGCAACGAGTCGAGTTGCGTACATCCCCTGAAGCTGAAACGGCTGAGGGTGGTGATGGTGGCCGGCAGGTGTACATACGTCACCGCACTGCTCATGAAGACATTGTTTGCCATGCCGCTGACGGTCCACGTGGTGTCGTGCCACAGCACCGTGGCGGGCACCACCACCTGGCCACTGTAGGTTCCTGTGGACAGGTTTACCCTTTGCTCGGCAGCCGAAACCACACTGTAATTGATGTCCACACCGTCGGCATTGGCCACGGTGAACGTCTGCGCCGACACGCCCGCCGTCAACGACAAGGCCGCCAGCACCCCAATAAGTATCTTTTTCATATTAATATGTATTAGAACGGATGGTCGGCGTGGAATTTCTCCAGACGCTCCTTGAGGTCGGGGAATTGGTCGCGCTGCACCAGGGCCACGCAGGCACGGATGCCCTGCTTATGGCTGCCCGTGATGTCGAGCGCAATGGCGCTGACACCGTAGCGGATGAGCTCGTTGAGCAGGTCCACGCCCTCGAAGCCCGGATAGCAGAAGGTGAAGTAGAAGCCGTCGCCGATGTCCTCGCCCATGTCCTTGTCATAGACGATATAGAAACCGTTGTCGGTGAAGAGTTTCTTCATCACCTCGGCCTTCTCGCCATACTCCTTGATGTCCTTCACGAAGTTGAAGGTGCCGTCGTTGGCGCCCTTCAGCATGGCGGCCATAGCGTACTGCACGCTGTGGGCGGTGCCGCTGCTGAGACAGTAGAGGGTGCCAAAAATAAGGGCGCGGCCGAGCTGCGTCTGACTGTAGTAGCGCGCCAGGTCGGGGCACTCCATATTGAACAGCGTGGGGCTGCAGATCATCATGGCGATGCGCTCACCAGCATAGCTGAAGCTCTTCGAGCCACTGATCATCAGCACGTAGCGGTCGGTATACTTGGCCACGGTGGGCTGGAAGGGAGCCTGACCGGGGACACTGTAGTCCTTGCGGAAGTCCATCAGGAAGTAGGCGTCGTCCTCAAGCACCACCACGCCGTATTTGTTGGCCATCTCGCCGATAATCTTCAGCTCGTGCTCGGTGAAGCAGAACCAGGCCGGATTGTTGGGGCTGCTGTAGATGAGGCAGGCCACGTCGCCGTCCTTGAGTTCCTCTTCCAGCTTGTCGCGCAGCTTGTCGCCACGGTATTCATACACGTCGAAGGTCTTCATGGGGATGCCCAGCACGCGGCACTGCTGC
>JAFZKV010000085.1 GCA_017551765.1 Bacteroidales bacterium
ATCAGCGTGGGCCAGGCTGCCACCTCGGCCCAGGAACTTCAATCGCGAAGTCTCGTACTCCACCAAGCCCTCTTCCTCGGTCCATAGCTTATGCAGAGCCAAGTGGCGCACCCCGCCAGCCACAGGCCGGCTAAAGAGCAGTGCCTGGTGCTCGGCATCATACTCCGAAGCTACCTTCATGCCCGAAAACACACGGTGGGCCTGATCCTCGGCCGCGGTGGCCAGCAACACCTCGGCATAGGTGGTCAGTTCCAGGTCCACATCAGCCGCAGTACTGTTAGTGAAAGTATAACGGCGCAACTCGGCGAATTGGTCCTTCAGCACCGTCACGTCGGTGCAGGTCTCCACCCCCTCGTCCGTGCGCAGAAAACGTATCTTGTCGCTGGCGAAGCTGACGCGATAGGTGTCAGGCATCGCATCGAGCGGCGCATAGGTGGCTGACCACAGGCGGTCGGTCCTCAGATTGCGCACAAAAAGATATTGTCCGTAATGATCGGCACTTATCTTGCGGTAGCGGTTAATGAGTATGTTGCGGTAGCGTGAGAAGCCACTCCCTCGGTCGTTCAGCATCACAGTGTACTCGCCGTTGCTCACCACCCCCACTTCTGGCACACGGGCAATACCGTCATAGTCGCGCGCGTCGTTCTCCGTCTGCACCTTCGAATAGCGATAACGCTTATACTGCGTCACCTTCAGGTCGATATAGGGCTTCACCTGCGCCTTCTCTTTCAGCAGCGTCTCCATCGAGCGCATTGCGGGCTCTTGCATGAAAAAGCGCTGCATACAGTTGCACGTGAGATAATTGGCCAACGAAGCCAAAATCATACCCTGATGGTGCGCATAATGAGCCCGCACCGGCACACGGTCCTCCCCATCGTAACTCTCATAGAAACCATACTCGTCGTACATCCCCAGCACCTTGAAGCGCTGCATATTGTCATACACAGCGCGGTCGTCGACCCCTATGGTCAACAACGAACTGTAGGGCGACACAACAATGCGGTCCGGCGTAGTATTCTGGAACTTTAGATACGGCACCCCGAAAGCGTGATACTTATAATTCTGCGCATCGTCCAACTCGTTGTAGGCCGTCTCGGAAATACCCCAAGGAAGCCTCTTACCCCGTCTTTCCGTTTCCGTCCTCCGGCTTTCGTTCCTGACAAAAGCCCGCTGGGCACGAATGGCGAAGCTGTAAGTCTCATCCATCAAAGTGTGCCTGTAGGTAGGCAGGAAAATGAGAGGCATGAAATACTCAAAGAGCGTGCCGTACCACGAAGCAACGCCTTTGTAGCCGCGATACTGAACCAGCGTCTTGTCCAGGCAGAACCAATGCTTGTAGGGCGCGTCGCCCTGGGCGATGGTGAGGAAGGAGGTTAGGCGGGCCTCGGAGGCGAAGTTGTTGTAGTGATAGGGTAACAAGGTGAAGTTGGTTGTATCGTAACCAATGCTGAACACGTCGAGTTCGTGGTTGTAAAGTTTCGAGAAGTCCGTCTCCTCAATCAACCGCTCCACTTTGGTAAGGAGTGGCTGAGTGGCCGAGTGGCTGAGTGACTCAGATACTTGGTCACTTGGCAACTTAGTCACTTGAGCAAGCCATCCTTTGACCACATACAGGCAGGCCACAAAGTTGCCCGAGTCACAGGTGCTGATAAAGAAGTTGGGCAGCACCTTCAGGGAGTGTATATCGTACCAATTATAGAGGTGACCGTTCCACTTCTCCAGCCGTTCGACCGTGTCGATGATACGCTCCAGCCGTCCGACGGCCTCCTCGCGACCGATGAAGCCCAGCTCGGCAGCACTGATTACGGAGGTCAGCGAATAGCCTATATTGGTGGGCGATGTCTTATAGTCGGCGAGCGGAACACGCCCCACCTGATAGTTGTCGGGAATGAGCCAATGACTCTCCTCGGTCAGCAAGCTGTCGAAGAAGTGCCATGTATCCTTGGCCAATTGACGCACTTCGTCGGACTCCTTCACATTGAGTCTCTTCTTGTCCTGTGGAAATTTCTTGCCCAGCCAGAACATGAGGAAGGGGGCTCCGCACCAAGCCACCGCACAGAACAGCGCTCCAGCCAAACCGGCTGCCGACCACCGGCCACCAGCCACCAGCAGCACTACCAACAATGCGGATGCCACATAGTTGAACCAGAATTTTCCAAGATAGTCGCCCAAGGTGCCTTTGGTACTCTTGGCGGCCTCGTCGCTGGTAATCCAGGCCAGGAGGTTGCGGTGCGAGAACCACATGCGGTAGCAGGCGCGCATGGCGGCGTCGGTGTACATCCAGGCTTCTTTTGGCAGGAGTGCGAACTGCACCCACGAGCGGTAAAGGACGACGCGGAAGCCGCGCATGAGGGTCATGTAGTATTTGTAGCGTCGGCCGAAGCGCGGCAGGGCGGCCACCTGTCCGATGATGAAGAAGAGGATGGGGCTGGCCACGGCCACGAGGGCGACGAGGAGGAGGCTGAGGGGGCTGACATTCGTCAGGCCGCTGAAGCCCGCCAGGAGCATGAGCAGCAGGGCGAGGCTGAGCAGTGAGCGGCGCAGGTTGTCGAAGATTTTCCAGCGGCCGATGGTGTTCACCTGGTTCTTCACCCTCTCCCCTTTCTCGTTGCGCACGGTGTTCTTCAGCCACCCGATAATCTGCCAGTCGCCGCGCGTCCAGCGGTGGTGGCGCTTGGCGTCGTCGATATAGTTGGAGGGGTTGTCGTCGAAGAGCTCCACGTCGTTGATCAAGCCGCAACGGATATGGCATCCCTCCAGCAGGTCGTGGCTGAGGATGAGGTTCTCGGGGAAGGTGCCCTTGAGCACTTGTTGGAACACGCGCAGGTCGTAGATGCCCTTGCCGCAGAAGGAGCCTTCGTTAAAGATGTCCTGGTAGAGCTCGAAGCTGGCGGCGGTGTAGACGTCGAGGCCGCCGAGGCCGGCCATGAGCTGGGCGTAGCGGCTTTTGTTGGTCACCTCGACGTCGACGTTGACGCGGGGCTGCATGATGCCGTAGCCTCGGTCCACGCGGCGGCCGTCGGGCGAGAGCACCGCTTGGTTCAGCGGATGAGCCATAGCCCCTATCAGCTTCTGTGCCGAGTAGAGCACCAGCTCGGTGTCGGTGTCGAGGGTGATGATGAATTTGATTGCTTGAGTGCTTGAGTGCTTGAGTGCTTGAGTGCTTGGCGCGTCAGCACTCAAGCAATCAGGCAATGACACATTCAAGCAATCCAGCCACTCGCTGATGGTTTCGCAGCGGAAGCGCTTCTGCTTCTCCTCCTCGGAGGTCTGTCCGAGCAGCAGGTCGTTGAAGTGCAGTATGGCGCCGCGCTTGCGCTCGTGACCCAGCCAGGTCTGCTCTCCTTCGCTCCAAGCGCGCTTTCTATAAACGAAGTTGAAGATGGGTGCGCCGTATTTTTCGTTTAGCTCACGGACTTTCTGCAATCCGGCCTGCACCACCTCGTCGTCCCAGGGGGCGTCGGCCTCCTTATAGGCGGCCGCATCGCCCACCAGCGTATAGTACAGGTTCTGTGACTCAGTCACTTTGTCACTTTTCCACTCAGTCACTTTCCCGTTTCCTCGGTTGATGTTGCTCAAGTAGTAGGTTTCCAGCACTGCGAAGAGTTCCTCCACTTTGGCGCCGCTTTTGAGGATGGTGGGCATGATGACCATGGTGGCGTACTGTTGGGGGATGAGGCCGTCCTTGAATTTGATTTTGAAGGTCCCCATAGGCTTGTGCAACTTACCCAGCAGCCAATTGAAGAGGTCGATGACGATCTGGCTCATGGTGAGCCAGAGGAGGAGGGTTAGGATGATATTGAAAATTGAAAACTGAAAATTGAAACCGTTGACCACCCACAAGCCGAATCCGGCGGCGAGCAGCAGGCTTGACAACACCACAATCCACACATAGCTGCGGGCACGGGCGTCCCAGCGTTTGGGCGGGAAGAGCTGCCAACCAACATGCTGGCCCTTCTCGTCAGCCTTCGCCACAAGTTCTTTCACCAGGTCATACTCGCTGACTTTTTGACTTTTTGACCCTTTGACTTTTTGACACATCCTCACCACCTTGGCGCGGTAGTCGTCCTTGGTTTTGTCGTACATCTGGTCATACATGCCGGCCTTTTCGGCCTTGAGCATACGCTCCGAGAAGCTGACGGCGTCGAGCAGTTCGGCCATCGGCAGCTTGGACATGGTTCTGAGTGAGTTGAAGAGGTTCATCATGAGCAGGTTCTGCCGGGTGGCGAGGTTGAGGCGCTCGGGGTCGACCTGCGTTTTGTCGGTGGGCGAGTAGCGGTAGGCGTTCTGCGCCTCGAGCTGGCGGCATAACTCAGCCAACTCATGGATGAGTATCGTCTTGACCATCGGCAGCAAGGCCACCACCTCGGGATACGACAGGTAGTCCTTCTGGCGCTGCTGCACCTGGGCCAGGTAGCGGAAGAAGTGGTTTTTGTCCACCTGGTAGTGGCAGCGGCTGAGGTAGCCCTCCAGCAGTTTCCAGAGCATCTCGCGGCGCCCCTCCTCGAGGCTCCATTTCCCACGCTCCACACCCTTGAGGTCCACTTTTAGCACTTTTTCCTGCTCGCTGATCATATAGTAGTTGTCCAGCACCCACTCGTTGGTGCTTCCCACCAGCCGCTGGCTCTTGGTCTCCTCGACCAGCAGCATATAATAGCGCGTCACCTGACGCACGCTTTCCTTGAATATCTTATATATACTTTTCATTATATCTCAATAGAAATAAGTTGCAAAAATACGAAAAAAAAGCATACCGCAATAAAAAATTCGCAGGGGCTCGATGCTTTCCACTGCTCCTCAGGCAGTGATGAGCACGGCCTCTGCCATGCGGCGGTAGTAGGCGGCTTTCTCTTTGAGCGGCATGGGGTAGGCGCGCGAGGAGGAGGGCATACGCCACAGGCGCATCTCGCGACCGCCGATACCGAACTCGTTGTACTCGCCCATCGTGGGGACCGCGACCCCATAGTCCTCGGTCAATACCGAAAAGCTCTTCTGGCCGGTGCAGACAATGTCGTGGCAGAGGGGTATCCTGGCCAGCAGTGCCGCAATGTCGGTCTTCTCCACCACTTGCAGGTCCTTGTCCGACGCGTTGCCGCTCAAGCGCCGCACCGCGGTGGCGGTGTCGAAGATGGCGATGCCCTTCTCCTTGAGCAAGGCCTCTATCTCATTCCGCCTGAATGTCCTGTGTTCCGCGTCCACCAGCCGCTGGCTGTCACCGAAGAACACCTCGCCAAATATCTCCCACATCATATTGGTGCGGTTGGGGTAGAAGAACTCCATGCACCACCTTTTTCGTGGCGGCGGGAAGCTGCCCAGCATCAGCAGCCGCGCGTTCTTCGGCAAAAACGGCTCCAGCGGGTGCCGCTCGACAGGTATATTGATATTCGTCATTCCGACTGCAAAGATACGAAAAATATTTCTTTCGGTGCAAAAAACACATATTTATGGGTTAAAAATACAATATTTTGAGCCGTATTTTGGAAAAAAGCACTGCCTTTTGAGCCGTATTTTGACTTTATATATTGTCAAATGAAAAATATTGTGTACCTTTGCAGCGTGAATTGAAAACAAACTATATGACATAAAACGTAGAAATAGTAAAAGAAAACAATTGAGCTTGAAGTGCTTGTTCTCCTTGGCTTGAAGACTGGTAATCTAAAGACTGGGAATAAGATAACGGATAGTTCACGCGTTGGCGTGGAGCATTCGTCCCTTATTTAGTCTAAAGGTATTTACCATTCACCTAAGCCAAGAAATAAGGATTTACAACGAAGGTTTTACGCCTTTCTTGTTGCCCTTAAATGACATCGGCTTCCAGCTCATGGCTGGAAGCCGAAATTTGTTAATCATTATAAAAAACTGAAGAGGCAACAGGAAAAAACTGCCAATAAATATAGATGAAAAGAACACTTGTTTTAATGATGTTTATGTCACTCTGTGCTTTCAGTTTTGCACAGACGGCAGAAGAGTTGAACAAAAAAGCCACAGCTTATTGTGAGAAAGGCGAATATTCGCAAGCTGCCGAGTGTTGGCGTAAGGGTGCGGAAATGGGCGATGCCGAATGTCAAGACAATTATGGAGGCTGTTATCTTTATGCATTAGGAAGGACGCAGGACTACAAGGTGGCAATGGAGTGGTTTCGCAAATCAGCGGCACAAGGTTTTGCTGAAGGACAGCGTGATGTGGGATATATGTATCACTATGGTCTTGGCGTGACACAAAATTACCAGACGGCCCTCGAATGGTACCGCAAAGCTGTTGCTCAAGGCAACGCCCATGCCCAGAAGGATATGGGCGACCTATATTACTATGGCAATGGGGTACAGCGGGATTATAATCAGGCGGTTTTGTTGTACCGCAAGGCTGCAGACCAAAACGATAGAGATGCACAGTATATGCTCGGATTATTATATGAAGAGGGAAACGGGGTTGTGCAGGACTATGGCCAAGCTATGTATTGGTACAAGAAGTCAGCCGACAACTATTTTTGGGAAGCCGAGAATAAGATAGGGATGTTATATTATTTTGGAAACGGTGTGACAAAAGATTATAAAAATGCTGTAGAATGGTTTACAAAGGCTGCCAACAGAAACTATGATGTTGCGCAAAGTAATCTTGGCTTTTGTTATTTGAACGGATTGGGAGTAGATGCTGATACGAAAACTGCCATAAGCTGGCTTACAAAAGCAGCGGACAATAATAATTCAGACGCAGCAAAGCTATTAGCGAAAATAGTATTTTATCCTAATAATAATACGGCAACAGGCAAATGGGGATATATAGACAAGAGCAACAATGTTGTTATTCCTTTTGAATATGAATCCGCTTCTTTTTCTTTTGAAGAAGGCCTTGCCAATGTCAAAAAGAACGGAAAATGGGGATTTATTGATAAAAACAATAAGGCTGTGATTCCTTTTGAATATGAAGATGCTCATCATTTTAATGAAGGCCTTGCCAATGTCAAAAAGAACGGCAAATGGGGATTTATAGATAAGAACAATAAGGTTGTGATTCCTTTTGAATATGAAGATGCTTGGTATATTGAAGATGACCTTGCTAGTGTCAAAAAGAACAGTAGATGGGGATTTATTGACAAGCGTAATAATATTGTGATTTCTTTTGAATATGAAGAAGTTAATGCTTTTGAAGAAGGTCTTGCCTGTGTCAGAAAGAACAGTAGGTGGGGATTTATAGACAAGAGCAGCAATGTCGTTATTCCTTTTGAATATGAATATGCTTGGGATTTTAAGGATGGCCTTGCCGATGTCAAAAAGAACGGCAAACGTTTAAAAATCAACAAGAAGAATCAAGTGGTTGAATAATCCATTTATGAAATTGTTGACGTTGCGTTTGATATGCAATCTTACGCATTTTTTGTCAGAGATTGAGGAATGAAAGCAGCTCACCGACACACCGCCGAAAGATCACCGAGAGACCATACAATAACAATTCTGTAAATCAGCATTTTGTATACACCGCATACAATTTTGTGTATTTGGTTGGTTTTCAGTATTATGCAATTATCATAAAGAAGGCACAAAGAAGGCAGATAGAACCCACGAAGAACCCGATAACAAAAAAAGAGAGACCGCAAGGCCTCTCTTTTTGTTTTGGCGGGTTTGGGCCGCCGTATTCGAATCGGCGGAACGGTCTTTTAGACCGTGGGGTCCGCGAGGGACCCCTTCTCCGCTTCGCTATCGTAAATGTCCACCGGACATTTACTTCACCTCCTCGTAGTCGACGTCGGTGACGTTGTCCTGGGGATTGCCACCCTGTTGGTTGGCTCCGGGGTTACCGCCCATGTTGTTGGGGTCGAAGCCGGCTCCGGGGTTGCCACCGGCCTGCTGCTGGGCTTTGTACATGTCCTCGCTGGCGGACTGCCAGGCGGCGTTGATCTTGGCCATGGCGGCGTCGATCTGCTGGACGTTGCGGGCGCTGTGGGCGGCCTTCAGCTCGGTGAGGGCACTCTCGATGGCGCTCTTCTTGTCGGCGGGAATCTTGTCTCCGTACTCCTTGAGGTTCTTCTCGCTCTGGAATATCATGCCGTCGGCGTTGTTGATTTTCTCCACCTCTTCCTTGGCCTTCTTGTCGGCGTCGGCGTGAGCCTCAGCTTCGGCCTTCATGCGCTTGATTTCGTCTTCGCTCAAGCCGCTGCTGGCCTCGATGCGGATGTTCTGGCTCTTGCCGG
>JAFZKV010000086.1 GCA_017551765.1 Bacteroidales bacterium
GCGATGGAAGAGTACTTCCCGCTCTACTACAATGCGCCCAATGCAACGGCCCGCGCCGAGGCCGAGCATGTGCTCGACAGCCTCGACGCCCTCGGCTCCGCCCGCCTGCTCGAGGTCGATTGGAACCTCTACAACGAGAACCGCGACAACATCCTCGCCGTCATTGCTATGGAGGAAATCGTACAGCTGGACGAGTTCACCTACAGCAAACTTGATAGCCTTATGAAAACCGCCTCGCCCCGTGTGGCGAACAGCAAGCCGGTGCAAAAGAAACTTGCCCAGTTGAGTGCCCTCGAAGCCACCTCGGCTGGCAAGCACTACACCGACATCCAAGGTCTGGACGGCAAGTTGAGCGACCTCATTGACGGAAAGCTGGCCCTGGTGGACTTCTACGCAAGCTGGTGCGGTCCCTGCCGCAACGAAATCAAGGATAACCTGGTGCCGCTATGGAAGAAATACGAGAAGAAAGGCCTCGTCATCGTGGGCATGAACGTATGGGAGCGCGGCGACGCCGAAGCCCGCAAGGCCGCCCATGAGAAGGTGATGGCCGACCTCAATATCACCTATCCCCAGCTGGTCGACAGCACCCGCACCGCCACCGACACCTACGGTGTGCAGTACATCCCGCAAATTATCCTTATCGACAAAGACGGCACCATCCTGGCCCGCGACCTCCGCGGTCCCGCCATCGAGGAGACCATCGTCAACGCGCTGGGTAAATGAGACTCTGGCTTATAGGACTTATTGGTTTCTTAGGACTTATGAGTCCTATAAGTCCTATTTTTGCCCAGACCGCCGACAGCGCCAGCATATCGCTACGCGTCGACGGCTACCTTTTCTTTATTGACGACGAATATTTCGGCCGCCGCATCGAGGGCTACACCCTGCCCGGCTTCCGCCTCAACCCCAAGGTGGTTTGGAGCAACAACAAGCACCTCACCCTTGAAGGCGGCGTAAGTTGGCTCCACTATTGGGGTGCCCACAGCTACCCTGCTACCACGAGCTACGGCGTGCTGCCCAACTACTCCGACACATCCACACTGATACATGTGGTGCCCTGGCTGCGGGCCAAGCTTAAATTTACCAAAGGGTTGGAGCTGACCCTGGGCTCCATCGACCCTGACGATAACCACTACCTTCCCACGCCGCTCCGCGACATTGAGCGCGAGGTGGCCGCCGACCCTGAATGTGGCATAATGCTGTCGGCCTGGGGCGACATAAGTAAGGATTGGTGGGGCACTGCCGATTGGTGGATTGATTGGCGCGAGTTCATTTGGAACAACAGTCCTCACCAGGAGCGTTTCACCATGGGTATTTCGGGCAAACTACACTACTACATTCCTTCTACCGACTTGTCGTTGATAATGCCGCTGCACTTTCTGGCGCAGCATGTCGGCGGACAAGTGCTGGCCACCACCACGCCTATACAGAACAACTTCAACGCCGCAAGCGGCTTGGGCATCCAATACGACTTGACGGAGCCTTGGGCTATCGGGCTGCACTGCCTGGCGATGTGGTACCACCAGCACGGCAACACCGCCGTGCCATTCGACAACGGATGGGGACTCTACCCTTATTTGAAAATCATCTACGGCAAGCGTTGGGGCATTGAAGTCAGCTACTGGCAGGGTGAGCGCTTCGTGCCGCTGCTGGGCAGCTGGCTCTACAGCAACCTCTCCTCGGTCGACGGCACCACCGTCTTCGACCGCACACAAATGCTCTCGCTCCACGCCTACTATAATTGGAAGCCACAGAATGAGCCTTTCAACCTGCACATTGGAGGCTTGGCTCACTATGACATTGACGAGCAGCAGATGCAGTATGCCGTGCATTGTGCATTGTATTTCCATCCCTCACAACGCCTGCGCTAATGTTCCAACTCTACAATGCACACGGGCCTATTGAGGCCATACCCGAAGAAACCGCCGTCACGGTAGGAGTCTTCGACGGTGTGCACCGCGGACATCACGAGTTACTCCGTCAATTCTCAATTCTCAACTCTCAATTCTCAATTTTAGTGGTGACGCTCACCGCACACCCCTCCTTTGTTCTCGGCCGCCGCGACAGCGAGTATTGGCTCGACGACCCCGAAGAGCATCTACGGTTGCTCTTCGAGGCGGGTGCCAAATATGTCGCCGTGTTGCCTTTCACCCAAGAGGTTGCTAAGATGACAGCCTGTGAGATGGCGCGTACACTCTATGAACAACTGAATATGCGCAGCCTGCTGCTGGGCTACGACAGCCGCTTCGGCAGCAAACAAAATGACGACTTCGAGTGCCTGCCGCAGTTGGCCACAGAGTTAGGCTTCACACTTCAGCGTGGCGAGCCTTTCCTTATCGACGGAGAGCCCATCAGTTCGAGCCGCATCCGCGAGAGCTTGATGAGCGGCGCCGTCGAAGAGACAGCCTCGTTGCTTGGTCGCCCCTACAGCGTTAGCGGCACCGTACTGCACGGCCGCGGCGTGGGGCACATTCTCGGCTTCCCAACGGCCAACATTTCCTTGGAAAGCACTCGCAAGATGTTGCCCAAAGAGGGCGTCTACGCCGTGACAGTTCGGAGTTCAGAATTCGGGGTTCGGAGTTTTTCTGGAATGGCAAATTTAGGGGCAATACCTACGTTTGACATCAGTCAACCTTCTCTTGAGGTGCACCTGTTGGATTTCGACAGCGACCTGTACGGACAGACTGTCGAGGTGCAGTTCCTCCACCGTCTGCGCGACATCGTGCGCTTCGACTCTGCCGAGGCCTTGCAGCACCAACTACAACAGGATTTAGAACAAATAAAGCGATGGTCATAACCCTATACCAACAGGACATTGTCTGGGGCGACGCAGAGGCCAACCGACAGTGTGTAGAGAAGGTGCTCGCCGAGAGCCCGAAGAGCGACCTCTTTGTGGTGCCCGAGACCTTCACCACCGGCTTTGGCGACCACATGGCCGCGCTGGCTGAGGAGCAGGAAGGAGCCACGCTACAGTGGGCCCGCCGCATGGCCTCCCAATACAACCTGCTTTTTGTGGGCACCTGGATTGTGAGGGACGAGGGCAAGGTTTACAACCGTCTGCATTGGGTTTACCCCGACGGCTCTTTCGGCACCTACGACAAAGGCCACACCTTCCGTGTGAGCGGCGAGGCCGACCAAATTGCCCGCGGCACACGGCGCGAAGTGTTCGAGTGGCGCGGCTGGCGCATCAAGCCTGCCATCTGCTACGACCTGCGCTTCCCGAAATGGCTTAGGAACAAATCGGAATACTCAGAGCAGAAATTAGACTACGACCTGCTGCTTGTCTGCGCCAATTGGCCCGGCAGCCGCCATGAAGCCTGGACGACCTTGCTCAAGGCCCGTGCCATCGAAAACCAATGCTATGTGGTAGGCTGCAACCGCTGTGGAACCGACGGTGCCGGCATCCCCTATACGGGCGACAGTGCCATCATTGACTACAAAGGCTTTGTCCTCCCCGGCACCACAGCCACCCTCGACAAGGAGAAACTCTATACCTTCAGGGAACATTGGCCTTTTTACCTCGACTTCGACTAAATGGACAATATAGAACAGAAACTTGGCTTCGACCGCATCCGCAATCTGGTGGCAGAACAAACCACCAATGCACTCGCCACCCGCATGGTGGAGGAGATGCGCTTCATGACCAACCATGAGGTCCTGTGCCACGAACTGCAGTTAGTGGAGGAGATGCGCAACATCGTGCTGATGGAGAGCGCCTTCCCACAGCAGGACTTCATCGACCTCACCCCCATACTGACCCACCTGCACGTGGGCAACACCTTCATTCCCTTAGAGAGTCTTTTTGATTTGAAGCTCTCGCTGCGCACCATCCGCGAATGTTACAACTTCCTCACCGCCGAGGAACACATCAAATATACTGCCTTGCGCGACCTCGCCATCGAGGTGGAATTGGGCTATGGTGGCAAGAGTTCACAACTCAACGTCATCAATTCACTCTTAGGTAAACTTATTGACGACCACGGCGAGTTGTACGACAACGCCTCCCCCGCCCTCGCCGAGATACGGCGCACCAAGGCCCGCAAGGCTGCTGAGGTGGATGCACAGATCAACCACCAGCTGGCCCGCGCCAAACGCGAAGGCTGGGCTCCCGAGGGCGCCGAGGTGACCATCCGCGACGGCCGGCCCGTCATACCGTTGCTCACCACCCATCGCCGAAAAGTCAAAGGCCTGATACAAGACGAAAGCGCCACACGCCTGACGGCTTTTGTGGAGCCCGCCGAGGTGGTGGAACTTGGCAACGACCTGCGCGAGCTGGAGTTCGACGAGCGTCACGAAGTGCAGCGTATCCTGCTCGCCTTCAGCGACCGTCTGCGTCCTTTGCTGACACAATTAGAAGAGGCCTACCGCTTTCTGGCCCGCATCGACTTCCTGCGCGCCAAAGCACGCGTGGCTGTGGAACTCAACGCCAGCGTACCACAACTGCACAACGAGCCGAGAATAGAATGGCTCGATGCCCGTCACCCGATACTGTATTTGCAAAAGAAAGACGGCGTGGTGCCGTTTAACCTCCAATTGTCTTGCACTCCCAGCACTCCCTCGCACTCCCTGCACTCCCCAAGAATATTAATCATCTCCGGCCCCAATGCCGGTGGCAAGTCGGTACTGCTCAAGGCCGTAGGACTGATACAATACATGCTGCAATGCGGTATGCCGGTACCTCTGCGCCCAACATCGGAATGTGGCATGTTCGGCAACATCTTCATCGACATTGGCGACCAGCAGAGCATCGACAACGACCTCAGCACCTACACCTCGCACCTGCAGAACATGAAGGCGCTACTCTCCGAGGCCGACGAGAACACCCTCTTCCTGCTCGACGAGTTGGGCGGCGGCACCGAACCCCGTTCAGGCTGTGCCATCGCCGAGGCTGTGCTTGAGAAACTATACGAAAAGGGCTGCTTCGGGGTGGTAACCACCCACTTTGCCGACCTCAAGTTGCTGGCCGACCGACTGCCAGCGGTGGTCAACGGCGCCATGCTCTTCGACACCGACGCCATGCAGCCTCTCTACCGGCTTGCCGTAGGACATCCGGGAAGCAGCTTCGCCTTCGAGATAGCCGAAAGCATCGGCTTCCCAAAGGAGGTGCTCGACCGCGCCGGCGAGATGGTTGGCCGCGAACAGCTCAACTTCGAGCACCAACTGCAGCAACTTGAACTCGACAAACAGGAGATTGCGCGCCAGCGCGAAGAGCTGCGCGTAGCCGACGAATTCCTCAACGAGGTGACGCAGAAGTATCAGCGCCTCAACGACAACCTGCAGGCACGCCGCCATGAGATTATCGGCAGCGCCCGCCGCGAGGCCCAGCAGATACTCACCGACGCCAACCGCACCGTGGAACGCACCATCAGCGACATCAAGAGTGCCCAAGCCGAGAAGGAGGCCACCCAGCAGGCCCGCGCACGCCTTGCTGAAGCAACCGAATTGAATATTAAAGCTCAATCAGAACTAAAAGAACAAAAAGAAAAGCGACAGCCTTCTGATAGTTCTTTCCGTTCTGATAGAGAAAAAGAAGTACTTGTTCAAGTCGGTTCTATTGTGAAAATCGACGGCGAAGAGACCTACGGGCAGGTGGTGGAAATCAAAGGCAAGAAGGCCGTGGTGGAAAGCAACAGCGTCCGCATGACCATACCGCTCAGCCGCCTGACAGGTACCGCCAAACAAAAGATACCCACCGACAGAAAGCCCGTCAGCGTGAGCCGCAGCATCTACGACGAACTGAACGAAAAGCGCAAACACTTCAACCCCACCCTCGACCTGCGCGGCAAGCGTGCCGAGGAGGCCATCAGCGAACTGCACCAATTCCTCGACACCTCCCTGCTGCTCAGCGAGAAGGAGGTGCGCATCCTGCACGGCAAAGGCTACGGCATACTGATGCAGATCATCCGCGAAGAGTTGCGCGCCAACCGCGACGTGCGCACCTTCCACCCCGAACGCCTGGAACTCGGCGGCGA
>JAFZKV010000087.1 GCA_017551765.1 Bacteroidales bacterium
CGGGGCGGCCTTTCTTATCATAGATATTACCTAATTCGGAATTAGATGATACCCTGAGCAACCATAGCTTTGGCAACGCGCATGAAGCCGGCGATGTTGGCACCCTTCACATAGTTGATGGTACCGTCTTTCTCCTTGCCGTGCTCAACGCACATGTCATAGATGTTGTTCATGATGGTGTGGAGGTTCTTGTCGACCTCTTCAGCGGTCCAGTTGCGGTGCTCAGCGTTCTGGCAGATCTCGAGGCCAGAGGTGGCAACACCACCGGCGTTGACAGCCTTACCAGGACCGAAGGGCACTTTGGCCTTCTGGATGGCGGCGATAGCGGCGGGCTGGCAACCCATGTTGGAAACCTCGGCGACATACTTCACGCCGTTCTTGAGAAGCATCTTGGCATCCTTCTCGTCGAGCTCGTTCTGGAAGGCGCAAGGCATAGCGATGTCGCACTTCACGCTCCAAGCCTTCTTGCCGGCAGTGAACTTGGCAAGTTTCGGGAACTTGGTGGCCATATCCTCAACCTTGTTGCGGTTGCTGGCGCGCATATCGAGCATGTAGTCGATCATCTTCTTGGTGATACCGGCGGGAATCTCGCAGACACCGTCGGGGCCGCTGATGGCGACGACCTTGGCACCCAGCTCGGTGGCCTTGATGGCAGCACCCCAAGCCACGTTACCGAAGCCCGAGAGAGCAATCTTCTTGCCCTTCATGGTGTCACCCTGCTGCTTCACCATGCGCTCGACATAGTAGACAGCGCCGAAGCCGGTGGCCTCGGGACGGATGAGGGAACCACCCCAGCCGTAGCTCTTGCCGGTCAGAGCGCCGGTCGAGTGCTCGCGGGCGAGTTTCTTGTACATACCGTACATGTAACCGATTTCGCGGCCGCCGACACCCACGTCACCAGCGGGGCTGTCCTGATCGGGACCGATGTTGCGCCAGAGCTCATAGACGAAGGCCTGGCAGAAGCGCATGATCTCAGCGTCGCTCTTGCCCATGGGGTCGAAGTCGGCACCACCCTTACCACCGCCGAGAGGCAGCATGGTGAGGCTGTTCTTGAAGATCTGCTCGAAGCCGAGGAACTTCAGCATCGACTCGTTCACCTTCGGGTGGAAACGGAGACCGCCCTTGTAGGCACCGAGAGCGGCATTGTACTGCACGCGGTAGCCGAGGTTGACCTGGGTCTTGCCCTTATCGTCAACCCACACAACGCGGAACTTGAAGATACGGTCGGGCTCCACAATGCGCTCGACGATCTTGGCAGCCTCGAACTCGGGGTGTTTGTTGTACTCTTCCTCGATGGTTTCCAGAACCTCGCGGACAGCCTGCAAATACTCGTTTTCGCCCGGATGTTTGGCCTCCAGGTTAGCCATGATTTCTTTTACTTTCATAATATTGAGTACTTTAGATGAATAATTTATTTATTATCAGTTCGGCAAATATACAAAATAATCTTAAATGCAAAAAATATTTTTAAAAATATTCTACACCAAATCAAGAGAGTAATGGAGGCCGACGTTCTGGCGGCGGGCACGGGCCATCTTGATGATGAGGTAGGCACAGGCGATGAGGTTGCGCAGCTCGCTGAGGGGCTCGGTGAGGACGCTGCGGTTGTAGAGGTCTTCGGTCTCGCGGAAGATGAGGTTCAGGCGGTCGAAGGCGCGCTGCAGGCGCAGGTCGCTGCGTACAATGCCTACATAGTTCCACATAATCTCCTGCAGCTCTTTCTTGGTCTGCGTGATGAGCACCATTTCCTCGTTGAGCACCATGCCCTCGGCGTTCCAATCGGGCACTTCTGAGTGATGAGTGATGAGTGATGAGTGATGAATTCTTTCAATGGCCGACATGGCGGCATTATGCGCATAGACCACCGCCTCCAACAGCGAGTTGCTGGCCAGGCGGTTGCCGCCGTGCAGGCCTGTGCAGGCGCACTCGCCGGCGGCGTAGAGGTGGTGGATGGAGCTCTCGCCGTTGCGGTCGACCTTGATGCCGCCGCATTGGTAGTGGGCTGCAGGACGGATGGGGATCATGTCGCGCGTGATGTCGATGCCTATCGAGAGACACTTGGCGTAGATGGTGGGGAAGCCCTCGATGAGGTGCTTCTTGCCGATGCCGCGGGCATCGAGGTAGAGGTAGTCCTTGCCACTGAGTTTCATCTCGTTGTCGATGGCGCGGGCCACGATGTCGCGCGGTGCGAGACTGAGGCGTGAGTCGTATTTCTGCATGAATTCCTTGCCGTCGCGGTCCTTGAGGATGGCGCCGGCACCCCGCATGGCCTCGGTGATGAGGAAGGCGGGCTTCTCGGCGGGGTTGTAGAGGCTGGTGGGGTGGAACTGCATAAACTCCAAATCGCTGAGCACGCCGCGGGCACGGTGCACCATAGCCACACCGTCGCCGGTGCTGATGACGGGGGTAGTGGTGGTGCTGTAGACGTTGCCCATGCCGCCGGTGGCCAGGAGGGTCACCTTGGCCAGGTAGGTGTCGATGCGGTTGGTGTCGCAGTCGAGGGCATAAACGCCGTAGCACTCGATGTCGGGCGTGTGCTTCGTCACACGCTGCCCCAGGTGGTGCTGGGTGATGATGTCGATGGCGAACTGCCGCTCCTTGATTTCGATATTGGGGTGCGCACGGGCGGCCTCGAGCAGGCCGCGCTCTATCTCCTCGCCGGTGTTGTCCTTGTGGTGCAGGATGCGGAACTCCGAGTGGCCACCTTCACGATGCAAGTCGAACTTGTCGCCTTTGCGGTCAAGGTCGAAGTTAACGCCGTACTGCACCAGCTCGCGGATGCGGTCGGGGGCCTCGCGGATGGTCATCTCCACCACCTCGCGGTCACAGATGCCGTCGCCGGCCACCAGGGTGTCGTGGATATGCTTGTCGAAACTGTCCGAGTCGTACATCACCGCAGCGATGCCGCCCTGGGCATAGCGCGTGCTGCCTTCGCTGGCGTCACCTTTGGTGAGGATGCACACCTTGCCGTAAGGGGCCACCTTGAGGGCGAAACTGAGGCCGGCGATACCCGAGCCTACCACAAGAAAATCAACTTCGTAACGCATAATTTAACGATGAGTGATGAGTGATGAATGATTAGGCGGTTAGTGATGAATGATAAGTGATGAGTGACGAGTGCCCATCTTCACGAAATAGAGGCCGTCGGGCAGGGTACTGACATCGAGAGTGATTGCCTGAGCGCTTGATTGCCTGATGGCTTGGGTAAGGACGGTGCGGCCGGTGACGTCCAAGATGCTCACCTCGCCCTGCTCCGCAACACTGATATTCACCCACTCGCTGGCGGGGTTGGGATAGAGGATGAGGGGCTCGATGGCGGGGGCGTCGATGCCGTCGAGCGAGACGAACTGTGCCACGTAGGTGGCATTGCCGGTGACGGTGACGGTGCGTGGGTTGTCGGTGTTGCCGTCGTCCCAGCGCACAAAGCGGTAGCCGTCATAGGGCTGGGCCTCGATGGAGACAGAGGCGCCATACGGGAAGGTGCCGCCGCCGCTGACGGTGCCCATCGAGGTGTTGCCGCTGAGCACGTTGACGGTATAGAGCACCTCATGGGAGGTGACGCATTGGATGAGCCACGAGTAGGGCAGCGTGGGAGCCACGTTGTTCAGGTGGTCCCAATTGGTGCCGTCGGCCGAGAGCCAATCGCTGTTGGGGTCTCCCATGTAGTTGCAGCCCATAGCGGGATAGACGATGTCGGGGTGGTAGAAGATTACCCAGAGGTTCTGCGCGGTGTTGATGTGGAGGAGGCTGTCGGGTGTGCAGCCGAACCAGCCGGTTTGCGTGGAGTCGAAAGTGTAGGTATGGGTGTATACGAGTTGCCCAGGGGTTTGGGTGCCACCCTGGTAGATGCGCATCGTGTAGGTGCCGCCCTCCATGACATAGAGAAGCACGTTGTTGAGGATGTCGCGGTTGGCGAGGTAGGCCGACGGGAGCATGATGCCCCAATTGATGCCGATTTCGTTGTAGCCCACACTGCCGACGACGGGACGGTCGAGGCAGTAGGAGACGGTGTCGCCCTGGGTGTAGTCAACCACGTGCACGGTCAGCGTGTCGCGCGCCACACCATTGGCGGCAGTGGCGGTGGCGATGACGTTGTAGGTACCGGGGGTATTCCAAAGGCCCGCCACCGAGGTGCCCGTTTCCGAAGAGGGAGTCATGCCCTGCAGCGTCCAGGTGACGGTGGTGCCTGTGGTAGCTGTGGCGGTGAGGGGAAGGCTGTCGCCCACAGGCGCCTGGTCGTAGCCGTTGATGCGGACAACGGGTGGCGGCAGCGTCTGCGAGGTGATGCAGCGTATCATCCACGAGTTACTGTAGTTGTAGTCGGACAGATGGCCCCAGGTGGTGCCTTCGTCGAGCGAAATCCAATCGCTGTTGGAGTCCCCGCTGTAGATGCAGGCGGCAGCGGGATAGAGCAGCTGCGGCGCCGAGAAGGTAACCCAGAGGTTCTGCGTGCTGTCGAGGGCCACGGGGTCAAAAAGCAGTATGCGCTGCCAACCTGTCTGCCCGGGGGCGAAGGTCACCGTCTGGGTGCAGACCTGCGTGTCGGGGGCTGCGGTGCCGCCCTGCCACACGTTGAGGGTGTATTCGCCGGTGTGCTCCACATAGAGCATCACCTCGCTCAGGTAGCTGCGACCCGCCACTTGGTCGGCGGGGAACATGACGCCCCAATCAATGATGTGGTGGTTGCCCAGAGTATTGGTGAGGGGCTGGTCGCCGCAGTAGCTGAGGGTATCGCCGGCACTTTTGCTGTCGCCAGCCATCGCGGAACGGGTGCCTGCCAGCATGGGCAGCGTCAGCAACACCGACATCAGAAGCAACAAACTCTTTTTCATCATATTTATCATATTCACTTTCTTATATACCACTCACCCACAACCTCTTGTCATTCGCGCACACCTGTGGGTGACGGGTGCAAAGATACACTTTTTTTTATAATCGCGGCAGGAAGTGCACGTCGGCGGGGCTGATGAGTCCGAGGCTGATGGCTTTGGCCACACGTGCGGCGCTCTTGTTGACGATGTCGAGGCGGCGCGAGAGGTCCTTCTGGCGCTCCTGGATGGCCTTGTCGCTCTCGCCCAGCTGGTTCGATATCTCGGCGGCGGTGCAGCCGGCGGCCTCGAGCAGCAGCAGGCGGCGCTCATTGTCGCTGAGGTTGAAGTCGAGGTCGTGGTTGGCCACAATGCGGAAGTAGCGCTC
This sequence comes from Bacteroidales bacterium, assembly GCA_017551765.1. Classification (GTDB taxonomy): domain Bacteria; phylum Bacteroidota; class Bacteroidia; order Bacteroidales; family P3; genus Colimorpha. Next base: position 5,197 of record JAFZKV010000087.1, read on the forward strand.
GGCGGCCTCCTTGAGGGTGAGCATGACGGGGTAGTTGAAGTAGAAGCGCTCGCCACGCTCGAGGCAGGCAATGGCGCGCAGGATGTTCTCGATGCTGAAGCCGCCCACGGCGTTCTTGCTGACGAAAGCTGAAGCGCCGAGGCTGAGGGCCTCCATCACCACGCGTCCGATGTCGTGCAGGCGCCCCAGACGGTCCTCCTCGCCAGGCAGCGGCGCATCGAAACGGCCCGAGAAGATGATGATTTTCACCTCGGGATAGCGTTCGTGGATGCGGCGCGCGATGAGCAGGCCGCCGGTAGGCTCGCCCTGGAACTCCATGTCGACCAGCAGGTAGTCGGGCGGCGGGGTGTTCTCGAGGGCCGCCGTCAGCGACGGGCCGTCAGGGAAGGTCTCCACCATCTCCACACGGCGCATCACGCTGCCGTCCTCGTTGCCGCTCTCCACTTCCACGGCGCGAGAATTCATTTCCATTTTGACGACTTTTCTTATCAGTGGCTCGTCGTCGACCATCATCACCCTGATGTTGTCCATTGTTTGGGTTTAAGGTTTACAGTTTAAGGTTTAAGGGGGGCTGCCAGCAGCACGTGCATCGTCGTGCCCTTGCCGAGCTCGCTCTCGACCCACAGCTTGCAGCCGCGCCGCGTCAGGTCGTCGTGCTTCTTGATGATGTAGCGGCAGAGGATGAGGCCGAAGCCATGCTCGCCCTGCACCTCACGGTCGGCCCTGAAGAGGCTCTCGCGCTGCTCGGCACTCATGCCGCATCCTGTATCGCTGACCGCAATCTCCACAAACGGTTCCCCGCTCTCTGCGCTCCGCTCCATGCTCTCCACCCTCACGCTTCCCGTGCTGGTGTGCTGCAAGGCGTTGGTCACCAGATTGCGCAGCAGGATGGTCGTCAGCAGGCGGTCGCCGTAGACCTTCAAGCGGGTAGGCTCGAAATGCAGGCTGACGCCGGCATGCGGGCGGATGACCTGACCGCGCACCTCGTCCAGCACCTCCTGCAACGGGAACACCGAAGCACTGAAAGTCAAGCCCGAGGGGATAGACAGCTTGGTCCAATTCTTGATATTGTCGAAGGTGCGCAGCAGCTGCTCCAACACCTCGCTCCGCAACTCGGGGCTGAGGCTGGGGCTGCGCAGGTAGCCTATGAAGGGACTCACGTCGTGGCGCATCACGCTGAGGCAGGTCTCCACGTTGGCAATGCGCTCCACATCGCGCCGTTTGGCCGCCTCGAGCTGCCGTTTCTCGCGCCGCAGACGCCTGATGCTGAGCGCCAACTGGACGGTCATCACCAGCAGTATCACCAGCAGTACGCTCATCACCATAGCGGTGCGCGTCGTCCAGCGGCTGCGGTTGCGGGCGGCACTGAGCGTCTGCTGCAGCACGAAGTCTTCCTGCTCGCTCTGCTTGATGTGGTCCTGCAGCTCCACATAGTGTTCATACCAGCGCCTGTTCTCGTCGGCGTTGCGGGCTATGCGGCTGCGTATCAGCACATCGAAGTAGCCCAACTCCATCTTCGGGGCGGCGAAGGGCTCCCATGTGCCCCGCAGCGCGCGCCAATCGTTCAGCACCTCGTGGGCACGCAGCGTGTCGCTGATCAGCAACGCATAACGTGCTGTCGAGATGGTGCCGCCCAGCATCTGGTAGGGGTCGCCATAGTCGAAGAAGACCTCGCGGGCCGCGTCGTAGAGGGCCAGCACACTGTCGGGCGGCACCGACCCTGGGAGGCTCTTCAGCGCCGACGCCATCATCTGCAACGTGTTGGCATAGTGGTAGGGACAGAAGACCGAGGGCCCCAAGTCGAGCAGGCGGAAATTCTCGTCGCAGTAGTCGAGGGCCACGTCGCTCTCGCCGGCACTCTGCCAGCCGTAGGCCAGCGCATAGTTGAGCGCCATATCCTGCGCATAGTCCACCTTCAGTCGTCCGCGCTGCGCCTCCACCTCCTCCAGCAGGGTACGCACATCGGCCTCATGACCGTCGCGATAGTGGTAGTTGAGCACCAGCATGGTGATGTAGTACTCGCTCTGGGCGTAGTTGTAGAGCAGGTGGTCGCGGTTGCGCTCCAGCACGCCGCTGCGCCCGATGTTGTAGAGCAGGCGGTAGGAGTCGGCGATGCGGCAGTCGCGCTGCAGCAGGCGGGCACGTATCAACTGCTGTATCACCCATTCGATGTCGCCGTTGCGCATCCCTTCGCGCCTCAGGCCTATGGTCTTGTCGACTCGGTCGAGCATAAGGTAGGCGTTGGCACGGTCGCTCACCTGGTAATAGGCGAAGGCTATGTTGTTGTAGGCCCGCAGTTCACCGTCGACATACTCGGGCAGCGAGTCTTGGACATACCGCAACGCACGCTGCGACAGCGCGATGCAACTGTCGGGGTCGCGGTAGCGGTTGACGAAAGCCTCCTTGTTCAACCCGTCCACGACCGACCGCTTGAGCGGGTCCACCTCGGCCTGTTTCCGGCAGGCTGCAAGCAGCACAAGTGCCGCTACGAGGACAATTTTCACGTAGAATTTCATGGTGCAAAGATACGCAGAATATTTAAAACCGCATAATTTTTTTTTATTCTCACGCCTAAGCGTGGCGGGTGACTCCGACCGTTCTTCAACCATTCAACAACAGTTCTTCAACAGTTCTTCAACTTTTTCTTGAAGAACTGTTGAAGAACTGTTGGTAAGCAGTAGGCGAAAAGACGGTGTTGGGTACCACCGTTCATTGCCCGTTCTTCGGTCGTTCTTTGGTCGTTCTTTGCTTTTTTCCAAAGAACGACCAAAGAACAGCCGCAGAAAAGTCGAAAAACAGTCGGACCGATAGCATAGGCTCATGGATTGCACCTTGGGCAGGTGTCTGTATAAGTACAAAATAGAAACTAAGAACCAGGCAGTTGCGCTTTTTGTTGCAAAATAATTTGGTCGGTTCGGAAAATGTTCGTACTTTTGCACCCGATTTGGTCGTTTGGCCGAGGGGCTAGGCACAGGTCTGCAAAACCTGCTACTCCGGTTCAAATCCGGAAGCGACCTCACAGTAAGAGACGCAAAAATGCGTCTCTTTTTTTATTCTCCCGCCTACGGCGGAAATCCAGAAATCCAATGAAATATAATTACGCCGCAGGTGGGAGAACAATCAATGATTACGCGAAGCAGGGTTGTTTTTCCAGAAGCGCGACGTGATGTCGTTCAGGTGGCCTCCGTCCACACGGTAGAGCCGCTGGTTTGTGCGCGGACTCTTCAGGGGGCCGAGGTGCGACAGGTAGGGGCCGAGCTTGATGTAGTCGAAGTTGGACAACGAGACGGCGGGCGACAGCAGTGTGCGGCCGCTCCACCAGGCCAGGTGAAGCCGCGGGAAACGACGACGCAGGTTGCCGGCCAGCGCATTGACCTCGGAGGGCTGCGCGTCGCCACCCATCAGGCTCAGACAGGTGACGCCGCTGGGGCTGTGATGGAGCATGCACTCCACCGCATCGGCAGTCAACGGCTCGCCGACATCGCCCCAGAGGTGCTTCGAGTGGCACCCCGGGCAGCGACAGGGACACCCCGAGAGGTTGACGGCCAGCGTCACCTCGTCGGGTATCTCCTGGAAGACGATGTCTGTGTCGACGTATCTCAGCATTATTTTTAGTTTTAAGTTTTAAGCTGTAAGTTTTAAGTAGCTACGCTGGCCGCGGCAGCTCACTTAAAACTTAAAACTTACAGTTCACAGCTCCTTTGCATAATATCTGCGGCTGGCCTCTTCCTGACGCGGTTTGCTGAAGTTGGACACGCGGCGCAGGTAGCCGATGACGCGGGTCAGGTAGTCGACATTCTTCGAGTGGCACTTGGGGCACTCCTTCAGGTAGCGCTTGTCGATGTGGCCACACTCGTTGCAGATGGTGTTGGGAATGTTGAAGGTAAAGTAGTTGCATCCCTCCTTGGCGGCCACCTCGAGCAACTGCATGTACTGCGGCTGACTGAGGTGCTCCTCAAGGTTGCAGTGCAGCGCCGAGCCACCGGTGAGGTGCTCGATGTAGGGGGCTCCGTGCAGGCGGAACTTGTCAAGCACCGTGAGGCTGTTGTCCTCAACGATATAGAAGTAGCTGTTGTAGCAGTCGCGCGGCACAAAGTAGCCGTCCTCACGGTCCCATTTGGCGTGCTTCACGCCCACATTCTCGGCCGGTATCATCTCGCAGTTGAACATCACCTCCTTGGTGCGGTACTCCTTGTTCTTCTTCTCCACCAGGCCGAGGATGGTCTGCACAAACTCGCGGTACTGCGGATTGTCGTTGATGGGGATGCCCATAAACTCGGCTGCTTCCACCAAACCGTTGACGCCGATGGTGAGATACTGACGTGCAATGTTGATATAGCCGGCGTCGAACAGCGGCAGCATGCCGTGGGCCTGCAGGTCCTTGAGGTTCTCGTTGTAGGCCAACTGCACCTTGTGGCAGAGGTCGATAATGTCGGTGAGGAACTCCTTGTAGTCCTTGCCGTTATTGACGGCATACTGTATGCAACGGTTGAGGTTGATGGTGAGCACGCTCTTGCTGCCCGTGCTCACACCGCCGGCGCCAAGGGTATAGCTGAAGCCGTTGTCGGTGATTTCGTTGCGCAGACGGCAGCAGCTGCTGAGCGAGTCGGCATTGTCGCTGATATAGGTGAAGAACGAGTGGCCTTCGGCATACATCTCGGCGGTGAACTCGGCCATCTCCTGATCCACGAAGTGGCCATCCTTATCGTACAGCAGGGCCATCGTCTCCACGGGGAAGGTGAGCACCGTCTTGGTGCGCTCGGCGTTGAACCAGCGCATGAAACGCTTCTGCAACCACTTGAGGCCCTCCCAGTCGGGCTCGCTACCGTCGGGGAAGCGGAACTCGCCAAAGAGGCTCTTGAAATAAGGCTGGTCGTAGTAGGCGATGTTCCAGAACACCGATTGATAGTTGCGGGCACCGGTGGGCTGGTTGAGCGAGTAGACAATCTGCTCGAAGCAGTCGGTGATGACCTTGTCCATCGTCTTCTGCTTCAGGCTGAGGTCGACCACGCGGTCGGGCTCCTTCCAATAGTCCTTGCCGTAGTCTTTCTGGATGAAGTAGTTGAGATACATCAGGAACTCGGGCGTGGCACAGGCGCCGCTGAGCATGCTGCTGACCATGAAGACCATGTTGATGAAGCCGCCGCAGTAGGACTTGAGGTTGGTGGGCGCCGTACTGTTGCCGCCAATGCTCGTGGTGCCGCCCAACAGCCAGGGATACATGGTGATAGAGGCGCAGTAATTGGCCAGCGAAGTCTCGTCATTCTTATAGATAAAGTGGTGCGTCAACAGGTCGATATATCGGTTGGCCATCTCCTTGCCGTACATCTGCTTGATGCGGTCGGTCAGCAGACGGCGGTTGAGGCGGATAAAATTCGACTTGGGCAACTCGCCAATCAGCGTGGCTATGTTCTTGTGCTCCACGTTGGCGTTGGCGTCATACTTGCTGCCGGTGGCGGCGTTGGCAGCATCCACATAGTCGGACAGGAAGTGCAGCTTCTCCAACGTCTCGCGGTCTTCGGTATGCTGCTGACGATAGAGCATAAAACTCTTGGCCACAGCATAGTAACCCTCCTGCATCAGGGCCACTTCCACCTGGTTCTGAATTTCCTCGACGGTGATGCCGTTGTGGATGTCGAGGTGCGCCAGGATCTTCGACAGGCGCCCCAGGTCGACCGGCTCCTTCACCGAGTCGAAGGCCTTCAGGATGGCGTTCATAATCTTGTCGAGCGAAAAGCGCTCGGCCTGACCGTCACGTTTAGTGATTGAGAATGTACTTGTTTCCATTATGTTATGTGCTTTGATTCGCGAAAGCTTCTCTCTCCAACCCTGGCAGGTCTCCTGGCTTCACCACCGGCATGCACGCCTTCTCGGAGCCCCGACGGCTCCAATGACATATTGCGCATACCTTTACGGATGTTACAGTTGCGCGTCAGCCCGTGATTTTCACACGGTTCCCTATTGTCCGCACCTGACGGACCACGGTTGTTTTGACGCTGCAAAGATACACTCTTTCCTCCGACCCCACAAATAAAGTTCTCAACCTTACCTGTTGAAAACCATTTCGCACCCATGCTGTTACTCGCTCACACCTGCCTTTCGACAATTGTTTAACGGCAGTTCAACGGTATTTCAACGCTTTTTTACGTCGAAATACCGTTAAACTGCCATCGGACCACCGTCGAACAACGGGAGTTAGGGCGATTTACTACAGGCTGTTGAAAAAAAATTTTCTCATGTCGGAAAAAAGTCGTACTTTTACACCCAGAAAAATATGAAAGAAAAACGTTGGATTATTAGACAAGACCATGATTTAGAGACTGTTGAAAATCTTGCTGCATCGCTTGGCGTTGACCGAATCATCGCCACACTGCTCGTAGAGCGGGGAGTTAGGACGTTTGAGGAGGCGCGGCGGTTCTTCCGTCCGGGGTTGGACCAGATTCACGACCCCTTCCTCATGAAAGGAATGAGACAGGCGATTGACCGCATCAACGAAGCCATCAAGAACAGAGAACGCATCATGGTTTACGGCGACTACGACGTCGACGGGACGTCGGCCGTAGCGCTGGTTTACTCCTACCTCAAGGAGTTGAACCGCAATATAGATTTTTACATCCCCGACCGCGAACGCGAGGGCTACGGCATCTCCTATCAGGGCATCGACTACGCGCGCGAGACAGGCGTGAAACTCATTATCGCCCTCGACTGCGGCATCAAAGCTGTCGAGGAGGTGGCCTATGCCGCGCAACACGGCATCGGCTTCATCATTGGCGACCACCACCTGCCGGGCGACGTGGTGCCCTCCGCCGTCGCCGTGCTCGACCCCAAGCAGGCTGACTGTCCCTACCCCTATAAAGAGCTCAGCGGCTGTGGTATAGGCTTCAAGATTGTGGAAGCCCACCTTGAGCAGCAACTTGGTGTGCGCCTGTGCGACATGCCCGAACAGCTCGACGACCAGCGCCGCCAGCGGCAGGAAGAACTGAAACTCAAGCTTCTGAAATACCTCGACTTGGTGGCCGTTTCCATCGCCAGCGACATCGTGCCCATCATGGGCGAGAACCGCGTGCTGGCCTTCTTCGGCCTCCGCGTGCTCAACACCAAACCCCGTCCGGGCATCGAGGCCATCCTCAAATACGGCCATGTCGACCGCAGGAAAGCGGACCAATCCGACACATCGGACCTGTCCGACACACCGGACAAGAGCAAGAACGGCTACTTCGAGAAAGAGCTCACCATCAGCGATTTGGTATTCCTTGTGGGGCCCCGCATCAACGCTGCCGGACGCATCCGCTCGGCCTTCGACAGCGTGCGCCTCATGCTCACCGACGACCCCGCCATCGCCCGCCAGCTGGCCGACGACATCAACACCTACAACCTCGAGCGCAAAGACCTCGACACCAGCGCCACCGAAGAAGCCAAGCGCCGCATCGACAACGACCCCTTCTATCGGGGACGGCAGTCGCTGGTGCTCTACGACCCCTCATGGCATCGTGGCGTGGTGGGCATCGTGGCCAGCCGCATAGTGGAGGCCTACAACAAGCCCGCCATCGTCTTCACCGAAGGCAGCGACGGACTCATCACCGGCTCCGCACGGTCGCTCAAAGAGTTTGATGTGCACGAGGCCCTCGAACAATGTGCCGACCTGCTAGAGCACTTCGGTGGCCACAAAAGTGCCGCAGGCGTCAGCCTTCGCAAAGAGAACATGCGCGCCTTCATCGACCGCTTCGAGCAGCTGGTGCGCGACAACATCGGCACCGAGGAAGTCATCCCCGAGGTGGAGGTCGACGCTGAGATAGGCTTCTCACAGATTACTCCCAAGTTCCTGCGCATCCTCAAGCAGTTTGCCCCCTTCGGGCCCGACAACAACGTGCCTGTCTTCGTCAGCCGCGAGCTGGTCGACACCGGCGGCGCCCGCATCGTGGGCAGCAACCACCTCAAATTCTACGCCATCCCCATTGCCGAGCGCACCGCCCCCTACCCTGCCATCGCCTTCCAGCAAGGCGAAGCCCTCGCACGCATGCGCCACGGTGACCTCTTCGACCTCTGCTACCAACTCGAGGAAAACTATTGGCGCGGAAAAACCGAAATACAACTCAACATCAAAGACATAAAATTCGTAGAGTAAGATACAATTCTTATTCTATTGTATTTTTTATTACTAAAGACACACCAACACCACCTTTTATCACGACAAAAGGTGGTGTTGGTCTATATAATATAATGTAATATCACGGGTTGTAGAAGCCTTGTGAGATGCGGGTCAGGATGGTTTGGGCTTGTTCCAACAAGGGGATGTTTTTTCTCTTGGTCCGTTTACTTTGGTACATTCTGGTCTTGTAGGCGAATTCCTGCTCGCGCTCCGAGAGTTGTTTTTTGAAGGTCTCTTCGTCGAAATCGGTGCCGTTGCGGCGGGCCTCCAGCGCTCCCGTGAAAAAGGGCTTCCAGCGCTGCTGCCAATAGTATTCTTCCAGCAGGCCGCCCCACAGGCGGTTGGCGTAGTCGTTGAGCACGGGGCCTCCCCAGACGGTGAGGAGCACACGCGCCTGCGTCTCGTAGTAGTCGCGCAGCTGCAGGTCGTCGCTACCCCACCGGCGGGCATCGTGTATCCAATGGTGGAAGTTGAATTCGGCCAGGGAGTAGAGCAACCTGTCGGCATCCAGCGTCAGTCGTTCGGCAGCACGGTATGCGCGCTGCATGGCTGCGGTGTCGCCAGCCTTGTAGGCCTCGGTGAAGGCGTTGCGGAGGTCCATGAAGCGGTTGCCCATCCACTGCGAGAGGAGGTTGACGAGGTCGTATTCATATCCATAGCGCTCCGACGGCTTCTCCATCAGCAGCCGTATGGCCTCCAGCAGACGGTCGTTGTTGTAGGAGTAGTAAGGCTTGGTGTAGTAGGTGCCATGTCCCTCGAAGTCGGGCCGCGCCACCATCTGCGTCCCGAGGCCATAAAAGGACCAATCCTTGTAGACGCTGTCGGCCAGCAGATGCCAGGCTTGACGAACATTCCCATTCTCTTTCCCGTAGCGCATATCGGCCCATTGGTCGACGAAATCATCAGCCGACACGCCCCACACCGAGGCGAAGAGGAATTCGTAGGTCTGAGGGCTGCAGTCGAAGCCTTCGAGCGTGGAGCCGACGCCCATCAGGTTGCGGTCGGCTTCCTGCAAGGCCGACTTCAGCTTTTTCTCTATCGCGTAGAGGTCGCCCACCAGCATGGTATTGCCACCGAAGTTACCCAGATAGCACCAGATGAAGGGCTGGCCGTAGAAACCCTCCGTCTGTCGCCAGACCTCGGTCTTTTCGCAGAAGTAGTCGAGCAGCACGAGGCTGTCCTGCGGCACAGCGGTGAGGTAGGCCTTGAGCCGTTCGGGCGTCCATTGCTTGCGCTTGTAGTAGAAGACCCAACTCATCTGCAACCAGCGTGCCTCTGGATCGGATTGCTGCAGGGTGCGGTAGATGCCCTCCGACACCGCCGCCAAGTAGTCGGGCTCCCACGAGGGCGGATCCATCTCGTTGAAGGGGTCGACACCGTAGATGTGGTCGGTGCCGTAGAGGGCCTCCTGTTTGGCGAGGTAGCGCCGCTGGACGTCGGCGAAGAGCGGGTCGGTGGAGTTGAGGAAGCAGGTAGGCTCAAAACCGCACCAGGGCGAAAGACGCTGGATGTCGGCTTGCGGCTGCGTCTCCGCAATACGTTGCGGCACATGTCCCGCAAAGGCGGGCAGTACGGGCGTCATCCCGAGGGCACGCTCGCGCTCGAGTATCTGTTTCTGCAACTCCCGCTGCCCGTCAATCCACGACTGCGGCAGCGGTCCTCCGAAGCCGTCGAGGTTGGCCATGCGGTGCCACGGAAGGTGCGCAGGACCTGAGAAGTAGGCGCGTATCTCGTCGTCGGTCATCCCCATCTCGCGCCACACCTCCTGCCACACGGCCTCCTGACCGGTCAGCGCCAGCGGCATCGTGATGCCGTTGAGCGCCATCCAGTCGATGAAGCGCTCCCATTGCGGCCACTGCCACCACACCATCGTGTAGCCGTAGGTGCAGTAGTTAAGGAAGAAGCGTTGCGGTACCGAGGCGCGGCCGCCCTCCTTGCGGGGCGGCAGGGGCCACTTCTTGGGCAGCTGCAGCGGCTCGGTGTTGAACCACGAGACATGCACCTTGGCATATTTGCGCAGATAGTGGTTCAAGCCCACCGCCATGCTGATGTCGTTGTTGCCACCGATGAGGATATGTTTGCCGTCGACCGAAGGAGCCACGAAGAAGGTGTCGCCCACAGCCTCGGTGGCCGGTATCCCACAGAAAACAAAGTGGCGCACCTCGTTGCCCAGCAGCCTCTTCGCCAGTAAGCTTGCCGCTTCCTGTGCGGAGCCAGCCACAGGCAACGCCAGCAGCCATACGAAAATCAATATTTTGCAACGTCCCATCATCTTTCTAAGCATTTCGGAAAATAACGTAAAAGGCGGCGGAATATTGCCACCAAGGATGCCGGACAATATTTTGCGAGATTTCACGTTATGGGTTAAAATATTGATTATTATGGCAGACGACAAGAAGATTATCTTTTCGATGGTAGGCGTGGGCAAGCTCATTCCGCCCAGCCGCCAAATTCTGAAAGACATCTACCTCAGTTTCTTTTACGGTGCCAAAATCGGCATCATCGGCCTCAACGGCAGCGGCAAGTCGTCGCTGATGAAGATTATCGCCGGCGTGGACAAGGACTATCAGGGCGAGGTGGTCTTCTCGTCTGGCTACTCGGTCGGTTACCTCGAGCAGGAACCGCAGCTGGACGACAGCAAGACCGTCAAGGAGGTGGTGCAGGAGGCCGTGCAGGAGGTCGTCGACCTGCTGAAAGAGTACGATGAGGTGAACAACGCCTTCGCCGAGCCCGACGCCGACTTCGACAAACTCATCGAGCGGCAGGGCGAGCTGACCGAGCTGCTGGAGGCCCATGACGCCTGGAACCTCGACCAGAAGCTGGAGAGGGCGATGGACGCCCTGCGTTGTCCCGACGAGGACCAGCTGGTGAAGAACCTCAGCGGCGGCGAACGCCGCCGCGTGGCCCTCTGCCGTCTGCTGCTGCAGGAGCCCGACATTCTCTTGCTCGACGAGCCCACCAACCACCTCGATGCCGAGAGCATCGATTGGCTGGAGCAGCACCTGCAGCAATACAAGGGCACCGTCATCGCGGTGACCCACGACCGCTACTTCCTCGACCACGTGGCGGGCTGGATACTCGAACTCGACCGCGGCGAGGGTATCCCCTGGAAGGGCAACTACAGCAGCTGGCTGGAGCAGAAAACCGCCCGATTGGCGATGGAGGAGAAACAGGAGAGCAAGCGCCGCAAGACGTTGCAACGCGAGTTGGAGTGGGTACGCATGGCCCCCAAGGCGCGTCACGCCAAAGGCAAAGCCCGTCTGGCCGCCTACGACCGCCTGCTCAACGAAGACGTGAAAGAAAAGGAGCAGAACCTCGAGATATTCATCCCCAACGGCCCGCGTTTGGGCAACAAGGTATTAGAGGTAAACGGTGTTAGCAAGGCCTACGGCGACAAGTTGCTCTATGAAAACCTCACCTTCTCGCTGCCGCCTGCCGGCATCGTGGGCGTCATCGGTCCCAACGGCTGCGGCAAGACCACCCTCTTCCGCCTCATCATGGGTTTGGAGAAGCCCGACAGCGGCACCTTCGAGGTGGGCGAGACGGTCAAGATTGGCTACATCGACCAGCAGCACGCCGAGATAGACCCCGAGAAGAGCGTCTACGAGATGATCAGCGGCGGCAACGAGAACCTGCAAGTCGGTGGCCGCCTCATCAATTCACGTGCCTACATATCACGCTTCAACTTCAGCGGCACCGACCAGAGCAAGAAGGTGGGTGTGCTCAGCGGCGGCGAGCGCAACCGTCTGCACCTGGCCCTCACCCTCAAGAGCGAAGCCAACGTGCTTCTGCTCGACGAGCCCACCAACGACATCGACGTCAACACCATGCGTGCCCTGGAGGAGGGCTTGGAGAACTTCGCCGGCTGCGCCGTGGTCATCAGCCACGACCGTTGGTTCCTCGACCGCATCTGCACCCATATCCTCGCCTTCGAAGGCGACTCGCAGGTCTACTTCTTCGAGGGCGGCTACACCGAATATGAGGAGAACCGCAAGAAGCGTCTCGGTGACGACACACCGCACCGCATACACTACAAGAAACTGAAAGCGATATGAAAAAAAGCATCACACTTTTCCTTTTGGGCCTTGTCCTCACGGGCCTTCGCGCCCAGGTGCCCATGACCGTGCCCAACGGCAGCTTCGAGCAGTGGAGCGACCACTCTGGCTACAGCGTGACGGTGATTTTCATGCCCATATCGGTCTACGACGCCTTCTCCACCCCGAGCGTCTGGGATTACCCCTCCTATCCCGTCAACCAAACCGTCTCCTACATGGGGATGAATGTCAACATCAACACCTCCGTCCCCCTCATCAAAGCCACACCAGAAACGGGAACGGTGCCCGACGGCAACAAGGCGGTGAAGCTGCAGACCTTCATGCTTGACGACATCATCAACCCCACCGTGCTCTCCCTTGCCGGCGACTACCTCGACACCTCGCTCACCCAGCAGGTCATCCCCTCCATCCTCTCGACCGGCGCCATCAACATCAGCTCGTTCATCCCCCTCCTCTATAGCCTCATGTCCGGTTCGGGCGACCTCCTCTCCATGCTGCCCACACTTCTCGCTGCCGACGTCAACGAATACATCACCGGCGGCCTCGCCCTCGGCGACTTCCGTCCGGGACGGCTCACGGGCAGCTACAAATACCACTCGGCCGTCGGGGGCGACAACGGCGGCGTGCTGCTGCTGGGCACACGCTACAACAGCACCACCCACCAGCGCAACATCGTGGGTGGCGGCATGAACCTCGCGCTGACTGACACCAACCTCTACACCCCCTTCGAGGCGGAATACATGCCGCTGGGCAACCTGCAGCCCGACTCGCTCGTCATCCTTCTCTTCTCCTCGGCCAGCAGCAACCGCCAACAGGGCTCCTACCTCTGTCTGGACAACCTGATGCTGTGGCCGGCACCCGACACCTGCGCCGACGTTACAAGCCTCTCGGCCGTGCCCGACATCCACGAGGCCTTGCTGGATTGGAGCGTCACCGACGCCGTCGACAGCTTCGCGATAGAGTACGGCCTCGAGGGCTTCACCCTCGGCAGCGGCACAGCCCTCACCGTCCTCAACCCGCCACTCCTCCTCAGCGACCTTGAACCCAACACCACCTACGACGTCCGTGTCCGCTCCCTCTGCACCGACACCGTCTACGGCGATTGGAGCACCCTGTGGTTCACCACCCTTGCCGACACCACCGTCGTCGACACCACCATCACCGACACCACCACCGTCACCATTCAAGCAATCAAGCAATCAGGCAATCAAGCAATCACAGTCGCGCCCAACCCCGCCAAGGGGCGGTGCACGGTGACCGTTGCCGACAACAGGCCTGCCGACTTGAGGCTCTACACCCTCGACGGCCGCCTGGTAGAGAGCATAGCCACCGACGGCCAACCCGTCGTGCTGGAGCTCCCCTGGCGAGGGGTCTTCCTCCTCCGCGCCACAACGTCCACCGGCACAACAGCCTACAAGATTGTAAGCCAATAAAATCGTATAAGAAATAATGCGTACCTTTGCAGCGTGAATTTAACGGGAGATTAGGATTTATGAAAAGGATTCTGTTGGTGGTTCTGATGACGGCGGCGGTGGCACTTCCCCTGTCGGCGCAGGTGGCTCCGTCGATAGCGGAGGGCTGGGAGAGTGGCGACTTCACGGGGCTGGCATGGGAGCGTCCAGGTACGCAGTACCGTTGGGAGGTGACCAGCGAGGGGGCTTACAGCGGCCGCTACTGCGCCCGCAGCGGCAACTACTACACGCTGAACACCGAGTCGGTGCTGCAGCTGGCGGTATACCTGACGGACACGGGCACCCTCTCCTACTACCGCAAGGTCTTCTCGGCCGAGGGGAGCGGCGGTTTCCTCTTCTGGCTCGACGGCGAGTTGCGCGACTCGCTGGCAGGATATGTCGACTGGAGCGAGTTCCTATGTCCCATCTCTGCGGGTTTCCACACACTGAAGTTCTGCTACACGAAGAACCAGACGAAAAGCCGCGGTTCCGACTGCGTGTGGATTGACGACATCAGTTTGCCCCTGGGCATCATTGTAACTCCGCCGTCAGACAGCACCTCCAGCACCGATGAGGTGGTGATATTCGACGATGTGGAAGGGCACCAGTTTGGCGCCGTCAATTCGCCGGGGACAGTGGGGTGGAGCTATATCGACGGCGACGCGGCCTCCACGGCCACTTTCAACCTGCTGGATTTCCCCAACGAGGGGTCGCCAATGGCCTTTGTGGTGCTGGACGACTACCTGCTCGTCGGAAATTACTATAACGTTACGGCCCATTCGGGCCACCGGTTCTTTGGAAGCCCTTACCATACAGACAGGGCCAACGACGACTGGATAGTGAGTCCCCTGTTGGACTTCTCTGAACCATTCACCTTCTCCTTCTACGCCCGCAGTTTCGCCGACCGTTTCCCCGACGAAAAATTCGTGGTGGCCTATTCGCTCACCACTGCCGCTGCCGCCAGCTTCATCCCCTTGCATTGCGACACGCTGACATCGACCGCCGTCTGGACAGAATACACCTTCACGGTGCCGGCACAGGCCCGCTATGTGGCCATCCATTGCGTGTCGCACGACCAATATATGTTCTGCCTCGACGACCTCACCATCCGTGGCCGAGTTAGAATTGAAAATGGAAAAGTGAAAAGTGAAAATTATCGTCAGCATCATCCAGATTCATCACTCACTCAAACATTCACGCAATCACGCAATCACACAATCACTAAAGATATCAGCAGCGACCATATGGCCACCACGCTGGAGGAGATGCTGCGCTGGAACAAGTACCCGACCTACGAGGTGTACACCCAACTGTTGCAATACTTCCAGGACTCCTTCCCCACCCTCTGCCAGATTGACACCATCCTCGACTCCACGCCGCATCCCGACCTGCACCATTCCATCTTCGCCATCCACATCAGCAACACGCTGGGACAGCCCACCACGAAGCCAGCCTTCCTCTACTCCTCGACGATGCACGGCTGGGAGGTGGTGTGCTACTATACGATGCTCCGCCTGGCCGACTATATCCTGAACAACGCCACCACCGACAGCGCCGTGCAGCGGTTGCTCGACAGCGTGGACCTTTATATCTGTCCGCTCGAGAACCCCGACGGCACCTACCATCTAACCAACGACCTGATATTGAAAGACAACATCCATTCCACCTATCACAACTACAATGACGTGCAACTCAACCGCAACTACCCATACCTGCCAGGTATAGAGGGGGCTGCCAACATCCAACCCGAGACGCAGGCCATCATCGACTGGGTCACCCCGCGGCATTTCGTCATGTCGGTCAACTTCCACTGCGGTGCTGAGATAGTGAACTATCCGTGGGATGCATGGACGACAGCACAGCGCTCGCATGCCGATGCCGACTGGTTCCGCTACACGGGACAGAACTACGCATCGCTGTGTCAAGCCGTCGACACCGCCTATCTCTACGGCGACTACCGCGGACGTTCGGTCATCGAGGGGGCCGACTGGAGCCCTGTCGTCGGCAGCCGGCAGGACTACATGACCTACTACCAGCGCTGCCGCGAGGTGACCATAGAAATGAGCTACCAATCGGTGATTACAGACACAACGGTGCTGCCCACCTTCTGGGACAAGAGCAAGGACGCCCTGCTGAGCTACGCCGTGGAGAGCAGCTATGGATTCTGGGGCACGGTGACCGACGCCGTTACCGGTGAGCCGGTGGAGGCGATGATCAAGGTCGTCGACCACGACTATTTCCATTCCGAAGTCTTCTCTCACCTGCCGCTGGGCGTCTATCACCGTCCCATCATGGCCGGCACCTATACCGTGGAGGTCTCCGCCCCTTGCTACCAGACGGCCACCTTCACCGTCACCACCCGTCCCGGGGTGGGCATCAGGCACGACGTGCAGCTGCTACGCCAGACGGCAGCGCCGGTGGCCTACGACCAATACATCCTTGCCGGGATGCAGGCCACCCTTGTGACACTCTCGCATAACGAGGTCCATTGGTACGACTCCGACACCGCCACCCAAGCCATCGCCGTCGGCAACACCTTCACCACGCCGACGCTGTATGACACCACTACCTACTACCTCGAAGAGCACTACCAAGACGACACCCTCCTCTGCGTCGGTCCCCGCAGCTCGGTCACCGTCTATGTCATCGACACCGCCGCCATTCAAGCAATCAGACAATCAGGCAATCAAGCAATCACCCTCTTGCCCAACCCCGCCAAGGGGCGGTGCACGGTGACCGTCGCCGACAACAGGCCTGCCGAACTGAGGCTCTACACCCTCGACGGCCGTCTGGTAGAGAGCGTCGCCACCGACGGCCACCCCGTCGTGCTGGAGCTCCCCTGGCGAGGGGTCTTCCTCCTCCGCGCCACAACGTCCACCGGCACGGCGGCATTTAAAATTATAAGTCAGTAAATAATGAAAAGCACACATAAAACCAACGCGGCACGGCTGCTCGACCAACTGAAGATTGCCTACGACCTCATCCCCTACGAAGTGGACGAGGAGCATCTCGGGGCAGAGCATACCGCCGAGGTGTTGGGCGAACCCATCGAGCGTATCTTCAAGACGCTGGTGCTGCGGGGCGACCGGACGGGCCTGTTCGTCTGCGTCATCCCGGGGGCAGAGGAGGTGGACCTCAAGAAAGCCGCCAAGGTGACAGGCAACAAAAAGGTGGAGATGATCCACGTGAAGGAGCTGTTGCCACTGACGGGTTATATCCGTGGCGGCTGCTCGCCCGTCGGCATGAAGAAAGCGCTACCCACCTGGTTTCACACGACCCTCATGGATTACGACACCGTCTACTGCAGTGCCGGCCAGCGCGGCCTCCAATTCCGCCTCGCGCCTGCCGACCTACTCCGCGCCGCCAAAGGCACCCTCGCGGACCTGATTGTATAGCGGCGACCTATCGACGGAAGAACTCCCAGGTGTCGCTGTGACCGTCGCGGTAGGTGAAGCTCCACTGCAGCTTGTCGGCCGTCAGCGTGTCGAGGTGGAACTTGTATTGGTAGTCGATGCTGCCACTTACGAGTTTGACAATCTCCTGCGATAACATATCTTCTTTGTCGGGCCTCATGCGAAAGCTCTCCTTGATGCCTGCGAAAAAGAAAGTATCGGCAGAGACGCTCCAGCGGCTGGGACTGACGTAGTCAAATACGTAGATTATTGTATCTCCTTCGGGCCGTGTGACGGTATACACCTGTTGCGCCGAGTCGAGGCCTGTGCCGTCGGCATAGAAGTCCATCGTGCCTGTCTCGCTCACATCAAAGTGGTTCCCTTGATAATCATAGTTGAACGCATGCTCGTAGGTGTAGTGGCCCTCCACTTGCGGATGGGTCGGTTTCGTGCCGCAGGCGGCAAACAGCGCCACTGCCAGCGCTGTCATAAAGTAATTTGCAATCTTTGTCATCTATGTTGATTTTTCACAATAACGTATTGACTACAATAATATTGTACCAAAAAAGAGGTACATCCAATGAATGTACCTCTTTGGGTTGAGAAAAAACATTCTGCTTATTCTTCCTCGGCGGCGGCTTCCTCGTAGGCTTTGAGGAGGGCCTGCTGGACGTCGGCGGGGACGAGCTCGTAGCTGCTGAAGGTCATGGTGAAGGTACCGCGGCCGCTGGTGAGGGAGCTCAGGGCGGTGCAGTAGCGGTTC
>JAFZKV010000088.1 GCA_017551765.1 Bacteroidales bacterium
GCTGAGCACGGTGAGGCTCTTCACATGGATGGAGGTCTCGCCCATCTGGGTCACGAAGACATAGCCGGTCACGCCGATGATGTCGCCGATGTCCAAGAGGCGCTTGAAGACGGTGTTGTAGAGGGTCTTGTCCTCGTCGGGGCATATCTCGTCGCGCTTGATATAGAGCTGGATGCGGCCAAAGGAATCCTGCAACTCCACGAACGAGGCGGCGCCCATGATGCGGCGGCTCATGATGCGGCCGGCGATGCTCACGTTCTGGAAGAGTGTGTTGTCTTTTGGGAATTGCTCGAGGATTTCGCTGCTCTTGGCGTTCACCTCATAGAGGGCAGCGGGGTAGGGGTTGATGCCCAGATTCTTCAACTCGGCCAGCGAATTGCGGCGTATTTGTTCTTGCTCAGTCAGTTCTGCCATATTGTATAAATGCTTGATTGCTTGATTGCTTGATTATTTGATATAAATATTTTAAAGTGCAAAGATACGCACTTTTTCCGACGCGGCAAAATCTTTATTTTCCCCGATACGTGTAATCCATAAATCCCGAGATAATATTTATTAGATTTACAGGATTACCGCCGGAGGCGGGGAGGTAAAAAGCGGTGATAAAAATAGGTCGTGCACGATGTAAATGGGTGGTCGGTGGCCGGTAGTCGGTAGTCGGTTCGACCTCCAAAACACCCCCAGAAAGCTCCTTTGTCGGATAAAAACAAGGGAAGGCGGCAACTGTTAATGCTAATAATCATATTATGAACTAATAAAATGACGTTTTGCCATCCGTATCACTACGGACTACCTCCGATTGTGGTCCGACTCAAGTCCGAGTCAACTCCGACTGATGTCCGACTGCAGTCGGAGAAAACACGGTGTATGTACGTGCATGATACGAATATGTCGCGTACGACATAAATGGGTGGTTGGTGGCTGGTGGTCGGTGGCTGGTAAGTAGGGGTGGGGGTATTTGTTATTTCTTGGCTGTTTTGTGATGAAAATAGGGTTGTTTTTCGGCGTCAAGACGGGTGGGATAAATGAAAATTCTGTAATTTTATCCCTGAAAATAGCAATTTTGGCACCAAAACGGCTGTTTTGGGCACTTTGGTGAAATGGATGACACATTTTGGTTTCTGGGATGAAAAATGGGTGTATTTTTGCATCCGAAATCGAACGAAAAACATCTTTGGATATGAGAACAAACGAAAGACCGACCCGAATGTTTGACCTGCTCGACGACCGCGAGCTGATGATGCGCTATGTGCGTTTTATCGACCACAAGGCACCCGTGACCCGTCGCGAGGTGAAGCGTGAGCATCTGCGTCGCCGCAGCGAGTGGCTGAGCTATGCGCTGCTGCACCGCCAGGTGCGACGTGGCGAAGGGGTGGGCATCGTATGCGACGCACGCGTCGAGTGCGCCTATATCAATCTGGGTATTATGCAGATAGGGGCCACGCCGATATTGCTCGACACCAACCTGACGGCCGAGCAGTACCTTTCGCTGCTGGGCGATGTGAGGGTGCTGGTGGTGGAAAACCGCGAGGTGTATCAGCATTTCCGCCTCATCTTCGCGCAGTTGCAGCATCTGCGTCTGGTGCTCTGTATCGAGCCGGTGGAGGGCGAGTTGTCGGTGGCCGACTTCATCGAGGAAGGCCGTCTGTTTGCCGACGAGGAGGCGCTGCTGCGCAGAAAGAACCTGGTGACGACCGACGACGTGTGCATGTATGAGTACCGCGGCGGTGTCGGTTACATGCCGTGGTTACATAGAAACCTGATTGAGAGGGTGGTGTGCAGCTAAGCTGTCACCCTGCGGATAGAAAGGAGCGCATGCGAGTAGGCATGCGCTTTTTCGTTGTATATGCCCTGGGAATCAAGGGTGTCGATGCGCACCTGTCCTGAGGCGTGGATGATGCGTCCGTCGCCGAGGCAGATGCCCACATGCGTTATCTTGACTGCCTGATTGCTTGATTGTTTGATTGTTTGATTGTTGGCGGAAGTGAAGAAGGCGAGGTCGTCGCGCTGCACATCGCACAGGCACACCTCGTTGCCGACGGTGGCTTGCTGCGAGGCGTCGCGCGGCAGCCAGATGCCCAAGGCCTTGAAGCACACCTGCGTGAGGCCGGAGCAGTCAATGCCGCCGGTGGAGCGGCCGCCCCAGAGGTAGGGAGTGTCGAGGAAGAGCCGTTCGGCGAGGTCGGCGGCGGTGCTGAAGGGGATGAACTGTTTGTTGTCGACCCAGCCGCGGTAGCCGTCATAGTGTCCCTGCAGGAGGCTCCATTTGGGTTGTTGCTCAAGCACTTCGGCGGTGTCGCCGAGGAGCAGTTGGTTGACCATTTCGGCCCGGTCGGAGGCTTCGGCGCGCACGGGTACGGCGCTCAGGTGGCAATAGGCTTTCATGGGGTTATATTTGGCCTCGTTCGATGGAGATGCAAATGCGGTCGATGAGGTCGTCTTTCTTGTCGTGTTTGGGGTCGAAGGTCTCCTTGAGGTTGTAGCCGAAGAGTTTGGCAAGGGTTTGGTAGAGGCCTGCACGCAGCGAGCCACGCAGTTCGCCCACAATCTTGTAGGCCGAGCGGTTGGTTTCGCGGTCAATCAGCTTGATGAGCACAAGACCCTGCGAGAAGGTGTAGTTGGAGATTTCGCCCTTGTAGTCGTTGAGCAGCTGTGTCTCAGCGTCTTTGATGGCTTTCTTGCGGTCCTTTTTGGGCAGGGCGGCAATCTGCAGTTCGAGTGCGTCGAGGCGACGCCTGCCTTCCTGGGCGTAGGGCAGCATGAGGCGCACGTTGCGGATGAGCTTCTGGTTCTGGCGTATTTCTTTGGGGGTAAGCAGCATGCCGCTGGCGTAGACCTGCACCTCGCGCATCTGGTAGAGGGGGATGGTGTCGCCGTCGATGACCACAGCATAGGTGTAGTGGCCTTTGCTGACAACAGGGCGCTGGATGGTGTCGACAGGCACTGCTTTGATGCGTGAGAGCCGTTGGGGTCCTTTGAGCGCAATCATAGGCGCCTCCTTCAATTCCACTTGTCCGGCGCAGAGCGCGGGGAGGAGCATCATGAGCAGGAGCGGCAGCAGGTGTGTGGCTTTCATTGTCATTGCGGTTATAAGTGAATAACTCGTTTCTGTTATATTTAGTATGCCTTTGTCCAAAATACCTGCAAAAATTCTTAAAAAGGTGACCTGTGTGCGCGTGAATGAAAAAAAATGCGTATCTTTGCACCCGTTTTTGAGTGCCGGAAAAGTTGTTTTTTTGCGTAGGGTGCTGGAAAACAGGAGTGAACACGAGAGGAAAAACTGCGGATATGGCGTAATCGGTAGCCGCGTCAGACTTAGGATCTGGTTCCGAGAGGAGTGGGGGTTCGAGTCCCCCTATCCGCACTATAAGGTGAAAAGTAAAAAGTGAAAAGTAAAAGAAAATATACGGGCAAAGTCGTTCCATGTTTGAGGTGCATGGGGTTGCTTGTATTCTTTCTTTTTTTATACGCGCATGCGCAGGCGAGTTATTTGCTCATCCCGATGGACGAGGTGCAGAAGAACCACCTGAAGGCCTATGGGGTAGCCTATTGGACCTTGCAGCGCGAGGCCGAGGTGACGTGGCTGCTCAACTATCGTGGAGGCACCTTCATGACCAAGTATGCCGAAGGCATCGAGCGTGAATGCCGCTTGCGGGGCGTTACCTGCGAGGTGATTGCCGACGGGCAGTCGAGTGCCATCCTGAGCCACATCGCCGACCCCGGGGTGAATATGGATGCCGTGAAGTTGCAGAAGGCCCCGCGGATTGCCGTCTATTCGCCCAAAAACAAGCTGCCGTGGGACGATGCCGTCACGCTGGTGCTCACCTATGCCGAGATACCCTACGATGTGGTTTACGACGAAGAGGTGATGGCCGGCGTGCTGCCGGGTTACGATTGGCTGCATCTGCACCATGAGGACTTCACGGGGCAGTATGGCAAGTTCTGGGGCAACTACCGCAACCAGCAGTGGTATATCGAGGATGTGCGCCTCCAGGAGGCGATGGCCTCCAAGCTGGGCTTCAGCAAGGTGAGTCACCTGAAGCTGGCGGTAGCGCACAAAATCAGGGCCTTTGTGATGGGCGGCGGCTTCCTGTTCGCCATGTGCTCGGCTCCGGACAGCTACGATGTGGCGCTGGCGGCCGAAGGGGTGGATATCTGCGATGTGATGTTCGACGGCGACCCGATGCAGCCCAATGCGCAGTCGATGCTGGATTACAGCAAATGCTTTGCCTTTAAAGATTTCCGGATCAGTACCAATCCGACGGAGTACGAGATATCGACCATCGACATCGACGACCGTGCGCGTCAAAAGGTCGTGAACGAAAAGAACGACTTTTTCGTGCTTTTCGACTTCTCGGCCAAGTGGGATTGGGTGCCCACGATGCTGACGCAGAACCACACCCGCGTGGTGCATGGTTTTATGGGACAGACGACCGCCTTCCGTCGCGAGCTGGTGAAGAGCAGCTGTGTCATCCTGGCCGAGAACAAGGAACTCGGCGAGGTGCGCTATCTGCACGGCGAGTATGGCAAAGGCACCTGGACGTTCCTCGGCGGACACGACCCCGAGGACTATCGCCACTTTATCGGCGACCCGCCGACCGACCTGTCGCTGTATCCCAATTCGGCTGGCTATAGGCTGATACTGAACAATATATTATTCCCCGCAGCTAAGAAAGAGAAACACAAGACATGATGAAACATACATTGACAGCAATGTTGCTGATGCTGGTGGCTTCCACCGCATGGGCGCAGAACAACGGCACCTGGACACTCTACAATACCCGCAATTCGGACATCGGCGGCAACAATATCTCCGCCATTGCAGCCGACAGCAAAGGTGTGTGGGTGGGCACCTATCAGGGCCTCTGCCGCCTCAACAACGGAGTGTGGCAGGATTACGCCATGTTCAACGAGAAGCTCAAGAACCAATCGGTCAACTGCCTGATGGTCGACAAGCGTGGTGTGGTGTGGATTGGAACGGACGACTACGGCGTCATCGAGTTTGACGGCACCCATTGGACGGAATACACCACCGAGACACGCCGCCTGAAAATGAAGTTTGTCAAGGAGATTGTGCAGGACAACGACGGTGTGTTCTGGATTGGGGTCACGCTGGGCGGCATTGTGCGCTACGACGGCTATACCTGGGAGCGCTATACGCCCGACGACTGCGGCCTGCTGAGCGACTTTGTGCTCGACCTGGCCGTCGACCGTGCTAACCGCAAGTGGATCACCACCAACGCCGGCGTTAGTGTGTACAACGACCGTCGCTGGGTGAGCTATACGGTGGACAATTCCGGTTTGCCAGACAACATTGTGCCGGCCATCGCCATCGACAAGAACAACGTCAAGTGGTTTGGCACCCTCAACGGCCTTGCCGCGTTCGACGGCGAAGAGTGGCGCATTTGGAATACAGCCAACAGCCCGATGCCGGGCAACCAGGTGAACGACATCATGTTTGATAGCGAAGGATTGCTGTGGATTGCCACCAGCGCCGGTGTGGCGGTGTTCGACGGTGTGGATCGCTGGGTGACCTTCACCTCCAAGAACAGCCAGCTGCCTTCGGGCAACATCTACAAGGTGACTGTGGGCAAGAACGGCGACTGCTGGTTTGGCAGCGACAGCAAAGGTGTGGCCAAGCTGTCGGGCTTCCAGATGCCGGCCAAAGAGGTGGCCGCCACCCAGCCGAAGGAGCCGCAGGCGGGCACCGGCACAACCACGCAGCAGCCTCAAGGCGAAGAGCGTGTGCGCATCAACCCCCACCTGAGCGAGGGCTACATCACCATCACCATCGAGAGCCCTTCGGCCACGGTGACCTTCACCGACAAGAACGGCAAGGTGGTAAAGACGGTGACCAACTACCGCAACAATCAGCAAATCAAAATTAACCGTATGGCCAAGGGCATGTATACGGTAGGTGTGCTGACGGTGCGTGGCGAAAAGAAAATCAAATTCAACCTGAAATAACAGAAAGCTATGAAGAAACTGTTGCTGGCCCTGATGGGCGTTGTGATGAGCATGGGTTTGTTTGCCCAGCCGCTCAACCCCGTGAAATGGACCTACAGCGTCAAAGAGACATCGGCCACGGAGGCCGTGTTGGAGTTCAAGGCCAAGCTGGATGCCGGATGGCACCTCTATTCGCAATACACCGACCCCAATGGGCCGCTGGCCATCGTCTTCGAGTTCACGCCGAGCAGCGACTATCAGTTGGTCGGCAAGGTGCAGGAACCCAAACCGCACGAGGAGATGGACGAGATATTTGGCTGTGTGGTCAAGTCGTTCACCGGCACTGTACTGTTCCGCCAGAAGGTGAAACGCATCAGCGAAAAGGACTTCACCGTCAAGGGTATTGTTAGCTATCAGCTTTGCAACGACGGCAGTTGCATCGCCCCCGAGGATCACGACTTCAGCTTCAAGGTGTCCGGCGCAAAGGCTGATGAATTGGATGAATTGAACGATATTGACCCGGCCGATATGCTGGCTTTGGCCGAAGTGACCGAGGTGGCCGACCAACCCGACACTGTGGCCGCTGTATCGAATATTGACACCAAAACCGAAGAACCTGCGACCCAGAAGAAAGGGCAGAGCCTGCTGGTCATCTTCCTGCTGGCCGTCCTCGGTGGCATCCTCACCATGTTCACCCCCTGCGTCTTCCCGATGATACCGATGACCGTCAACTTCTTCATGCACAACAGCGACAACAAGCGCAAGAACCGTCGCCAGGCATGGATGTTCGGCTTCTCCATCGTGTTCCTCTTTGCCGTCATGGGTGCAATCCTGGCCCTTATCTTCGGCCCCGAGGCGCTCTACTTCATCGGCACCCATTGGATTCCCAACCTGCTGTTCTTCGTTATCTTCTTCATCTTCGCGCTGAGCTTCTTCGGCCTCTTCGAAATCAAGATGCCCGAGAAGTGGATCAACAGCAGCGACGAACAGGCCGACAAAGGTGGCTGGCTGGCACCGTTCTTCATCGCCCTAACCACCGTGTTGGTGTCCTTCAGCTGCACAGGTCCCATCCTTGGCGCCGCCCTGGTGGGCCTTACCACCAGCAGCACCGACCGTTGGGTGAGCCTTGTCACCATGCTGGGCTTCGGCATCGGCTTCGCCGCCCCCTTCACGCTGCTGGCTATGTTCCCGCAGGCGCTGAAGAACATGAAGAGCGGCTCGTGGCTCAACACCGTCAAGGTGTCGTTTGCCTTCCTCGAGCTGGCTTTTGGCTTGAAATTCCTGCAGATGGCCGACCTCTACTGCAATTGGGGCCTTCTGCCGCGCGACATCTACCTGGCCCTTTGGATTGTCATCTTCGGCATGCTGGGCTTCTACCTGCTCGGCAAGCTCCGCTTCAAGGGCGACGACGAGGTGAAGGAAATCAGCACCCTGCGCCTCTTCCTTGCCATTGCCGACCTGGCCTTTGTCGTTTGGATGATTCCCGGTCTCTGGGGTGCTCCCCTGAAGGGCCTCAGTGGCTTCCTGCCGCCGCAGTCAAGCCAGGAATTCGACATCGAGCGCATCGTCTCGGAGAATACCCCCAACGTCAGCGCCAATACGTTGCAAGTGGGCAAGCTCCCTGCCGACCGCAAGTATGCCGACAAGCTGCATGTGCCGCTGGGCTTCGAGGCCTTCTTCGACCTCGACGAAGCAAAAGCCTACGCCCGTCAGCAGGGCAAGCCGGTCTTCATTGACTTCACGGGCAAGACCTGCGCCAACTGCCGCGAGATGGAACATTACGTATGGACCGACCCCGAAGTGAAGCGTCTGCTCAACGACGAGTTTGTTATGTGCTCGCTCTATGCCGACGAGAACACCATACAGCTGCCCGAGGAAGAGTGGGTGACCGACGACAAGGGACACGTACTGAAAACCCTTGGCCGCAGGAACCTCAACTACCAGAAGACCGAATTCAACATGAACGCCCAGCCCTACTATGTCATCGTCAACGCCGACGGCAAAGTGCTCACCGAGCAGAACTACAAGTACGACCGCGACGTGCAGAAGTTCGTCAAGTGGCTGAACGAAGGCATCCAAAACAATAAATAACACACGAATAATCAACATTCAAGATGAATAAGAAACTTGCTCTTTTTGTAATCGCCGCCCTCACGATGGGTGCCGTGTTTGCCGCCCCGGTGACGACCGATATGGCCCGTCGGGTGGCTGTCAACTTCTGGAATTCGTACTATCCCGAGAACCAAAAACCAGTCTCCGACATGCAGCTGCGCTCGTTCAGCGAACTGCCTCACATGTATGTCTTTGTCAATGGCGAAGAGGGCTTTGTGGTGGTGGCGGCCGACGACCGTGTGCGACCTGTGCTCGGCTACTCGTTCGACAGCCCCTTCCCCGAGGAGTTGAACCCCGAGTTGCGCTATTGGCTGAGGGGTATTGACCAGCAGGTGGAAGCCGTCGTGTCGCTCGACAAGGCGGCCGACCTGCGTTGGGAGCCGCTGATGCAGGATGCGCCCTCCACGCCGCTCACGCTGCAGAATGTGCCC